>JALOTC010000156.1 GCA_025458085.1 Cypionkella sp. | reverse complement strand
GCCTTGGGGAACAAGCTCCAACTCGATCTGACCGGCCAAATAGCGTTCGGTAAAGGCCACCGGGTCCGCCGAGCGGGGGAAGGAGCAGATGAGCTTGCGTACCATGCCCTGTTCGATCAGGGCAGCAAGGCCCACATGGCCATTGCCCGCATTGTTGTTGATGATCGTCAGATCCTTGGGATGGCCCGTGGCGATGAAACGGTCGATCAGCGCGTGGATCAGTTCGATCGGCGCACCAGAGCCACCCCCGATCATGATGGTCATGCCATCCGCAATCCCTGCCACCGCCGTGGCAAGATCGGGCAAAGTCTTGTCCATTGGTTCCTCCTGCCGGGGCCATCCCCTTGGGGGCAAGCTAGGTAGCAGGGGGGCTTTCGTCCATGGAGTTTGTGCGTTATACGATATTTGTTGACATATCGCACAAGATAGATGGGGTATCCATGACCATTTCCGAGCGCGACATCATGGGCGGGCTGGCCAAGGGGCTGGTGGTGATCGAAACCTTCACCGCCGACCGCCCCCGCCAGACCATTACCGAAGTAGCGGAGGCCAGCGGGCTGGACCGCGCGACCGCCCGGCGCTGCCTGCTGACGCTGGCCCATGAAGGCTATGCCGATTGGGACGGGAAGTTCTTTACCCTGACCCCGCGGGTGCTGCGGCTTGGCACGGCCTGCCTCGCCGCCATGCCCCTGCCCCAGATCGTTCAACCGCATCTGGATCGGCTGTCAGAGGAGATTGCCGAAAGCACCTCTGTCTCTATCCTCGACGGGGCCGAGATCGTCTATGTGGCCCGCGCGGCGCAGCGCAAGGTCATGTCCATCGCGCTGAATCCCGGATCGCGCCTCCCCGCCTATTGCACAAGCATGGGGCGGGTCCTGCTGGCCGCCCTGCCCGAAGACAAGGCCCGCGCGCTTTTGGGCCAAGGCCCCCTGCCCGCACGCACCCCGCGCACACTGACCGATCCAGAGGCCGTGATGGCGGAACTGGCCCATATCCGCGCGCAGGGATTTGCAGTCATCGACCAAGAGGTTGAGTTGGGCCTCTTTTCACTGGCCGTGCCACTGTTCAACCCGCGCGGCAAGGCTGTGGCAGCGTTGAATGTGGGGCTTGCGGCGAATGGCGCGGTCTCAGACCTGTCCGCGCGGTTTCTGGACCGGCTCCTGGCCGTACAACACAGCCTGCGTGGCGTGCTGGCCTAGCCAATCGGTTGCTGGGTTCCGGGGGAGATGCTAGCTGTTTTCATGGGAAACTGGCCGCTTGGTCAGCCCAGTGCCAAAGAGTCTGCGGTGAATGGAGTGGTGGGGCGGCATGCGCCAGAAGTCAAAGAACATCCTTCTGGTCAGTTTTGATGATGCCGTCGCGCCTTGGCGCTATGCCAAGGCCTTTGGCGAACCGTTGCGCCTGCCCAACCTGGAGGCGCTCTGTTCCGTCGCCACGGCCTTTCATTCCGCCTATGCGCAGGCGCCGATCTGCGGACCATCCCGCGCAAGCATGATGACCGGGGACATGCCGGATGTCCTTGGCATTACGGACAATTCCACCTTTGTCTTTGACAAGGTCCCGGCTGAAAGCTGCTGGATCCACGACCTGCGTCAGGCGGGGTATTTCTGTTCCTCTGGCGGCAAAATCCATCACATGCCCACTTTGCGCCGTGGGCCACATGCGGTGCTCTATTCCGATGCGCGCAAAGGCTTTTCCAGCGATGCACGCTTGCCGCGCGAGTTGCGCAAACGGTCCAAAGCCTTTGGTGGGCACAGAAACGGGCGCGGCGCACTGGATTACGTAGACGACGATTTCTTCTTTGACAAACAGGTGGCCGACTCCACGATCCAGTTCCTGTCGACCTATGCAGGCGATCAACCCTTCTACCGGGAATTAGGCTTTGTCAGCCCGCATGGCCCCCACATTACCCCTGCGCGGTTCAAAGAAATGTACGATCCGACCCGGCTGGTTCGGCCCGTCGAATGGGGGGGGTATCTGAACGATAATGCCTATGTCACGGCCAATATCCCCGAGAATGAGGATTTTCGGGATGAGGATTACTGGCAAAAAAGCATCCGCAACTACTTTTCGTCCTATACCCACGGCGATCATCACCTTGGCCGGGTCCTTGATGCGCTGCTTCAATCGCCGCACGCCGAAAACACCATCGTGATCGTCGTGGCAGACCATGGCTTTCATCTTGGCAACCGCAACCTTTTTCGAAAAACGACACTCTGGGAACAATCGCTGCACGTGCCCTTTGTGATCTTTGATCCCGAAGACCCCCAGGCGCGGCAGATCGATGACCCCGTCGCGCTTGTCGATCTGGGGCCAACCGTTCTTGATTTTGCCGGCATTCCCGCACGCAGCGGATGGCAAGGCCGATCCTTGCGCCGGATGATGGCAGGCGCGCGGGATCCAGATCGGGGGATCCCATCCTTCTATGCGGGCAATGTGGCGATCCGAAAGGGTAACCACCGGCTGATCCGCTATGAGGATGGAAGCCACCAACTTTTCAATGTGCACGAAGATTACTGGCAATTACACGATCTGGGCATCGATCATCCGATGTTTGCCCCCATGGCCCGCGCCCTCGCGGATGTGATCCATGCGGCCTGATGCCAAAGGCTGCGGCTGTCATGCGGGCCGGACAGAGGCGGTCTTGCCCGCGCAGGCGCGCGATGCAACAGGCACGGCCTCTTCCGGTCTGCGCGCCGGGATCGCCGCGCTTTTGCGTCCGATACCGGCAGGGTTTTGTGACATAGGCGCGGCCCGCTCTGCTTATGCCGCCGATTTGGACAGCCCGCGCCGCCGGGTGCGGCTGGGCGCTTTCCAGATCGGGGCCACGGCTGTGACAAACCGGCTCTTTGCGCAATTCATCGCGGAAAGCGGGTATGTGACCACAGCCGAGCGTACAGGCTGGTCTTTCGTTTTTCACCTCTTTTTGCCCGATGCCAAGGCACATCCCCGCCATCCGCCTGCATTGCCTTGGTGGCGGCTAGTCGATGGTGCAGACTGGGCGCATCCCGAAGGACCCGGCAGCCATCTGACCGGTCGGATGGATCACCCCGTGGTTCATGTGTCGTGGCATGACGCGGCCGCTTTTGCCCGATTTACAGGCACACGACTCCCATCAGAGGCCGAATGGGAATACGCGGCACGCGGCGGGTTGAAGCATCGGAAATTCCCTTGGGGAGATCAGATGATCCCCGATGGCCAACACCGTCACAACACCTGGCAAGGCGCCTTCCCGATGGAAAACACCGCCGAGGATGGACATGCCGGCACGGCACCCGCGCAGAGTTATGCCGCCAATGCCTATGGGCTTTACAACATGACCGGCAATGTCTGGGAATGGGTGGCGGATTGGTTCGGCCCCCTGCCCGCGCCACAGATGCCGCCCCTTGCGAATCCGAAAGGCCCAGACAGCGGCCCCGGCAGGGTTATGCGCGGGGGGTCGCATCTGTGCCATGCCTCGTACTGCGCGCGCTATTTCGTGCATTCGCGCAGCCACAATACGCCCGACAGCACCACGGGGCATATCGGCTTTCGGATAGCGGCAGGATAGCCGGTCTAGCGCCCGAGGATGCGCGGCAGCCGCAGGCCATGCAGGCGCGCGCACTCCACCGCTTCGGGATAGCCCGCATCGGCATGGCGCCAGACGCCCGAGGCCGGGTCGTTCCAGAGAACCCGCTCCAAGCGCTTGGCGGCCTCGGGCGTGCCATCGGCCACGATCACCACGCCCGCATGTTGCGAAAAGCCCATGCCCACGCCGCCGCCATGATGCAGGCTGACCCAAGTCGCCCCACTGGCCGTATTGACCAAGGCGTTCAACAGCGGCCAGTCGCTGACCGCATCGGACCCGTCCCGCATGGCCTCCGTCTCGCGGTTTGGGGAGGCGACAGAGCCAGAGTCCAGATGATCGCGCCCGATGACGACGGGGGCCTTTAGCTCGCCCCGCGCCACCATGTCATTGAACATCAGCCCCGCACGGTGCCGGTCGCCCAGCCCGATCCAGCAGATACGCGCGGGCAGGCCCTGAAAGGCGATGCGGTCGCGCGCCATATCCAGCCAGTTGTGCAGATGGGCATTGTCGGGGAAAAGCCGCTTCATCGCGGCATCGGTCTTGTAGATATCTTCCGGGTCGCCCGACAGCGCCACCCAACGGAAGGGGCCGATCCCCTTGCAAAACAGGGGCCGGATATAGGCTGGCACAAAGCCGGGGAAGGCGAAGGCATCTTCCAACCCTTCCTCCCGTGCGACCTGCCGGATGTTGTTTCCGTAATCCAGCGTTGGCACACCGGCCTTCCAAAAGCCCACCATTGCGGCCACATGGTCACGCATGGACGCACGTGCCGCCGCCTGCACCGCTGCCGGATCGCTTTCCTGCTTGGCCCGCCATTCGGCCACGCTCCACCCCTTGGGCAGATAGCCATGCAGCGGGTCATGGGCGCTGGTCTGATCGGTCACGATATCGGGGCGCGGCCCGCCCGCCTGCATCCGGCGCAGCAGTTCGGGGAAAACCTCTGCCGCATTGCCGATCAGAGCGACGGATTTCGCCTCTCCCGCCTTGGTCCAGCGGTCGATCATGGCAAGTGCTTCGTCAAGGCTATGGGTCTTGGCATCGCAATAGCGGGTGCGGATGCGGAAATCGGCCCGCGTCTCATCACATTCCACCGCAAGGCAGCAGGCCCCGGCCATCACGGCGGCCAAGGGCTGCGCGCCGCCCATGCCGCCTAGCCCCCCGGTCAGGATCCATTTGCCCTTGAGGCTTCCGCCGTAATGCTGAGTGCCCTGCACGATGCCTTGGGTGCCGATGTAAATCCACGACCCTGCGGTCATCTGGCCATACATCGCCAGACCCTTGCGATCGAGTTCGTTGAAATGCGCCCACGTCGCCCAATGAGGAACGAGGTTCGAATTGGCGATCAGCACGCGGGGCGAATCCGCGTGGGTGCGGACAATGGCAATGGGCTTTCCCGATTGCACGACCAGCGTCTCATCCGCCTCCAGCTCGCGCAGGGCGGCGACGATCGTATCGAAATCCTCCCATGTCCGCGCCGCGCGACCGATGCCGCCATAGACCACAAGCTCATGCGGGTTTTCGGCCACATCCGGGTGCAGGTTGTTCATCAGCATCCGAAGCGCGGCTTCGGTCTGCCAGGATTTGCAGCTTTTCTCGCTGCCCGTCGGCGGGAAGATGTCGCGGGCATTGTGGCGGGGGTTGATCATCGTCATGGCGGGTCCTTTGGGCAAAAGGGATCAAGCGGAAAGATCAGGAAGGGGCAGGCGCGCGGCCTGCACCACCGCGCCAAAGGCAACAAGCGATGCGGCCGCCTCGATATCCGGGGCGAGGTAGCGGTCAGCCCCCAGCGTCGCCACATCCTGCCGCAGACGCGCGACCACGCCCTGCAAGGGGGCAGAGGTCACAAGCGGCGCGCGGAATTCCACGCCTTGCGCGGCGCAGAGGAGTTCAACCCCAAGAATGCGATTGAGGTTCGCCACCATCCGCCCCAAGCGCCGCGCGCCATGGGCGGCCATCGACACATGATCTTCCTGATTGGCCGAGGTGGGCGTGCTGTCCGTCACGCAAGGGTTCGCCAGATGCTTATTCTCGCTCATCAAGGCAGCCGTAGTGACTTCGGCGATCATCAGGCCGGAATTCAGCCCCGGCTCGGGCGTGAGGAACGGCGGCAGGTCAAAGCTGAGCGTCGGGTCCACCATCAGGGCCACCCGGCGCTGCGCGATGGCCCCGATTTCCGAAAGCGCGAGTGCGATCATATCGGCGGCGAAGCCCACGGGTTCAGCATGGAAATTCCCGCCCGACACGATCAGCCCATCTTCCACAAGCACCAGCGGGTTATCGGTCGCGGCATTCGCCTCGATCTCCAATGTTCGGGCGGCTTGGCGCAGCACATCCATCGCCGCCCCCGTCACCTGCGGCTGGCAGCGGATGCAATAGGGGTCTTGCACGCGGGTATCGCCTTCGCGGTGGCTTTCGCGGATCACCGATCCCTCCAGCAACGCGCGCATCACCGCCGCCGCCTCGATCTGCCCCGCATGGCCGCGCAGGCTGTGGATCGCGGGGTGCAGGGGCGCGGTAGAGCCCATGATGGCATCCGTCGAGAGGGCCGAAATCACCAAGGACGCCCGCGCGGCATTCCATGCGCCGAACAGTCCAACCAAGGCATAGGCCGTGGAAAATTGCGTGCCATTGATGAAGGCCAGACCTTCCTTCGGCCCAAGCGCGATGGGGGCAAGCCCTGCCGCACGCAACGCCTCTGCCCCCGGCAGGACCCGGCCTTGATACTCTGCTTGTCCGTGGCCAATCAGCACGGCGGTCATATGGGCGAGGGGCGCGAGGTCGCCACTGGCGCCGACTGAACCTTGGGCCGGAACGACAGGCGTCACGCCACGGGCGAGCATGTCTTGCATCAGCTCGATCAATTCCCACCGCACCCCCGATGCGCCGCGCCCGAGGGAGAGGAGTTTCAGCACCATCATCAGCCGCGTGACATCGTTGGGCACAGGGTCCCCCACGCCGCAGCAATGCGACAGGATCAGGTTTTCCTGAAGCCTCGCGGTATCGGCGGGCGCGATCTTGAGGCTGGCAAGTTTGCCAAAACCCGTATTCACCCCATAGACCGCTGCCTGCCCCTGCGCGGCGCGGGCCACCAGTGCCGCTGCCGCCTCCACGCCCGCGCGGGCGGCGGGGTCAAGGCGCACAGGCGCACCTGTGCGCCAGAGGCGTTCCAACTGCGCCAGCCCCGTCTGGCCGGGGGTCAGGATTTCGGGCGTATGGGACTCAGGCATCAAAGCGGCCTCCGAACATGCGGGCGTGAAGGGGCGTGGCCCCGATGCGATAAGACAGTTCCGCCGGATGCCGCGCCTCCCAGATCGCCAGATCGGCGCGCATGCCGGGGGCGATTACCCCGCAGTCACGCAGGCCAAGGGCCGTGGCGGCATGGCGGGTGGTGCCTTGCAGCACCTCCTCCGGCGTCATGCGAAACAGGGTGCAGGCCATGTTCATGGCCAGCGGCAGCGATGTCATCGGCGCGGTGCCGGGGTTGCAATCGGTCGCCACCGCCATCGGCACACCATGCGCACGCAAGAGCGCGATGGGGGGCAGTTGCACCTCGCGCAGCGTATAGAAAGCACCGGGCAAGATCACCGCGACCGTTCCCGCCGCCGCCATGGCCGCGGCCCCGGCCTCGTCCAGATATTCCAGATGGTCCGCCGAGAGTGCTCCGTAGGACGCTGCAAGCGCTGCGCCCCCAAGATTGGAAAGCTGTTCGGCATGAAGCCGCACCGGCAGGCCCAGCGCACGGGCGGCGTCAAACACCCGGGCGATCTGCGCGGGCGAAAAGGCGATGCCTTCGCAAAAGCCATCAACGCTATCCACCAGCCCATCGGCAACAGCAGCCTTCAGCGCGGGAAGGCAGACCGCGTCACTGTACGCTTCCGCCCGGCCCGCAAATTCCGGCGGCACGGCATGGGCGGCCAAGAAAGTCGTATGCACCCGCACGGGCCGGGCCTTGGCCAAAGCGCGCGCCACGCGCAGCATCTTCAACTCATCCGCGACAGTCAGCCCATAGCCGGATTTGACCTCAACCGTTGTCACGCCTTGGGCAATCATCTGATCCAGCCGGACAAGGGCAGAGGAAAGCAGCGCAGCTTCATCCGCCGCACGGGTGGCGCGGACGGTGGACATGATGCCCCCGCCTGCGCGGGCAATCTCTTCATAACTTGCCCCGTTCAGCCGCAGGTCGAATTCCTCCGCCCGGTCGCCCGCATGAACCAGATGGGTATGACAGTCGATCAATCCGGGCGTGACCAGCCTGCCGCCAAGATCGCGCCTTTCCCCCGGATAATCAGGCAGTTCCACCATCGGCCCGACCCAAAGGATACGCTCGCCCTCTACCACCACTGCGGCATCGGCCAAAAGCGGTGCGCGATCAGCCATGGTCGCAAGGGTGGCATGAGTCAGGATCATCGAAGGGCCTTGTTTCGTCTGTTTCATTTGATATTATGTCTGCACATAATAACCTGTCAAGGCGAGAGAGCGCGATGCAAAAAATCTGGGCAGAGCAGGCGCTGCTGGCAGATGGCTGGCAAAATGGTGTCACGATCTGCATCGGCGCGGAGGGGCGGATTGCCACAATCGCGGCAGAGGCCCCGCCCCAAGACGCGCTGCGGGTGGGCGTCCTCTTGCCCGCGCCCGCGAATTGCCATTCCCATGCCTTTCAGCGGGCCATGGCCGGGCTGACCGAACGGCGCGGGGCAGAGCCTTCCGACAGTTTCTGGACGTGGCGGCAACTCATGTTCGCCTTTCTGGACCAGCTTACTCCCGATCAGGTGGAGGCCATCGCCGCCTTTGTGCAAATGGAAATGCTGGAGGCAGGCTTTGCCACGAATGTGGAGTTTCACTATCTCCACCATCGCCCCGATGGCGGGGAATATGCCGATATCGCCGAAATGTCGGCCCGGATCGCGGCGGCAGCGGCGACCAGCGGTATTGGTCTGACGCTTCTTCCTGTGGCCTATCGATTCGGCGGGCTGGATCAGCGCCCGCTTGGCCCCGGCCAGCGCCGCTTTGGCACGACGCCTGAAGCCTTCGCGCGTCTTGTCGATGGCGCAGAACGCGCCTTGGGGCATCTGCCTGCCGACACGGTTCTGGGCATCGCCCCCCATTCTTTACGGGCCGTGGCCCCTGCCGATCTGCACGATCTCGCCCGCCTGCGCCCCGAGGCCCCGCTTCACATGCATCTGGCCGAAACGCTGGGCGAGTTGGCCGAGGTCAAGGCCCATCTGGGCGCGCGACCGGTGGAATGGATGCTGGACCAGATTGACCTTGGCCCCAGATGGTGCCTGATCCACCTAACGCAGATGGCGCGGCACGAAACCGAAGCCTTGGCACGGACAGGCGCGATTGCAGGCCTATGCCCATTGACCGAGGCCAGCCTCGGCGATGGCATCTTTGATGGGACAGGCTGGCTTGGCGCAGGCGGGGCCATCGCGCTGGGGTCGGACAGCAATATCCGCATCTCTCTGGCCGAGGAATTGCGCCAGTTAGACACGACCCAACGCCTTCGCGACCACAGCCGCGCGGCCCTTGCCACCGAAGCCCGTTCCACCGGGCGGCGATTGTTCGAGGCGGCGGCGCAGGGCGGATCAAGATCGGCGGGGCGCGGCACGGGGCAGATCGCCGTGGGGCAGTGGGCCGACCTTCTGGCGCTCGACATGAACCATGTCGATCTCACGGGCCTCAGGGGCGATACGATCCTCGACAGTTTCGCTTTTTCCGGGGACAGCCGCATGGTCGCCGATGTCTGGGCTGCCGGGCGGCACATGGTCAGGGCCGGGCGGCATCTCCGGCGCGAGGCGATCTGCACCGCCTATAGTCGCGCGATAGCCCCCCTGCGCCAAGGACGCTGACCTGCCCCTTCATCTTGGCTCAAATACTCTCGGGAGGGGTCCGGGGAGGGCAGACAGCCCTCCCATCTTGGCTCAAATACTCTCGGGAGGGGTCCGGGGAGGGCAGACAGCCCTCCCCGGGGTATACCCAAAAGAATCAGGGGTCGGGCAGACAGCCCTCCCCGGGGTATACCCAAAAGAATCAGGGGTCGGGCAGACAGCCCTCCCAGGGGTATACCCAAGAGAAACAGGGCTCGGGCAGACAGCCCTCCCAGGGGGTTGTCCAAGAAGGATGAGGGCCGGGCAAACGGCCTCCCTCGGCTGACCCAGAAAACCTAGATGACACGAAGCCGCGCCGCCGATCCACGACACGCGCGCCTCAGGCTTTCGCCAAAGGCGCGTTCGCGCGCCTCTATTGGATCTGCTGCCCGTTCACAAAGATCG
>JALOTC010000155.1 GCA_025458085.1 Cypionkella sp. | reverse complement strand
TGGTCTGTTCCGGGACCGACCTTGGGCGACGGGTTCAGCCCTTGGGCGCCCCGCTTTTCGCGCGGCGCAGCAGGCGGTCCAGCACGTCGAGAAAGCGCGAGCGGTCCGCCTTGGAAAAGGCGCGGCCTCCGCCTTGGCGGAAGGGATCGGCGCTGCGCAGATCGGCCATCAGGTCGCGGCTGGCCAGCACCATACCGATATTGGCGGGGGTCAGTTCCTCGCCATTGTGTTTGAGGGCCGCCGCGCCTGCCGCGAGGCAGCGGGCGGCGAGGGGAATGTCGCCGGTGACGACGACATCGCCGGTGGTGCAGGTGGCGGCGATCCATTTGTCGGCCTCGTCCGGGCCATCGGGGACGAAGATGGATTGCACGAGCGGGTTGGGTGACGGGCGGATGCCACCGTTGGAGACAAGGAGCATCGGCACGCCGTGGCGGGTGGCGGTGCGTTCGGCTTCGGCTTTGACGGGGCAGGCGTCAGCGTCGATGAAGAGGCGGGTCATGGCGAAAATCTGAGGGCGGCGCCCGGCCCGGCGGGGGCAAAGCGCCCGCCGGGGGCGGGGCGGGCGCTGCCCGGCGGCCTTTGGGCCACCGGGTGGCAAAGGGGCTTCTGTTCCGCATGGCCAAGGCGATGGCCTTGGCCAAGGAGGCGGGTTTTGTCAGCCATAGAGCGCCTTGGCATGGAAGGCGATGTGGTCCTCTATGAAGGTGGAGACGAAGAAATAGCTGTGGTCATAGCCTTTCTGCATCCGGAAGGTGCCGCCTTGGCGGCGGGTGGCCATTGCCTCGGCCAGAGCCTCGGGCTTCAGAAGGTCAAGGAATTGGTCTTGGGTGCCTTGATCCACCAGCACCGGCCCGTCAAAGCCGCGTCTGCGCATCAGGAGTGTCGCGTCATGCGCGGCCCAAGTGCTTTCCTCTCTGCCCAAGTAAGCGGTGAATTGCTTGCGCCCCCAGTCGCTGGCCGTGGGGTGGCAGATCGGCGCGAAGGCGGAGACAGAACGGAAGCGGCCCGGAAAGCTCATGGCAATCGTCAGCGCGCCGTGGCCGCCCATGGAATGGCCGGTGATGGCTTGGGCTTCTTCGGCCAAGGGAAAGGCGTTGAAGAGCAGGCGGGGGAGGTCTTCGGTCACGTAATCCCACATGCGGAAATGCGGGGACCACGGTGCCTCGGTCGCATTCACATAAAAGCCCGCGCCTTGGCCAAGATCATAGGCCGGATCATCGGCCACGCCCGCGCCACGGGGGGAGGTGTCGGGGAATACCAGCGCCACCTGCGCCTCGGCCGCCCAACGCTGTGCGCCCGCCTTGACCATGGCGTTTTCATGGGTGCAGGTCAGGCCCGAGAGATACCACAGGACCGGAACCGCGCCTTCCTCGGCCGCTTCGGGCAGGAACAGGCCAAAGGTCATGTCGGTGCCGGTGCTTTGCGCGGCATGGGTATAGACGCCTTGCACCCCCCCAAAGCAGCGGCTTTCGGATATGGTTTTCATCGGGGTTAACCTTTCTCGACAAGGGCGATCACGGCGGTCACCGTGACGACAGAGAACGCGGTGGACAGAAGGATGGCGGTGGAGACCCTCTGGGGGGCCACGCCGTAATGCGCCGCAAGGATATAGACATTGCCCGCCACGGGAAGGGCAGCGGCGGCGATCATCACGCCTGCGGCGAAGGGATCGACGGGGAAGATGAGGAGGGCGGCCACGGCCACGGCGGCGGGGTGGAGGATGAGTTTGGCGAAGGAGAGCCAGCCCGCGACGGCGAGCCGTTCGGCGCTGCGCCCGGCGAGGGAGGCCCCGATGGCAAAGAGCGCGCCGGGTGTGGCGGCGGCGCCCAGGAGGGCGAAGAATTCGTCTGCCGGGCCGGGTAGGGGCCAGCCGGTGGCCCCCCAAGCGAGGCCGAGCGCGATGGAGACGATCATGGGGTTTTTCAACAGCCCAAGCCCGAGCGTGCCAAAGGTGCGCAAAGTGAACCGCCCGCCCCGCGCCCCTGTGATGATGAGCGTGATGAGCGAGGAGAACACGATCATGTCGATCGCTAGGATCATCAGGACCGGACCTGCGGCGGCGGGGCCGAGGAGGAGGACGAGCATCGGCACACCCAGAAAGCCGGTGTTGCCGATGGTCGCGCATTGCGCCTCCATCGCGGCTTCCTCGAGGCTGAGCTTGCGCCAGAGCGCGACCGCGAAGGCCAAGAGATAGACCGCGAAACAGGCGGACAGATAGGCCAGCACAAATGCCCAATCGAACACCTCGGCCAGCGAGAGGTTCGCGGCGAAACGAAAGAGCATGGCCGAAAGTGCGAAGTAAAAGACGAATTTGGTCAGCGCCGCCGTTGCCTCGGCCCCGAAAAAGCGCCAGCGCCCGGCCAGATAGCCCAGGCCGATCAGCGCGAAGAAAGGCAGGGTTTTGAGAAGGATCGGCAGCATTTCAGGAACCGGGGGAAACTTTGGCGCGACCGTTTCACGGAACAGGCAGGGTTTCAACCCGTTCCGGCCCGCTGCGGCCGGGCCTGCCCATGGCAAAAGGGTCTGAACCATTTTCCGAATTGGTCCAGAATGAGTGGCCCGGAATTGGTCAAAAACAATTGCCAATTTGACATGGCTGATAACATACTGGTGATGTGGAGCCTGCCCGACTCAACCAAAGGGTGTGGATCCGCGCATGTGGCCCGGCGTATGACAGGGCTTTCGCCGATCGAGGAGGGTCGAGCGCGATCTTTGCCGGATGCCGGTTCGTGTCTTTTTCACGAGAGGGAGGAAAAACGTGAAAATGAAAACGAAACTTGCTGCCCTTTGCCTTGGCACAGCCTTGGCATCGCCCGTGTTGGCCCAAGAGAACAACATGGACAAGCTGCAGAATATGCAGAAAACCGATGCGCAATTCACCTTTATCGAGCAGACCGGGGAACGGGCCGAGGCGCTTCAGGCGATTGTCCCGCATATCAAGGTGCCCGAAGGTTTTGAGGCAAGCCTTTATGCGGTCGTGCCGGATGCGCGGTCGATGGCTGTGGCACCGCAGGGCACAGTGCTGTTTGTCGGCACGCGCAAGGACAAGGTCTGGTCCGTGGTGGACCGGGACCGCGACCGGGTCGCCGATCAGGTCAAGGATTTCGCGCCGTCGATCGCCTTTGACATTCCCAATGGTCCCTGCTTCTCGCGCGATGGGTTCCTTTATATCGCGGAGCGCAACCGGGTGCTGCAATTCCCGGCGGCGGAATTCTTCTTTGAAGGGCCGGACCCGGCGGTTGGCGTCGTCGTGGCGCAGGGTGAGTTGATCCCGCCAGAGGAGGAGAGCTTTAACCACACCGCCCGCGTGTGCCGCGTGGGGCCGGATGGCAAGCTCTATATCTCGCTGGGTCAGCCGCATAACGTGCAGCCAGTGGATAAGGTCGAGCTTTATGACCAGATCGGCATTGGCGGGATCATCCGCATCAATACCGATGGCACGGGGCGCGAGGTTTATACCCGCGGCGTGCGGAACTCGGTCGGGCATGATTTCAACCCGGCGAATGGCGATCTGTGGTGGACCGACAATCAGGTGGATGGCATGGGCGATGACATTCCGCCCGGCGAGTTGAACCGCCAGACGGCCGCGGGCCAGCACTTTGGCTTCCCCTGGACCAATTCGCGGATCGAAATTCCTGATTACAAGAACGTGCCGCGCCCCGAAGGCGTGGAGTTCATCGAACCGCAGGTCGAGATGCAGGCCCATGCCGCCGATCTTGGCATGAGCTTCTATCGCGGCAATTCCTTCCCCGAACGGTATCGCACGGGCATTTTCTCGGCCCAGCACGGGTCTTGGAACCGCACGGTGCCGGTTGGCGCGCAGGTGATGTTCACCGCGGTTGATGCCGAAGGCAATGCGGCGGGGACAGAGGTCTTTGCCTCGGGCTGGTTGAACGAGGAAACCGGCGAATATCGGGGCCGTCCGATGGACATCGCCTTCTTGCCCGATGGGTCGATGCTGGTGTCGGATGACTTTGCCGGCGCGATCTGGCGGATCGCCTATGTGGGTGCTGCATCGCAATGATGCAACGCATTCACGCCTTGGTCCTCGGCGGGGGTATCCTCGCCGGGGCGTTTTCGGGAAGCATGGCCTTGGCCGAAGGGCCGGGTGATCTGGTGGGGGACCGGGCTGTGGGCAAGCAATTGTCGGGCCAGTGCCGGACCTGTCACGGGGCGCAGGGCTTTGCCCAGATCCCGATTGCGCCGCATATCGGCGGGGAGCCTGCGAGTTACATCGCGGCGCAATTGGCGGCGTTCCGGGATGGCGCGCGCGAACATGAGATGATGTCGATTGTCGCGCGCAACCTGACGGATCAGCAAATTGCCGATCTGGCGGCGTGGTATGCGGGGCATCAGGTCGAGGTGACGATGGCGGCGGATGCGGCGGCGGCACCCGAGGCTTGCGTGGCCTGCCACGGAGCGAATGGTCTGCATCAACTGCCGGAGGCGCCGAATCTGGCGGGGGAGACGAATATCTATATCGACACCCAGCTTAAGGCCTTTCGGTCCGGCAAGCGGCAGCATGACATCATGAGTGGCATTGCCGCCGAGATGACGGATGCCGAGATTCGCGCCGTGGCCGATTGGTATGCGGCGATCAAAGTGACGATCACGCAGGTTGATTGAGGCTGTGACAAAACCCCCTCGGGCGGCACGGTCGGCCGGGGGATGTTCTGCAAGCGCCTGCCGGAAACGGCAGGTGTTTTTCTTTTGGGATGGCGGGAAATTGGTCGGAGCGAGAGGATTCGAACCTCCGACCCCCTGCTCCCGAAGCAGGTGCGCTACCAGGCTGCGCTACGCTCCGACCGTGGGGGCGGGTTAAACCCTTCCGGCTAGATTGGCAAGGGGGTTGGTGGGGGGCTGTCTGCCCGACCCCGATCTCTCTTGGATATACCCCGGGGAGGGCTGTCTGCCCGACCCCGATCTCTCTTGGGTATGCCCCGGGGAGGGCTGTCTGCCCGCCCCCGACCTCGCTTGGATATGCCCCGGGGAGGGCTGTCTGCCCGACCCCGATCTCTCTTGGATATACCCCGGTGAGGGCTGTCTGCCCTCCCCGGACCCCCTCCCGAGAGTATTTTGGCCAAGATGAAGGCTTAGGAAAGGTTAGGGTTATGGGGGGAGGGCGGGTCAGTCCTGGGGCGGGTTGTCCCGGCGCAAGAGTATGCTGATGCGCGGCATCAGGCCGGTTTCGGGGCGGGAACGGTTGGCGAGGACGGGGGTATTGGCCGAGACGGTGGCGGT
>JALOTC010000154.1 GCA_025458085.1 Cypionkella sp. | reverse complement strand
CCCGCATCCCAATACATCGCGATCATCGCGACCAGCATCAGGACCGAGCCGAAGAAGGTATAGAGGAAGAACTTGAACGCCGCGTAGATGCGTTCCTTGCCGCCCCAGATGCCGATGATGAGGAACATCGGGATCAGGCCTGCCTCGAAGAACAGGTAGAACAGAACAAGGTCCAGCGCGATGAACACGCCGATCATCAGCGTCTCCAAGAGCAGGAAGGCGATCATATATTCCTTGACCCGATGCTCTACATTCCAGCAGGCCGCGATGGTCAACGGCATGAGGAAGGTGGTCAGCATCACGAAGAGGATGCTGATCCCATCGACGCCCACCTTGTATTTCAGGCCAAGGATCCAGTCATATTCCTCGACAAACTGAAAGCCGGTGTTCTGCGGATCAAACCCGAAGAGCACGAAAAGCGACACGAGGAAGGTCGCCGTGGTGGCCAGAAGCGCCAGCCACTTGGCATTGCGCCGGGCTGCCGCATCGTCGCCGCGCAGGAACAGCGCCATGATGGCCGCGGCCACCGCTGGCATGAAGGTGATGATGGAGAGGAGGTTTTCCATTTTTCTCTTTCGCCCCCTTACTGGCCGCCGCCCGAGAGCGTCATCCAGGTGACAAGGATCACGATCCCCAGCACCATCGCGAAGGCATAGTGGAACATATAGCCAGACTGCGCCCGACCGGCGAGCCGGGTCAGCATCGGGATCAGCCCCATGGCAAGACCGTTCAGCCCGCCATCAATGACCGCGCCATCGCCCTTCTTCCATAGGAATCCGCCAAGCCATTTCGCGGGCCGCACAAAGACCCAGTCATAAAGCTCGTCGAAATACCATTTGTTCAGCAGGAACAGATACAGCGGGCGCTGGTTTTCGGCCAAGCGGCGCGGCAGATCGGGGCTGCGGATATAGAACAGCCATGCCATGCCAAGCCCGATCAGCATGGCGACAAAGGGGCTGACCTTCACCCATTTCGGCACGTAATGGGCATCGTGCAGGACGGTATTGCCTTCACGAATGAAGATCGCACCTTGGCCGGGTTGCGGGGTGGGGAAGGCATGGGCCTTTTCCCCCTCAGCGCCGTGGCCTGCCGCGCCAGTCGCCTCGGCCCCATGGGCAGCCTCGGTCCCGTGGGCTTCGCCCTCGCCATGCGCCTCGGCGGTTTGCTCGGCCACGACCGGAAGGCCGAACCAGCCGCGTACCTTGGCCTCATCGCCAAAGAACACGCTGTACCAGATCATGCCGGAAAACACCGCGCCAAGCGCCAGAACGCCAAGCGGGACCAGCATGATGGCCGGGCTTTCATGGGGTTCATGGTGGCCATGCGCGTCATGGCCGTGGCTATGCTCGTGGTCGTCGTGGCCATGCCCGTGACCATGGTCCTCATGCCCCTTGGCCCGGCTTTCGCCGTAAAAGGTCAGGAACATCAACCGCCAGGAATAAAAACTCGTCAGACCCGCCGCCACGACCAAGAGCCAGAAGGCATATTGGCTGCCGACAAAAGCGCTTTCTATGACCGCGTCTTTCGACAGGAAACCTGCGAAGCCGTAATAGGTCAGCGGAATCCCCACCCCGGTGATCGCCAAAGTGCCGATCATCATGGCCCAGAAGGTCACGGGGATCTTTTTCCGCAGGCCGCCGTAATAGCGCATGTCCTGTTCGTGATGGGTGGCATGGATCACCGAGCCTGCGCCAAGGAACAGCATCGCCTTAAAGAAGGCATGGGTGAACAGGTGGAACATCGCCACCGAATAGACGCCCACACCCGCCGCCACGAACATATAGCCAAGCTGCGACATGGTCGAATAGGCGATCACGCGCTTGATGTCATTCTGCACAAGGCCAATCGTCGCCGCGACGAATGCAGTGGTCGCGCCCAGATAGGTGATGAAGGCCGTGGTCTGCGGCGCGAATTCATAAACGGGCGACATCCGGCAGACAAGGAACACCCCCGCCGTCACCATGGTTGCGGCATGGATCAGCGCCGAAACCGGGGTCGGGCCTTCCATCGCATCGGGCAGCCATGTGTGCAGGAACAGTTGCGCCGATTTCCCCATCGCCCCGATGAACAGAAGAAAGGCGATCAAATTCGCCGCATTCCACTCCGTCCAGAGGAAGGAAATCGAGGTCTCGGCCAGCGTCGGTGCTGCGGCAAACACATCGTCAAAGCGGATGGAGTCGGTGAGGTAAAAGAGCGCGAATATGCCAAGGGCAAGGCCGAAATCCCCCACCCGGTTGACGACAAACGCCTTGATCGCCGCCGCATTGGCCGAGGCTTTCTTGTAATAAAAGCCGATCAGCAAATAGGAGGCGACCCCCACCCCTTCCCAGCCGAAGAACAGCTGCACAAGGTTATCTGCCGTCACCAGCGTCAGCATCGCAAAGGTAAAGAACGACAGATAGGCAAAGAACCGGGCACGGTAATGTTCGTGATGCCCCCAATTGTCGTCATGCGCCATATAGCCAAAGCTGTACAGATGCACGAGCGCCGAGACAGAGTTCACCACCACCAGCATGATCGCGGTCAACCGATCCACCCGGATCGCCCATTCCGTTGCCAGCGACCCGCTTTCGATCCAGCGCAGCAGGACGACGCGATACGTCTCTCCGTCAAAGGTCAGGAAGATGACCCAGGACAGAATGGCCGCGAGGAAGACAAGCCCCGTCGCAATGATCTGGCCCGCACGTTCGCCAATGATCCGCCAGCCAAAGCCGCAGATGATGGCCCCGATCAGGGGAGCAAGAAAGATGATCGTTGCCATGTGCCCTTAGCCTTTCATCACGTTGACGTCTTCGACGTCGATCGTTCCCCGGTTGCGGAAGAACACCACAAGGATCGCAAGGCCGATGGCCGCTTCGGCCGCCGCGACCGTCAGGATGAACAGGGTGAACACCTGCCCCACCAGATCGCCAAGGAAGTTCGATCGACATCAGGATCACGATCACATTCTTCCGGTTCAGGAAAATGCCGAAAATCCCAATGACGAACAGCGCCGCCGCCACCGTCAGGTAATGTTCCAGTCCTACCATCTCTCGTTCCCTCGTGGGCGTCTCTCGCGCCCGTTGCATTCGTCATGCCCGCCCCAAGAGGCCGGCGCCGCCGGTGGTCAGAGCCCCTGCCCCGGCTTTACATCTTTCAATTCCATCGCCTTGGCCGGATCGCGCCACATCTGCGCCAGCACATCCTGACGCTTCACATCCTTGCGGTGGCGCAGGGTCAGAAGGATCGCGCCGATCATCGCGACCAGCAGGATCAGCCCCGCGAGTTGGAACAGGAGCATATACTGGTCATAAATGATCAGCCCCAGCGCCTTGGTATTCTACCCAAGCGCCAATGCCAAGCGCAAGCTGCATCAACAACACCACGCCCACCAAAAGGCCAAGCGGCATATAGCGCGCAAGCTCGCCTTTCAGCGCGGCAAAATCGATGTCCAGCATCATGACGACGAACAGGAACAAGACCGCGACCGCGCCCACATAGACGATGATCAACAGCATCGCCACGAATTCGGCGCCCAAGAGCACGAACAACCCCGCCGAGGAGAGGAAGGCCAAGATCAACCACAGCACCGAATGCACCGGGTTGCGGCTGATCGTGACCATAAGCCCCGCCGCCACCGTCACAATGGCAAAGGCATAAAAGGCGTAATCTGCAACGCTCATGCGTCTTTCTCCTCAACTTCCGCAAAGACGGTCTGGGCAATCTCCAGCGCCTTTTGCATGGCGGGCAGGCCGCCGAACATGCTCATCTGCCAGATCACCTCGGCGATCTCGCGTTGGGTGGCGCCTGCCTCTAACGCATGGCGCACGGTCACTTTGATCTGCGGCTCTGCCTGCGCGCCCAGCACGGTCAACGCGCCCAGCGTCACCAGAAGCCGGGTCTTGGCATCAAGCCCTTCGCGGTTGAAGGTCTTGCCAAACCACATCTCCATGATGTCGGCGGGCAGCGTGGGGAACATCTTGTCCAGACCGGCCACCTTCATCTGCTCCAGCGCAGGGTTGAAGGCGCGCAGCATCTCCTGCGAGCTTTCCATCATCTGCTGGATCATCTTGGTATAGGCTTCGGTCATGGCTCATCTCCCCTTTCGGGCGTCAGCGATAGGGGGCGTCTTGTTCAAGGTTGCGGGCGATTTCCGCCTCCCACCGCTCGCCATTGGCCAGAAGCTTTTCCTTGGTATAGAAAAGCTCTTCCCGCGTTTCGGTGGAAAATTCGAAATTCGGCCCTTCGACAATGGCATCCACCGGGCAGGCCTCTTGGCAGAAACCGCAATAGATGCATTTCGTCATGTCGATGTCATAGCGCGTGGTGCGGCGGCTGCCGTCCTCGCGCGGTTCGGCATCAATGGTGATCGCCTGCGCGGGGCAAACCGCAGCGGCCCCTTTTCATGCGGATAGTTCACCGTCGCCTTGGGCGCGAAGAAGTATTTCATCCCAAGGGCAAAGCCCTTGATGAAATCCTGAAGCAGGAAATACTTCGTTGCGCGGGTCCAGTCGATGTTTGCCATCGGCCTCAGCCTCCAATCGTCCAGCGGGCCCAGAAGCCGCCAAAAACTTCGAATTTCGCAAGGAATGCCACGATCACGACCCAAGCGAGCGACAGGGGCAGGAACACTTTCCAACCAATCCGCATCAACTGGTCATAGCGGTAGCGGGGCACGATCGCCTTCACCATGGCAAAGAGGAAGAAGAAGAAAGCCATCTTGATGACCATCCACCACCAGCCATCGGGCAGGCCGGGGATGGGCGACAGCCAGCCGCCGAAGAACAACAGGCTCATCAGCGCGCACATGAGATAGATGGCGATATATTCGCCCGCCATGAACAGCAGGAAGGGGGTGGAGGAATATTCCACCATGAACCCGGCCACGAGTTCGGATTCCGCCTCCGGCAGGTCAAAGGGCGGGCGGTTCGTTTCGGCCAAGGCCGAGATGAAGAACAGCACCACCATCGGCAAATGCGGCAGCCAGAACCAGTTGAACAGGCCCCAATCGCCATCCTGCGCCTCGACAATCGCGCCAAGGTTCATGGACCCGGTCGAGATGATGATGCCCACGATGATCAGGCCAAGCGAGACTTCATAGGAAATCATCTGCGCGGCAGAGCGCAGCGAGCCGAGGAAGGGGTATTTGGAGTTCGACGCCCAGCCCCCCATGATGACCCCGTAAACCTCAAGCGAGGACATGGCGAAAACAAACAGGATCGCCACATTGATATTGGCCAGTACCCAGCCATCATCAAAGGGGATGACCGCCCAAGCCATCAGCGCCAGAACAAAGGACAGCATCGGCGCAAGGAAAAACACCGGGCGGTCGGCCCCCGCCGGGATCACGATTTCCTTGAAGACATATTTCGCGGCATCCGCCACGGTCTGCAAAAGACCCCAAGGCCCCACCACGTTCGGCCCCCGCCGCATCTGGACCGCAGCCCAGATCTTGCGGTCGCCATAGACGAGGAAGAGCATCGAGATCATCACGAAGCCCACCACCAACAGGGCCTGTGCCAGAACCAGCACAAGCGTCCCCGTGGGTGTTGCCAGAAAGTCCGTCATCGTCCGTTCCTCATCCTCAGACCGTCGGGATCGCTTGTTCCCCGCAATCGCGCACCACTACCTCGGCGTCGATCGTGCGGAACCCGCGCGGCAGGGCGGCCGAGATCAGATAGACCCCATCCCCCCGCCAGGTGTTTCCATCTTTTGCCACATTCGTCCGAACATGGCGCGCGAACCCGGCCCCCCGGATCAGCGCATATTGGGCCGCCGCACAGCGCGCATAGGCCTCTACATCCTCTACCCCCCGCGCGCCCTGCATGGCGACGCGAAAGCTCACCAGATCATCCTCCAAAAGGACGGTCTGGATGCCCTGATAGGCAGGCGAGAAACTCCCCTGCCCCACAGCATCGCCAGAGGCCGCGCAGGCCGACAGACCCGCCGGGGCGGCCATCAGCATCAGTGCGGACAGGGCGGCGTGGCGCATGGGCTTACTCCGCCGCCAAGGGCGCTGCGGCGCGGGCCTTGGCCGCCGCCGACAATTCCGCCATCACGCCGCTGGCCCGCGCAATCGGGTTGGTCAGATAGAAATCGCGGATGGCAAAGCGGAAGCTCGCCTTGGCCGGATCGCGCAGCGCGATACGGTTCCATGCGTTTTCCGCCACCTCATCCACCCGGCCCAGATGCGGATGCGCCGCCACCAGCGCGCGGCGCAGTTGCGCAAGACTATCCCACGGCAGGGTCGCGCCAACTTCGGCCGACAGCGCGCGCAGGATCGCCCAGTTTTCCTTGGCCTCCCCCGGTGCGAACCCGGCACGCAGGGCAAGCTGCGGGCGGCCTTCGGTATTCACGAACAACCCGTTTTCTTCCGTATAGGCCGCGCCCGGCAGGATGATGTCGGCGCGATGCGCGCCCCGGTCGCCGTGGCTGCCCTGATAGATCACCACCGGGCCAGCCGCGATTTCAACCTCATCGGCCCCAAGGTTATAGACAACCTCTGCCCCGTCCAGCGCCGCTGTCACGCCGCCTTCGGTCACGGCACCCAGATCCAGCGCGCCCACGCGGGCGGCGGCGGTATGCAGCACCATAAAGCCCGCGCCCATGCCCTCGGCCAGTTTCATGGCCTGGCTCAGCACCGCCTCACCATCCGCCTCATTGATCGCGCCTTGACCCACGATCACCAGCGCACGCTCCGCAGGCTGCGCCTCTGCCGCAAGCTTCACCAGCGTCGCGCGGTCGGTGCCCAGATGGTCATACTCATAGGTCAGATCGACCGCCGGCCCGATCAGCGACACCTTGGCCCCAAGGCTCCATGCCTTGCGGATGCGCGCGTTCAGCACCGCCGCCTCGTCGCGCGGGTTGGTCCCGATCAGGATGATCTGGCGCGCGGCATCGATATCCTCGATCGCCGCCGTGCCAACATAGGCCGAACGGTTGCCCGCAGGCAGTTTCGCCCCATCGATCCGCGCCTCGATCTTGCCACCAAGCGCCTCGACCAGCGACTTGAGGCTGAACACAGCCTCCACCGGGGCCAGATCGCCCACAAGTGCGGCGACCTTCTTGCCCTTCATCGCAGCGGCGGCGGCGGTCAAAGCCTCGCCCCAACTTGCCTTCCGCAGCTTGCCGTTTTCGCGAATATAGGGCGTGTCCAGACGCTGACGGCGCAAGCCATCCCAGATGAAGCGCGTCTTGTCGGAAATCCATTCCTCGTTCACGCCATCATGGTTGCGGGGCAGGATACGCATCACCTCGCGCCCCTTGGTATCGACCCGAATGTTCGACCCAAGCGCATCCATCACATCGATGCTTTCGGTCTTGGTCAATTCCCAAGGCCGCGCGGTAAAGGCATAAGGCTTGGAGGTCAGCGCCCCCACCGGGCAAAGATCGATGATATTGCCCTGAAGGTTCGAACTCAGCGTCTGGTTCAGATAGCTGGTGATCTCGCTATCCTCGCCCCGGCCCGTCTGGCCCATCTGGGTGATGCCCGCGACTTCGGTGGTAAAGCGCACACAGCGCGTGCAGGAAATGCAGCGCGTCATCTTCGTCTCGACCAAGGGGCCAAGGTTCAAATCCTCGGACGCCCGCTTTGGCTCGCGATAGCGGGAAAAATCCACGCCATAAGCCATCGCCTGATCCTGCAAGTCACATTCGCCGCCTTGGTCGCAGATCGGGCAATCGAGCGGGTGATTGATGAGGAGAAACTCCATCACCCCCTCGCGGGCCTTCTTGACCATCGGGCTGTTGGTCTTGACCACCGGCGCCTCGCCATTCGGGCCGGGGCGCAGATCGCGCACCTGCATCGCACAGCTTGCCGCGGGCTTGGGCGGGCCGCCCACAACCTCAACCAGACACATCCGGCAATTGCCCGCGATGGACAGCCGTTCGTGATAGCAGAAGCGCGGGATTTCGATCCCCGCCACCTCGGCCGCCTGGATGATGGTCATCGCCCCATCCACCTCGACCTCGACGCCATCGATGCTGATCTTCTTGAGGTTCGTCATCTGCCTACTCCGCAGCCATTCCGGCACGGGCCGCGCAAGCGAAAAGCCGCGCGCCCCCTCTATTCTGTTCGTCTCTGATCGGCTGCCCGGTCATTGCGTTGACCTCAACAAATAGCCAATCAGGCTGTTCTTCGCGATTTCCTCTTGCCCGATACGGCAATAGGCCTCCGTCTGGCCCGGCTCGGCCCCCCGGTCTTTCAGCCACTCGGCCGCCAGCGCCTTGCCGCGCGCCTTCTCCTCCTTGGAGGTGACGAAGGCCCGGATTTCCGAGGCGGAATAGCCCTGCTCCAGCGCATAGCTGCGCAGTTTGTTCAATTCCCCCAAAGCGCGCAGTTTGCGCGGCTCGATCGTCGGGCAATTATCGGCAATCGCATCGCCGATAAAGCCTTGCAAAAGCGTGTCGTTGATGTGGCGGTTCTGCGCGATGGGTTCCAGCGCGACAGCAGGCAAGGCCAAAAGCATCAGGGCAAGGGCAGAGAACATCAGTTTCATGGCAACCTCCTTGGCATTCCATGCCAAGGAGAGAACGCGGCTTTGCCCTGCTAGGCCATGACGCCGCAGCCCGTTCTGCCCTGTTATCCGATAACGGCTCATGCGCAGCCCTCCGGATAGACCCAAGCGCCGCCCTCGAACCGGTCATAAATGCTGGTCCGCAGGCGCAAGCCCTTGGCCGCACATTCCCCTTCGGCCACGCGCCGGGCCGCGGCACCCTCCCACATGGCAAAAGGCTGGCCCGCATTCATCACCCGCAGCGGCGCAGCCACGACCGGCCCCGGCGCTTGCACGCCGGGTTGCACGCAGCCCGCAGCCGCCATGCACAGGGTCAGGGCTGCGGCCATGCGCATCACTCCGCCGCGACCGCAGAGATGCGGCCCGTCTTTTTCGCCTTGATCCGATCCTCGATCTCATCGCGGAAGGCGCGGATCAGGCCCTGAATGGGCCAAGCCGCCGCATCGCCAAGGGCGCAGATCGTGTGGCCCTCAACCTGCTTGGTCACCGACAGCAGCATGTCGATTTCCTCGACCTCCGCCTCGCCGCGCACCAAACGGTCCATCACCCGCATCATCCAGCCCGTGCCTTCACGGCAAGGCGTGCATTGGCCACAGCTTTCGTGCTTGTAGAACTTCGACA
>JALOTC010000153.1 GCA_025458085.1 Cypionkella sp. | reverse complement strand
GCCCGCGGCCAAGACAGCGCCGCAGCCCTCGCCATGGCCTCTGCCGCCGCCGCCGCCGCCGTGATGACCGATGCCACTCAGCTTTGCCGGGCCGAAGATGTCATGCGCCTGATGCCAGAGGCCGCACCGCAGACCATCTAGGCCACCGATCAAGCCAATTTATGTGCCCTTGACTATCACCTCAGCCCCGCCATCCCGGCGGGATAGCTTTCGGGGCTGACATCCAGCGGCCTGCGCGGCCTTGATCACTTCGTCCAGTACGGCATCAGGCCCACAGTCGAAAACCCGCGCCCAAAGCACGATCTTCGGTTTCGTCCACCCTGCCAGCAGCTTGTTCCGCCAAGTGGCTGGCCGCAGGTTCAACCGCTTGGCCGCCGCCTCGGTCGGCAGGAACACGAAATTGGGCTGCCCGCGCGCCGGTCGGCGCAAGATCACGCTGTCCACATCCGACCATGCAAGCTCCACCCGCCGCTGCCCCCATCCCCATTGCGCGGCAGGGTGAAGGACAACGCCCCAAGGGGCCAGCGTCAAGAGCGGCAGGCCCGCGCGCCCTTCGGGAAAGGGCAAAAGCCAGATCATCCCGGCGACAAACGCGCAAAAAAGCCCGGGTGCGATCAGGGAAAGATGGCCGAAGTGAAGGCCGGAATACAGAAACGGCACAGCAAGCAGCGCAAATAGCCCGCTGACAGCAAAAGCCGCGATCCATGTGATCCGCCGCGTCATCCGCGCCGCTTCTCCGGTTGCAAATTCCACCGCTCACCTGTCACAGCCGCATCGCGCGCCCAAGCTAGGCAGAAAATCCGGCGCAAAAATGACGGTCAGGTGGCATCCCGCCAGCGGTTGGCAATCGGATACCGCCGATCCAGCCAAAAGGCCTTCTGCGTCAGACGCGTGCCGGGGGCGGATTGAAAGCGTTTGTATTCGGCAATGTAGAGCAGATGCTCCACCTTCTTCACCGTCGCACGGTCAAACCCCTCGGCCACAAGGTCCTCGACACTCGCCTCCCGCTCCACCAGCCCTTCAAGGATCGCATCCAGCACCTCATAGGGTGGCAGGCTGTCTTGGTCGGTCTGGTTCTCGCGCAATTCGGCTGAAGGTGGTTTGGTGATGATCCGCTCGGGGATCACCTCGCCCGCCGGGCCTTTCATCCACGGGCGGTGGTTTTCGTTCCGCCACCGCGCGGTCAGGAACATGCGGGTCTTATACATGTCCTTCACCGGGTTATAGCCGCCGTTCATATCGCCATAGATGGTGCAATAGCCTACGGCCATTTCCGACTTGTTGCCCGTGGTCAACAGCATCTCGCCGAACTTGTTCGACAGGGCCATCAGCAACAGCCCCCGAATCCGGCTTTGCAGGTTTTCTTCCGTGATCCCGCTTTCGGTGCCTGCAAACAGCGGGGAAAGCGTCGCCAGAGCCGCCTCTTGCACCGCGCCAATCGGCAGCGTGTCGATCCGCGCACCCAAGGCGCGGGCGCAGGCTTGCGCATCCTCCAAAGAATGGGCGCTGGTAAAGGCCGAAGGCAGCATCACACAGCGCACATTTTCCGGCCCCAAGGCATCGCAAGCCATCGCCGCCACAATCGCCGAATCGATCCCGCCCGACAGGCCAAGGACCGCCTTGGAAAACCCCGTCTTGCGCATGTAATCGCCCAAGGCCAGCACACAGGCCCGGTAATCCGCCTCGCCAATCGGGGGAATCGGCGCGATCTCCCCCTTCTCGGCCTGCCAGCCTTCGTCCGTTTCATGAAAGGTGACATGGGTCACGCTTTCCTCGAACTGCGGCATCTGCACCGCCAGATGCCCGCCGGGGTTCAGCACCATGCTGGACCCGTCAAAGACCTGATCGTCCTGCCCGCCGACCATATTGAGGTAGATCAGCGGCAAGCCGGTTTCGACCACACGCGACACCATCAGGTTCAGCCGCAGATTGGGCTTGCCGCGGTGATAGGGCGACCCGTTGGGCACCAGCAAGATCTCGGCCCCCGTTTCGGCCAAGGTTTCCGCAACATCCGCGTGCCACGCATCCTCGCAGATCGGGCTGCCGATCCGCACGCCATTGACGACATAAGGCCCATGCACATCGCCCGAGGCGAACAGCCTGCGTTCGTCAAACACCGCGTCATTGGGCAAATGGTGCTTTAGCACGCAGGCCACCGCCTTGCCGCCCTGCAAGACGTGATAGGCGTTGTAAAGCCGCCCGTCCCGCAGCGCAGGCCCACCAATCCCGATCGCGGGGCCATCCGCGCAATCGCGGGCCAAGGCATCAATCGCCGCCAGCGCCGCCTTCTGAAAGGCAGGCTTCAGGATCAAATCCTGCGTCTGATAGCCCGTGATGAACATCTCGGTCAGCGCCAGCATATCCGCACCCGCGGCCTTCGCCTCGGCCCAAGCCGCCCGCGCCTTGGCCGCATTGCCCGCGATATCCCCCACCACCGGGTTAAGCTGCGCCAAAGTCAGCCGAAAGGTTCTGGACATGGTGGCCCCCGTTCCTGTTGCCCCAACCTTCTAGCAGGGTTGTGCAAAAGGGAAAGGCGGCGGCGCATCACGCCGCAGTCACAGGCCGATCACGCCAGCGCCGCACAGGCCGGGCCGGTGCTTGTCAGCCCCTGCCCGCGCCGCTAGGGTTTGCGCGTAACTTGTGCGGGGGCATGGCCATGCGGCGGGGCGCGACACGGCTGATCGGGGCGGCGGTTCTTGGCCTCTGCCTGCCTATTGGCGCGGCGGCGCAGGATGGCGAGGTGATCGCCAAGCAATATGACGACGGCTCCTTCTACGAAGGCACCTTCCGCGATGGCCGCCAGCATGGCACCGGCACCTATACCCTGCCCAATGGCTTTAGCTACACGGGCGAATGGGTCGATGGCGAAATCCGCGGCCAAGGCACGGCACGCTATCCCAATGGCTCGGTCTACGAAGGCCAGTTCGCCGCCGGAAAACCCGAAGGGCGCGGCAAGATCACCTATGCCGATGGCGGCAGCTATGAAGGCGACTGGACCGATGGCCGCATGACCGGCCAAGGCACCGCGACCTATCCCGATGGCGCGGTCTATGAAGGGGCCTTTGTCGATGGCCGCCACCACGGGCAGGGTGTGCTGCGCGGCCCCGATGGTTCGGTCTATGACGGGAACTGGGTCGAAGGCGCAAAGGAAGGCCAAGGCCGCCTGACCTATGCCGATGGTACGGTCTATGAAGGCGAGTTTCGCCAAGGCCAGCGCGCGGGCCAAGGCACGCTCACCCTTCCCGATGGGCTAACCTATATCGGCCAATGGGCCGAAGGGCAGATCAACGGCACCGGCAAACTGACCCAACCCAATGGCGATATTTACGAAGGCAGCTTTGTCGATGGCCTGCGCGAAGGCCAAGGCAAGACCAGCCACGCCAACGGCGACAGCTATGAGGGCAGCTTCAAGGCCGATCTGCGCGATGGCCAAGGCATCTTCCGCGCCGCCGATGGGCAGGTTCTGGAAGGCAGTTGGGTCGCCGGGCAATTGTCCGGCACCGGCAGGATCACCTTCGCCGATGGGTCGGTATACGAAGGCGCCGTTGCCGCCGACCTGCCCGAAGGCTTGGGCAAGATCACCTATCCCGATGGCTCCATCTATGAAGGCCAATGGAAAGCAGGCGTGATCGAAGGCGAAGGCACCGCCACCTATGCCTCCGGCGCGGTCTATTCCGGGGCCTTTGTCGCGGCCCAACCCGAAGGGCGGGGAACCATGACCCTGCCCGATGGCTATCGCTACGAAGGCGACTGGGTCGCAGGCCAGCGTCAGGGCCAAGGCACCGCCACCTATCCCGATGGTACCGTCTATACCGGCAGCTTCGTCGCGGGCCTACGCGAAGGCCAAGGCAGCATCACCATGCCCGATGGCTTCCGCTATGAAGGCGCTTGGAAAGCGGGCGAAATCGAAGGGCAAGGAACCGCCACCTATGCCAATGGCGACCGCTACGAGGGCAATTTCGTCGCCGGTCGCCGCGAAGGGCGCGGCATCCTCACCTATGCCTCGGGCCAAGTCGCCGAAGGCATCTGGATGAACGGCATCCTGACCGCCCCGGCCACAGACGCGCCCGCTGCAGAAACCCCCGCCACAGAAACGCCCGCAGAGGAAGCCCCAACCGAAGGCACCCCGTCCGAGGCCAGCACGGCAGACCCCGCGCCAGAGGCGGCGCAAACCCCGCCCGCCGAACCCGCGCCACAGGAATAAGGCTCAGACCCCCTCGCCCGCTTCCAACCGGGCCAGGAACCCCGCCGCCTCGCGCAGCACGGTTGCCCGCCGCGCCTCGTCCATCTTGTCCCATGTCCGATACATCTGCGCCATGCGCGGATTGCCCTGAAACCTCTCGCGGTGCCGGATCAGGAAATCCCAATACAACAGGTTGAACGGGCAAGCCTGCGGGCCGGTCTTATCCTTCACCCGATAGGCGCAGCCCCCGCAGTAATCCGACATCCGCTCGATATAGGCGCCTGACGCCGCATAGGGTTTGGACCCCACCACGCCGCCATCGCCAAACTGGCTCATGCCCAGCGTATTCGGGGCCTCCACCCACTCAAAGGCGTCGATATAAACCGCCAGATACCATTCCTGCACCTCGGCCGGGTTCACCCCCGCCAGCATGGCGAAATTCCCCGTCACCATCAGCCGTTGAATATGGTGGGCATAGGCCAAATCCCGCGTCTGCCCCACCGCATGGGACAGGCAGGCCATCTTCGTCGGTGCGCCCCAATAAAGCGCCGGCAAGGCCCGCGTCGCCCCCAAGGCATTGCGCGCGGTATAGTCTGGCCCTTCCAGAAAATAGATGCC
>JALOTC010000022.1 GCA_025458085.1 Cypionkella sp. | reverse complement strand
TCTCCTCCAAGCCGTGCAATTCCTCCTCTTCGCGGTGCCTGCGAATATGGAACTCGGGGCCAATTACACCTCCGGCCCGCGTGACCGCGCCCCCGAACGACCGCTCTCCACCCTCACAGGCCGCCTGCAACGCGCGCTCACCGGTGACGCAAACCGCCGCTTGGCTCTATCTCGCCGCCCGCGTCCTCTACATCCCCGCCTATGCCTTGGGCCTCACCCCTTGGCGGTCGGTGGTCTGGGCTTTGGGCTTTTTCGCCACGCTGACCATGCTTTTGGCGGCGCTGATCTGACCGCAACCCGTATGTACAGGGGGTGTACGCAAGGTGTACCAAGGGTGACACCCCAAACCCCCGGAAAACCGAAGGAAAATGACCATGGCAGAGTTTGACGTCATCATCATCGGCGGTGGCCCCGGCGGCTATGTCAGCGCCATCCGCTGCGCCCAACTGGGCCTGAAAACCGCGGTGGTCGAAGGCCGCGACAGCCTCGGCGGCACCTGCCTCAACGTGGGCTGCATCCCCTCAAAGGCGCTATTGAACGCCACACACCAGCTTCACGAAGTCCATGAAAACTTTGAAAAAATGGGCCTCATGGGCGCGCATCCCACGGTCGATTGGGCCAAGATGCTCTCCTACAAACAGGGCGTGATCGAGGGCAACACCAAAGGCATCGAATTCCTGTTCAAGAAAAACAAGGTCACTTGGCTCAAAGGCTGGGGCTCCATCCCCGCGCCCGGTCAGGTGAAGGTGGGCGAAGAGGTCCACAGCGCAAAAAACATCGTGATTGCAACAGGTTCCGAACCAGCAACCCTTCCCGGCATCCCGGTGGATGAAGAGGTGATCGTCACCTCCACCGGCGCTTTGACGCTCGGCGCGATCCCGAAATCCATGGTGGTGATCGGCGCAGGCGTGATCGGCCTTGAAATGGGCTCCGTCTATGCCCGCCTCGGCGCGCAGGTGACAGTGGTGGAATACCTCGACACGATCACCCCCGGCATGGATGCCGAAGTGGCCAAGTCCTTCCAGAAAATCCTGCAAAAACAAGGGATCAAATTCATCCTCGGTGCCGCTGTTCAGGGGGCAGAGCGCACCAAATCAGGCGCGAAACTCACCTACAAACTGCGCAAGGACGAGTCGTCCCACGACCTCGCCGCCGATGTGATCCTCGTCGCCACAGGCCGCAAACCCTACACGGCGGGCCTCGGCCTAGAGGCGCTGGGGGTCGAGATGCTGCCCCGCGGCCAGATCAAGACCGACAGCCATTTTGCCACCAATATCAAGGGCCTCTACGCCATCGGCGACGCTATCGTCGGCCCGATGCTCGCGCATAAAGCCGAAGACGAAGGCATGGCCGTCGCCGAAATCCTCGCCGGAAAGCATGGCCACGTTAACTACAACGTCATTCCCGGCGTGGTATATACAACGCCAGAGGTGGCCAGCGTGGGCGCAACCGAAGAACAGCTCAAGGAATCGGGCCGCGCCTACAAGGTCGGCAAGTTTTCCTTCATGGGCAACGGTCGCGCCAAGGCGGTGTTTCAGGCCGATGGCTTCGTCAAACTGCTGGCAGATAAGGAAACCGATCGCATCCTTGGCTGCCACATCATCGGCCCGGCCGCGGGCGATTTGATTCACGAGGTCTGCGTGGCCATGGAATTCGGCGCAAGCGCACAAGATTTGGCGCTCACCTGCCACGCCCACCCCACATATAGCGAAGCGGTGCGCGAAGCCGCGCTCGCCTGCGGGGATGGCGCGATCCACGCCTGATCTTCATCTGTTCTTAAATATCCTCGGGGGGCGCGGGGGGCAGACAGCCCCCCGCTCCACCTTTCCCCCAAGCGCCCCGCTATCCCGCCAGATGCCGCAACCCTTGCGTCACATCCGTCCTGACTGCCAGCCGCAACCCCGGCTCATCCCCCGCCTTCAAGGCGGCAAGGATCATCCGGTGGTGTTGCGGCGGCTCCTTCCGCCGCAGCCGTGAATACAGCGCCCGCATTGTCGGCCCCAGTTGCAGCCAGACCGTCTCGCACATGGCCAGCATTGCAGGCGTCTGCGCCCGCAAGTAAAGCGTGCGGTGAAATTCAAGGTTGGTGCGGACATAGGCCACAGCATCCTGTTTCAGCACCGCTTCCGCATTCAAGGCATTGATTGCCGATAGCCTTTCGATCAACGCGAAATGCGCCCGCGGCAGCGCCCGCGCCGCCATCTCCGGCTCCAAGAGCGCGCGGATCGACGCCAATTCCTCGATCCGCTCGGGGCTCAGTTCCGGTGTCGATACCCGGCCAGAGGAGGAAATGGTTAACGCGCCTTCCGCCACCAACCGCCGGATCGCCTCGCGCACCGGGGTCATCGACACCCCATGTTCCTTGGCCAAACCGCGCAAAGTCATCGGCTGACCGGGGGCCACTTCGCCATGCATCACCTGCTGGCGCAGCGTCCGGTAAAGCCGTTCATGGGCGGCGGCATTGGGGTCAGTCAGGCGGGGTGTGATCGGCATGATCGCCAGCCAAGCACCGGAACCCCCCGCGGTCAATCCTCCGCAACGCGCGCAGTCTGAAAGCGATAGCCATGCAGCCCCTGCCCCTCGCGGTGCAACCATGCCCGTTGCGCCTGCCAACCGGGGTAAAGCCGTTCCACCACAGCCCAAAAGGCAGGGGAATGGTTCATTTCCGCAAGATGCGCCACCTCATGCGCGGCCACATAGTCCAGCACCGCAGGCGGGGCCATGATCAGCCGCCAGGAAAACATCAAGGCCCCATCCGCCGCACAAGAGCCCCAGCGCGACCGCGTGTCGCGCAAGGTCAGCCGCGCATAGGGCCGCCCCAACCGCCCGGCATGGTGGTCACAGGCCGCAGCAAGCCTGTCTCGTGCCAGCACTTTCAGAAAGCCAAGTGCCCGCACCCCCGCCAAGGCCGGATCACCGGGCAAAAGAAGCGAATCGCCCTCGACCCGCACTGATCGCCCCAAAGCAGGGGTCAGCCGCAGCATCCGCCCTTCCACCGGCAGGACATCCCCGATCTGCACCACCTTTTGCGCAGGCATCTGGGCCAAGGTCCGCCGAATCCAACCCTCTTGCTCCGCGGCAAAGCGCATCGCCTCCGCCTCCCGCGCGCGGGGGGGCATCGACAGCGTCACCCGCCCGTCAAGCCGCGAAATCCGCAAGGAAAACCGGCGCGTATGCGGCGAACGGCGCAAGGTGATCTCGATCGGGGGCGGGCCGGGAAGCAAAGGCATAAGGCACTCTTGCAAGGTCGCGCGAAAATAGCCATACCGCGCCAGTCGGCAAGGCCTTGAAAAGCCTTTGACAGCGCGCCGCCCCTATGGCAAGCGCGTCGAATCCGGATTTCCACAGCCTCAAGGGAAAGACCATGCCCAATCCAGAATGGGGTACGAAGCGTGTTTGCCCGACCACCGGCAAACGTTTCTACGACCTGAACCGCAGCCCGATCGTCAGCCCCTACACGGGCGAGGTCGTCGATATCGAAACCGTGCGCCGCAAAATGGCCGCCGCGGTCATCAGCCGGGTCCAGCCTGAAAAGGACGATGAACTGCTCGTCGACGATCTGGAAGCCGATGATGATCTGCTCGCCGCAGGCACCGATGATGCCGATCTGGACGATGAACTGCTCGAAGATGATGCGGATGACAATGTCTCGCTCGACGATCTCGCCGATGTTGCGGGCGAAGACGAAGAGCCCTGATCGGGCCGTCTGACGAAATTTCCAAAGGCGCGGGGAAAGGTGAAGATTCCCTCTTGCACCCCCCCGCGCCCTCGCCTAAACACCGCCCATCGAAGCGGCAACGCTTCGGACCTCCGGTGGGGCCATAGCTCAGTTGGGAGAGCGCTTGAATGGCATTCAAGAGGTCAGGGGTTCGACTCCCCTTGGCTCCACCAAACTTCCTTAGTGTGAAAAGTTCCTGCTGAGACAGAGCAGCGACGAGACAAATTTCTTGTCATTCTGGCCTTTCGGCACGCTTGCGCGGCTCCACGGGCAAACCTTGACCGTCGTGTTCCGATTACGGGCCGGGCGCATGACATGGGTCAAGGACGCAGCCATGTACCTGCTTCACACTCTGCGAGTTCGGCGCAACGCATGACGTTTGCTGGAGGGAGCGGTTACCCTCTCATTGCCCAAAGCGCATGACATCTGTGCCCCTATGCCCCCGCGCCAAGGAGGATCCGGCAATGCCGCGACAGAAAGAAGCCCCAAGGCCAAAGCTTTCCTCGGCCAAAGACCCGGCGGGTAAAGGGTCCACGCGGGGGCGCAAGAAGGTTGAAAATCACCCGGTCGTGGCTGCAGCCCTGCCTAGGCCAGTCGTGCCGGGGGCGAACCTGCCGGTTGCAGTGCCTTTCGCTGGGGCACAGGTGGCAAAACAGGCCAGAGCCCATCCCCATGCCGATCTGGACAGCGCAGCCCTCGCAGCTTTGGGCCGGATGACGGCGGGCCTATCGCCCCATGCCTTTGTCGAGTCCTGGGCCGATTGGGCCATGCATCTGGCCCGCGCGCCGGGGCGGCAGTTGGAACTCTTGGGTCGGGTCCAAGAAAACGGGATGAAGCTTGCGCGCTACACGGCGGCAGCAGCACTCGGCACGGAACCGGCCAAACCCTTTGCACCGGACCCCTATGATACGCGCTGGGGCCATGAAGGCTGGGACCGTCTGCCCTTTGCGCTTTGGCAACAGGGCTTCTTGTCGATGCAGGATTGGTGGCAAGCAGCCACCGCCGACCTCAAGGGCCTGCGGCACGAAAACGCCCGGCGCATGGGGTTTTTCATGCGCCAGATGCTGGATACCGTCTCACCCTCGAACTTTCCGCTGCTCAACCCCGAAATTCTGGCCAAGACAGCCCAGACCCACGGGCGCAACCTTGTGGAAGGCACGCTGCATTTCGCCGATGACAGCCGCCATATCCTGTGGAACGAACATCGCCCCGTGCCGGAAAGCCATGCGCTTGGCCGGCATCTGGCCACGACGCCCGGACAAGTCGTCTTTCGCAACGAGATGATGGAACTGATCCAATACGCCCCGGCGACCGATCAGGTGCAGGCGGAACCTGTGCTGATCGTCCCGGCGTGGATCATGAAATACTATATCCTCGATTTGTCGCCGGAAAATTCGCTGATCGGGTGGCTGGTGCGGCAGGGGCATACGGTCTTTTGCATCTCTTGGCGTAATCCGACCGCCGAGGATGCAGGCTGGTCGCTGGAAGATTACCGGATCAAGGGCGTGATGCAGGCCCTCGCTACGATCAATGCCATCGTGCCGGGGCAGAGGATCCATGCCACTGGCTATTGCCTGGGCGGCACGCTTCTGGCCATCGCGGCGGCGGCCATGGCGCGCGATGGGGATGATCGGCTGGCCTCGATCACGCTGATGGCGGCCCAGATCGACTTTGCCGAAGCGGGGGAGTTGCTTTTGTTCCTTGACGAAAGCCAAGTCGCGCTGCTGGAGGATTTGATGGATGCGCAGGGCTATCTGGACCGGCCCCAGATGTCGCGCGCCTTTGCCGCGATCCGGGCCGAGGACCTGATCTGGTCCCGCGCCACGCGCCGCTATTTTCTGGGCGAACCGGACCTGCCCACCGATCTGACCGTCTGGCTGAACGACACGACGCGGATGCCCGCACGGATGCACGGCGAATATCTGCGCGGGGTATTCCTTGAAAACCGGATCACGGCCGGGCGCTTTGCGGTGGACGGCCGGGTGATCGCGCTCAAGGACATTGACGTGCCGATCTTTGTCGTGGCGACCGAGTCGGACCATATCGCGCCATGGCGGTCGGTTTATAAAACGGCGCTCTTTACCAATTCCGACCTGACCTTTGTTCTGACAAAGGGGGGCCATAACGGCGGCATCCTGTCGGAACCGGGTCACAAGGGGCGGCATTACCGGGTGGGGCATCGGCCTGCGGGTGGGCATTACCGCGACCCTGACAGTTGGCTCGCCGCCCATGAAAAGGAACCGGGGTCGTGGTGGCTGGTCTGGGGCGAATGGCTAGGGCGCAATGCATCGGGCCTTGTGCCCGCGCCCGGCATGGGGGCCCCACAGGCGGGGCTGCCCCCCCTTGGCCCAGCACCGGGCACCTATGTCCTGATGCCCTGAGCCGTTACCACCACCCGTCATCCTCTTCCGCTTGGGGAGGGTCCGACGGGGTGCTGGCGGGACTGGCATCCCCTGCGATGGCCCAGGCGAGGGCATCGACAAGGAAAAGACCACCAGCCACTCCCGCCGCCGTTTGCGCGGCCCCGCCCAAAAACCCCGTGCCTGTGGGGGGAGTGGCCCGCGCCGGGCGCGGGGCGGGCGATGCGCCAAAGAGATCAGACAGAAAGCCACCCTCCCGTTCGGCGGCCAGATCAGCCTCTAGCCGCTTGATACGCTGGGCAGAGGCGTTGAGCGCTTGGTCCTGCACGATGAGCACTTGGGCCATGCGATAGGCGGCCTCGGGTTGGCGGGCCAGTCCGGCGGCGATCAGGCGCTCTGCCTCTGGATCACGCTTCGGGGCCTTGGCCTCTGCCTCGGCGAGTTTGGCAAACAGCGCAAGGATCGCTTCTTCATCGTCGCGGGTCATGGCGGGGCCTCCTTCACCTTTGGGAAAGATAGGGCATGGCGGGCCTTGAAAAAGGACCGTATCGCACGGGATTGATGTTGCACGACAGGCCACTATCTGCCCGCACGGGCCGTTTTGGCCGCAAATGAAGGAAGCCGCCATGCCCCCGCCCCTCGCCTGCGCCCTTGCCGTTCCGGGCGCGCTTGCCACACAGACGGGCGGCTATGTCTATGACCGGCGGCTGGTCGAAAGCCTGCGCGGGCTGGGGCTGCGGGTCGAGGTCTTGGAACTGCCCGATGGCTTTCCAGACCCGGCACCCGAGGGTCTGGCCGAAGCGGTGGCGCAACTTGCACGCCTGCCCTGCGACATCCCGGTGATCATTGATGGGCTGGCCTTTGGCGCGCTGCCGACCGAAGGGGTGGCACAGATCACCGCGCCGATCATCGCGCTGGTCCATCACCCCCTTGCATTGGAAACGGGCATGGCCCCCGCGCTCGCCCAAGCCCTGCAAGCGCGAGAGGCGGCCAATCTGGCGCTGGCCCGGCACATCTTTGTGCCAAGCCCCCATACCGGCGCGGTCTTGCGCCAAAGCTATGGGGTGGCGGCGGACAAGATCACCGTCCTGACGCCGGGGACCGACCGGCCCGCCCCTAAGGATGAAGCGCAAGCGGAGGAGGCCGAGCACGCCCCGCTGATCCTTTCTGTTGGGATCCTGCATCCTCGCAAGGGGCATGATGTGCTGATCGCGGCTTTGGCGCAGGTGGCCGATCTGCCTTGGCGCGCCGTGATCGCGGGCACGCCTTGGGATACGGACCATGCGCAGGCCCTTGCGCGGCAGATCGCCGAGGCCGGGTTGGAGGCGCGGGTGCATCTGGCAGGTCAAGTCAGCGATGCCGAGCGGGACACGCTCTACCGCCGCGCGAGCCTTTTTGCGCTGGCCACCCGCTATGAAGGCTATGGCATTGTCTTTAACGAGGCGCTGCTCCACGGCCTGCCCATCGTGACCTGCGCCGTGGGCGCTGTGCCGCAAACCGTGCCGGAGGGGACGGGCATCCTTGTCCCCCCCGATGATGCGCCAGCTTTTGCCCAAGCCTTGCGGGCGCTGCTGGCCGATCCTGCCCACCATGCAGCCATGGCATCGGCGGCGGCGTGGGCGGGGGCGGCGCTGCCCCGTTGGGAAGATACCGCGCGGAAAGCGGCAAGCGTGCTCGCCAAGATTGGGGGGCGGGCATGAGCGCGCCAGATTTCAGAGCTGATCTCATGCTGGCCACCACCCTCGCGCAAGAGGCGGGCGATCTGCTGCTGGCGCATCACCGCGCGCGCGACCGACTGACGGTCAGCACCAAGCGGGCGGGCGATTTCCTCTCGGAAGCCGATACGCAGGCCGAGGCGCATCTGCGCGCGGCGCTGCGCAAGGCACGTCCCGAGGATGGCTGGCTGGGCGAGGAGACGGGTGAGGAGACGGGCGCAAAAGAAAGCACGGCGACGCGGCGCTGGGTGGTGGACCCGCTGGACGGGACGACGAATTTCCTGCGCGGGATCGGACATTGGTGCGTATCGATCGGGCTGGAAGTCGCGGGACGACCGGTTCTGGGCGTGGTCCATGATCCGCTGCGCGGCGAAACCTTTGCCGCCGCCCCCGGTCTGGGTGTGACGCTCAACGATGCGCCCGTTCAACCCGCAGAGGGGGCAGACATCACCTCTGCCCTCTTCGGGACCGGCATTCCCTTTGGCACCATGCCCCATATCGAGGACCATGCCGAGGATATCCGCCGCCTGATGCCCCATTGCGCCGGGGTGCGGCGGATGGGATCGGCGGCGCTCGACTTGGCCTATGTCGCGTCAGGACGTCTGGACGGATTCTGGGAACGGCGCCTGCGCGCATGGGACATTGCGGCGGGCCTTGCGTTGCTGTCAGAGGCGGGGGCCGTGACCGAGGCCCTTCTGCCCGGGGAGGACCCCTGGACCAGCGGCACGATCCTGACCGCAAGTCCTGCGATCTTTGCGACTTTTGCGGGCGTTCTGCGCAAGGGCGCGGTCTGATTGACCATGGCGCCGAAGGCGTTCATGGGACGGGCTGTCTGCCAGACACCCGCCCTGCCGTTGGTCACCCCCGGGGAGGGCTGTCTGCCCTCCCCGGACCCCTCCCGAGAGTATTTTTTCCAAGATGAAGGGGAAACATGCGGCGGGCTCGCGCGTCAGGAGGAAAGCCGCGCGTAAAGATCGCCCGATCTTTCGCCTTTGGGCAGGCTGCGCAGCCAATCGCAGACCTCCTCTGCGCTGCGCCAGTTGGGCCAAAGGAAGCGTCCTTCTTCCCCCCGGACGGGGTTGAAGCGGTACTGTCCAAGGTCCTGCAACCGCGCCACCACGGCGGCGGTTTGCTCTGGTAGATCAGGCAGATACTCAACCGACACCAGCGGAACGGGTTGCGACAGGCCAGAAAGCACCTGAAGTTCGAACCCTTCCACATCGATCTTCACATAGGACGGCAGGCCATGATCGGCGATGAGGCGATCGAGTGTAGTGACCTGCACCCTCTGCCGCCGATCCCAACGGACATGGGCAAAGCCCGGCGTGGCCCCTGCCGTTTCAACGAAATCGGGCTGAAGCGAGGACACCGTTGGGTGCAGGGAGGACACAGCCATCTCGGCCACCGTCTCTTCGCCACCGGCAGCGGCCCGGATCAGGATGATGTCGCGCGGGAGCGTCTTTTGCAGGAAGCTTGCAAAGGGTTCTTGCGGCTCCAGCGCGACGACCCTTGCGCCCGCTGCACGCATCGCGCGGGCACGGGTGCCGACATGTGCGCCCACATCAAACACCAAATCGCCGGGCGCAAGGAGGTGACGATAAAAGCGCCGCAACGGGCCGCGCCGCAGCGGGTTGTTGTAGATCACGAGGGACCGGGCCAAGCCGAGCCAGATGCGAAGGGTCACGCGCTGCTTTCCATTTCTGCCGCCCGCCATGGGCAGGGCAGGACGATAGGGCGCGGGGGCGGCTGTCGAGGGCATGCCGTTCAGGAAACGTAAATGTGATCAGACCGTTGAAATTATGTCACGCCCCTTGTCGTTGCGCTGACAAGACTAATTCAGAGGCCACACTGGATATCGGACCGATCATGACATTCCTGCGCAAATCTCGCGGAACGGAACGTGCTGTTGACAACCCTTTCGTGCCAAGCGCTGCGGAAACCGTTGCGCGGGCGCGCGCCGATCTGCGGCTTGGCCTACCTGTTGTGGTCACGCAGGGGGAAGAGGGCTGCGCCATCCTTTCGGTGGAGATGCTGAGCGAAGCGCGCCACCTTGCAGCGCTTGCCATGGGGCCAAATGTGCTTTTGCTCACGGCAGAGCGGGCCGGCGCGCTCGGCCTTTCCACAGGTGGCGAGGCCGTCAGCCTGCCTGCCTCTGGACTTGGCTTTGCGACCCTGCGCGCTTTGTCCGATCCCTCGGCGGAAACCGCCTTGGCTCTGCCTGATGGCGCTGCGGCGCTGCCCCTGACAGGGACAGAGGCTGCTGGACTTGCCCTTGCCAAATCGGCGCAGGTTCTGCCGGCCCTGCTGGCCCTGCGGGTGACTGATGCGCAGGCCTTCGCGGCGGATCACGCTTTGGTGCAGGTGACCCCGGCTGAAATCGCCGCGGCACGGCAGGCCGCGCCCGACCATGCGCCGGTCAGTTCTGCGCGCCTGCCCATGGCACTGTCGGATACCGGCCGCGTCCATGTGTTTCGCCCCGCTGACAATGGTGCCGAACATTACGCGATCGAGGTAGGCGCGCAGCCCGATCTGGCGCAGCCTGTGCTGGTGCGGCTGCATTCCGCCTGTTTCACGGGCGATGTTCTGGGCAGCCTGAAATGCGATTGCGGCCCGCAACTGCAAGCGGCCATGGCCGCGATGGCAGAGGGCGGTTCGGGTGTCTTGCTCTATCTCAATCAGGAAGGGCGGGGCATTGGGCTTGCAAACAAGATGCGCGCCTATGCGCTGCAAGACCGCGGTCTGGATACGGTCGAGGCGAACCACGCCCTTGGCTTTGCCGATGACGAGCGTGACTTCCGCATTGGCGCGCGGCTTTTGGCGGGAATGGGGATTACCACCGTTCGGCTGATGACGAACAACCCTGCCAAGGTCGCCATGCTCGAGGCTTGCGGGATCAGGGTGGTGGAACGCGTGCCGCTGCGGGTGGGCCAAACCGTGCAAAATGCGGCCTATCTGGCCACCAAGGCACTGAAGTCCGGGCATCTTCTAACATGATGCCCCGTGCGCTGTGGTGTGTTGGGCCAGAGAGGGCCGAAATCCGCACGGCAGCGGAGGGCAAGGGCGTCGCGCTCCGCGCCCTGTATTCCGGGATCAGCCGGGGGACGGAACGGCTTGTGTTTCAGGGCCGCGTGCCAGAAGCCGAATGGGGCCATATGCGCGCGCCCTTTCAGGAAGGCGATTTTCCTTTCCCGGTGAAATACGGCTATTCCATGGTCGCGCAGGTGGAGGAGGGGCCGGGTGCCGGGCGGGCGGTATTCGCGCTCTTTCCACATCAGACGGACTTTCGCCTGCCCGATACCGCCTTTCTGCCCCTGCCCGAAGGCTTGCCCCCCGAACGCGCGGTTTTGGCCGCGAATATGGAAACGGCGCTCAATGTGTTGTGGGATTCGGGTGCCGCCGCGGGCGACCGGGTCGCCGTAGTAGGTGCTGGCGTCGTGGGGGCGTTGATCGCTTGGCTGTGCGCCCGCCTGCCGGGGGGGGAGGTCACGCTGGTGGATCGGGAGCCTTCACGGGCAGATCTTGCCACGGCGCTTGGCTGCGCCTTCGCCCTTCCAGAGGCCGCACCCGCCGAATGCGATGTGGTGATCCATGCCAGCGCGTCAGAGGCGGGGCTGGCCACCGCCCTGTCGCTTGCCGCGCAAGAGGCAACCGTGGTCGAGGCAAGCTGGCATGGGACGGGGCTTGTTGCCGCGCCGCTTGGCGGGGCCTTCCATCGCAAAAGACTGCGCCTTGTCAGTTCGCAGGTCGGCAGCATCCCCCCCACGCATGCCCCACGCTGGACCTATCGCCGCCGACTGGCCAAGGCGCTGGAGCTTTTGCGCGACCCGGTGCTGGAGGCGCTGATTTCCGGCGAAAGCGCCTTTGACGATCTGCCCCGGGACTATGCCGGCATCCTTGCCGCGCCCGGAACGCTTTGCCACCGTATTCGATACACAGAAAAGGACTGACCATGTATGCCGTTGAAGTGCGCGATCACATCATGATCGCCCATAGCCTGCCTTCCCCCGTTTTTGGACCCGCGCAGGGGATGCATGGGGCGACCTTTACCGTCGATGCGGCCTTTTTCGCCGAAGATATCGACGACCATGGCCTTGTCGTCGATATCGGCCTTGCGGTCGAGGCTTTGGCTGCCGTGCTGGAACCGCTGCGCTATCGCAACCTTGATGAGGTGCCGGAGTTCAAAGGCAAATTCACCACGACCGAATTCCTCTGCGGCGTGATCCACAAAGGGATGGCCGCGCGCCTGCGTGACGGCGCACTCAAGGATGGCGGGCGGGTCAAGCGGCTGCGCATCACCCTGCATGAAAGCCATATGGCCCGCGCTTGGTGCGAGGGGGATATCTGACCCATGGGCTTTTCCGCCGAATGGCTTGCCTTGCGCGAACCGGCCGATCACGCGGCGCGTGACGCGGGCCTTTTGGCGCGCGCGGCCAAGGCCGCAGGGCTGCGGCCTGTGATCGTGGATCTGGGCTGTGGCACGGGGTCCACACGGCGGGCGTTTGGCGGGCGGCTTCCCGCCAATACGGTCTGGCGGATGGTTGATGCCGATGCGGGGCTTTTGGCCATCGCAGGAGGAGAGGCCCATCCGCTAGACCTCAACCGCGTGGAGGATTTGCCGCTGCAGGGGGCAACACTGGTCACGGCTTCTGCGCTGATCGACCTTGTCTCTGCGGCATGGGTGGAGGCGTTGGTAGCGCGGTTGGTCGCGCTGCGCCTGCCGTTCTATGCGGCGCTGAGTTATGATGGCGTCATGCGCTGGGACCCTGCCCTGCCGGAAGATGCGGTGGTGACCACAGCTTTCAACCGCCATCAGCGCGGCGAAAAGGGCTTTGGTCCGGCTTTGGGGCCGGATGCGGCGGATCATGCGGCGCAGGCGTTGCGCGCAGCCGGCCATCAGGTGTTTCTGGCCCCAAGCCCGTGGCGGCTTGGCCCAGCAGAGGCCGCCTTGCAGCGCGACTTGTTGCCCGGCATCGCGGGCGCCGCAGCAGAGGCGGGGGCAGAGACTGCGGCATGGCAACAGGCGCGGCTTGGCCTTTTGGAACAGGCACGATGCGAGATCGGGCATTGGGATCTTCTGTCCCTGCCGCCGGGGATGGATACGACAGGAGGCTGAGCATGCAGAATGTCGAGATGACGCCAAAGGTCTGGGAACGGCTCTTGTCGATCCGTGCGGGCCTAGACTGCGCTTGCTGCGGATCATGGACTGCCGGGGAACGCGCGGCGCTTGATCTTTACGCGCCGCTTGCCCGGCGTGACCTTGGCCCTGTCACCGTGGCGCAGATCGGGCAGTCGCTGGATGGCCGGGTGGCCACCCATACGGGCGATGCGCGCGATGTCTCTGGCCCCGATGGCTTGGCGCATCTGCACCGGATGCGTGCCTTGGTCGATGGCGTGGTTGTCGGCGTGCGGACCGTGCTGCATGATCGCCCGCGCCTGACCGTGCGCAGTTGCAGCGGGCCAAACCCGGCCCGCGTGGTGATCGACCCACAGGGGCGCTTGCCCGATGACATGGCGGTCTTTGCCCCCGATGGCGCACGGCGGATCGTCGTGCAGGGGGTGGATCGCCCCCGGCCCGAGGGGGTAGAGGTGATCCGCCTTCCCCTCATTGCGGGTCTGCTTGACCCCGCCGATATCCTGAACGCGCTGCGTGAGGCGGGGTTGGGGACGCTTTTGATCGAGGGCGGCGGGATCACCATCGCCCGTTTCCTTGAGGCAGGGCTGCTGAACCGCCTGCAAGTCGCGATCAGCCCCCTGCTCATCGGCGGGGGGCCGATGGGCCTTACGCTGCAAAGCCCGGTCGCACGTTTGGCGGATGCGATCCGGCCCGAAACGCGGGTGTTTGGCCTTGGGCCAGAGGTGGTCTTTGACTGCGCGCTGACGGCTTGCGCAGAACGCGCCTGGGCCCCCGTTCATGCTGTGGTTCGCCGCGATGCAGTGGCGGCGGCAGCAGCGCGGGCGCAATAGGCCCAATATGCAGAGCGCGCTGTCAGCCTTTCGGCACAGGGGGCCAGATGCGCGACCATACCCCGTCGCGCAGCACAAGCGCGTGATAAAGCGCGGCCGCGATATGCAGGCAAAGCACAGCCGCCAGGGCATAGGCGCCGAATTCATGCACAGCCTTGGCCGCAGTGGCGAGCGCGTCAGACCGGGGCACGACACTGGGCAGGCCCAGACGATCCAGCGCCTCGATCGGGAAGCCACCCGCGCGGACGCGGATATAGCCCGACAGCGGCATGATCAGGATCAGCGCATAAAGCAAACCATGGCTGGCCCGTGCCGCCTGCCTTTGCCATGGCGCAAGGCCCTGCGCAGGGCCGGGGCGCGGTGCCGTCAGGCGCAGGGCGATGCGCAGAACAGCCAAAAGCAACAGCAAGACGCCCACGTTTTTGTGAAAGATGAACAGCCCATTTTGCAGCCCGCGGGGCAGGCCCTGCTGGATCATCACAAAGCCCGCGACCACCATCGGCAGGATCAGGACCGCCATGGCCCAATGGATCAGGCGTTGACGGGCAGCATATCCTTGGGGGGCGGGGTCGGCCATGGTCACCTCGCTTGTGCGTCGCCATGAGGGTAGAGGGGATGCAAGCCGCTTCAACCCCCGCACTGCCGCGCGGTTTTGTCGCCTCGGCCCTGCTCGCGCTGGCCTTGGCAGTCGCCTTGCCGGGCCTCGCGCCACAGGGCGGCATGGGGGCGGCAGCCTTTGGCGGTGCTGTGCTGCTTGCGGTGCTGGCGCTGATAAGGGCCAAGCTGTCTGGCCATTTCCCGCATGACCGCTTTGGCCTGTGCAATACGGTCACGCTCGCACGGGCGGGGATGACGGCGGCGTTGCTGGCGCTTTTGTGGCCCACGCCGGGGGGATGGCTGGTGCTGGTGTTTGCCGTTGTCGCGCTGTCGTTGGATGGGGTCGATGGCTGGCTTGCGCGCCGCTCTGGCCTGTCGTCAGCCTTTGGTGCGCGGTTCGATATGGAAACCGATGCCGCGCTTGCTTTGGTGCTGGCGGCGCATGTCTGGGTGGGCGGAATGACGGGGCCAGAGGTTCTGGTTCTGGGGCTGACCCGCTATGTCTTTGTGGCCGCCTTCTGGCCCTGCCCGTGGCTTGCCGCACCCCTACCCGAAAGCTTTCGGCGCAAGACGGTTTGCGTGATCCAGATCGCGGCGCTGATCCTTTTGCAAATCCCCGATCTTCCGCGCGGCATCGCCCTTGGCATCGCTTGGCTTGCGGTGGCAGCGCTGCTGTGGTCCTTTGGCCGCGATACGCTTTGGCTCTGGCGGCACCGGGGATGAGGCGGTTCCTCCCCCCCCTTCTGGCCGCGCTGATCCTGCATCTGGCGCTGATCCAGCCGAACCATCCCAACGCGATGACATGGGGCGCGCTGCGGCTTTTCCCGCTTGAACTGCCTGTTCTCCTGCTTGGCCTGCCGCTTTTGGGGGATGGGCGGGCGGCGCGGGTGCTGCGCGGGGGGCTGGCGGGCCTCCTTACGCTGATCATCGGGCTGAAACTGGCCGATTACGCGATGTTCACCGCCTTTGGCCGAGGCTTCAATCCTCTGGGCGATCTCCCCCTTGCGGCGGCGGGGTTCAACCTGTTGTCGGGCAGTGTCGGCACGGCCTTGGCCACGCTGGCCTTTGCGGCGCTTGGCCTTGGGGTGCTGCTTGTGGCTATGGCCTTGTGGTGGGCCATGGGCCAATGGGCGCGACTGCCGCTTTACCCCCCGCGCCCACTGTGGCGGCGCATGGGCGGGGGACTGGCCATCGCCTTTGCCGGCATCGCGGCGATGGAGACGGCATCAATCATGAACCGCTGGGCGATGCCCTTTAACCCGCCGGGGGCCGCCTTTACCGCCCGCGTGGGGGCTGAAAGGGTGCAACTTGTTTTGCGCACCGCCAATGACCTGCGGGAATTTCATCGGCTCGCAGCCGAAGACCCGTTTCGCGGGCAAGAGGGGCTTTTGGACCTGATCGACCGCGATGTGCTGGTGATCTTTATCGAAAGCTATGGCCGCGCCAGTCTTGAAGGTCCGCTTTACGCCCCCACCTCCCGCCCGATCCTTGAGGCGGCAGAGGATCGGCTTGCCGCGCGGGGTCTGGCTTTGCGGTCGGGCTATCTCGCCTCGCCCACACGCGGCGGGCAAAGCTGGCTTGCCCATGCCACCTTTGCCAATGGGCTGCGGATCAATGATCAGGTTCGCTATCAGGCCATGCTCGCCAGCGGGCGGCAGGGGCTGTTCCATCTGGCCCAAACGGCAGGGTTCAACACCGCCGCGATCATGCCTGCAATCACGATGGACTGGCCCGAGGCGCGGCGCATGGGCTTTGACCTTATCCTGCCTGCCGCGTCGCTTGGCTATCGGGGCCTACCCTTCAACTGGGTCACCATGCCCGACCAGTTCACCCTTGCCGCCTTTGACCGCCTGGTGCGGACAGACCCCGCGCGCGAGGGGCGGTTGTTCGCGCAGATCGCCCTCATTTCCTCTCATGCGCCATGGGTGCCAGTGCCGCGGCTGCTGGACTGGGACAGCATCGGCGATGGCCGCGAATTCAACGCCATGGCACAGGAAGGCGACCCGCCCGACATCGTCTGGCGCGACCGCGACAGGGTGCGGGACCAATATCGCCAAGCGGTGGGCTATTCCTTGGAGGTCGTCTTTTCCTATGCCGAACGACTGGCAGAAGAGGCCCCGCTGATCATCATTCTGGGCGACCATCAGGCGGCGGGCTTTGTCGCGCAAGAGGAACGCCCGGATGTGCCGGTGCATGTCCTTGGCCCACCTGCCATGGTCGAACGCATTGCTGATTGGGGCCTTTCCCCCGGACTGATCCCCCCCGCTGGGCAAGAGGCCCTGCCGATGGAGGCGATGCGCGACATGATCTTGAACAGCTTCACCAGCCCAAGGGTCTCGGCCCCATGATCCGGCTTGCCCTCAGGCTGGCGCTGGTCGGCGGGATCGTGGCGGTGGTGCTGTCCTTTGTCGATCTGGCCGAACTCGGCGCGGTGCTGGAAGGGGCGGAACCGGCTTGGGCGGCGGTGGGGCTGGTCTTTCTTGTGGCGCAGACCGTGCTGTCGGCCCTGCGCTGGCGGATCACGGCGGGGCGGCTTGGCCTGCGGTTGCCGCCTGCCCGTGCGGTACGGGAATATTTCCTGTCGCAATCGGTAAATCTGTCGCTGCCCGGTGGCGTGCTGGGCGATGCCGGGCGGGCCTTGCGCAGCCGGGGCGAAGCCGGGCTTCTAGCCGCCGGTCAGGCCGTGGTGTTGGAGCGTCTGTCGGGCCAGATGGTCTTGGTCGCGGTGACCTGTGGGGGTGTTGTCGGGGTGACGCTGATGCCCGGCGGGATCGCGCCTGCCGCGCGCGGCAGGCTGGGCCGAAGCCGCACGGATCGCCCTTTTCGCGCGCGACATCCTGCCCTTGCAACTGGGGCTAAGCCTCGCCGGGGTCGGGGCGAACCTGCTCGCCTTTGCCGCTTGCGCCGCCGCTGTCGGGGTTTGGCTGTCGCCGGGGGCGGTGCTGGTGATCCTGCCGCTGGTTCTTTTCACCATGCTGATCCCCATCGGGATCGGCGGTTGGGGCTTTCGCGAAGGGGCGGCGGTCGCGCTCTTCCCCCTTGCCGGGGCCACCGGGGCCGAAGGCTTTGCCGCCAGTGCCACGTTCGGCGCAGTCTTCTTCCTGTCCTCGCTCTTGGGTCTTGGCCTCTTTCTCTGGCCCGAGGCTACGGCGCGCGGCAAAGGCTGAGCGCGCGCCCTGCGACGCCTGCACCCCTTGTTCTGTGCAGCACACAGGCGCAGGAAAGGCAGATGGACTGGATCGAACTCATCGCGGCGGTAACGCTTTTCATGCTGTCGCACCGCATTCCTGCTTGGATCGGGGTGAAGGAGGGGCTGATCGCACGCTTGGGGCGGGCCGGCTATACGATGGCCTTTTCGGCCATTTCGCTCCTCCTTCTGTGGTGGCTGATCGTCGCGGCGGGGCGCGCGCCTTTCGTGCCACTGTGGGATCAGGCGATCTGGCATCGCTGGGCGGTGAACCTGCTGATGCCTGCGGCCATCGCGCTGGCTGTCTTTGGCGTTGGCGCCCCCAATCCCTTTGCCTTTGAAGGCCGGGCGCAGGGCTATGATCCTTCCCGGCCCGGCATCGTGGGTGTTACCCGGCAACCCTTGCTCTGGGCGCTCGCCCTGTGGTCGGGCGCGCATCTTCTGGCGAATGGTGATCTGGCGCATGTCATCCTCTTTACTCCCTTCCTTCTGCTTGCCCTCATCGGGACGCGCGTGGTCGAGACACGGCGGCAGCGCATGATGGGGGACGACGCTTGGACAAGGCTGACAGCCGGTACCAGTACCCTTCCCCTTTGGGCGCTGATCAGGGGAAGTTGGCAGCCGAAATCCCCCCCTGATCCTGTGCGGTTGGTGCTGGTGTTCGGCACATGGGCCGCTCTTTGGCAGGCACATGCTCCAGTGATCGGGGTCTGGCCCGGTCCTTAGAGGCGGTAGTCGCCCGCTTTCCCATTCCGCGACCCCTCACCATCCGAGGCTTTCGCCGCATCACCGGGCCAATCGCCCCTGAGGGGCTGGGGGGACTTGAGGGCGCAGCCCGCGCCGCGCCTGTTCAAATCCCTTGAACGCGATGCCTCCTGCGAAAAAGGACCTTTTCGTTCCCCTGCGCAACCCTTTCGGCACAGCATCCCGAGAAGGGTCGCGCCAACAAAACGATCAAAGGCTTGCCTGACAAGGATGGGAGAAAATGTTCCGACATAGCCCGGATTTTCCGCTTCAGATCAAGACAATATGGATTGCATCGGCGGGACGGCAGAACCATTTCCCACCGGAACGGAGCATGCCATGACCATTGCCATCACCTCGTTGATCAAGAGTTTCGACCGCACGGCCGTCTTGCGGGGCATCGACCTGACGGTCGAGGCGGGGGAACTCGTCGCGCTGCTTGGCCCCTCTGGTTCGGGCAAGACCACGCTTTTGAAGATCATCGCCGGGCTCGAATGGCCCGATGCCGGGGGCCTGAGCGTCGATGGGCGCGATTGGCTGGCCCTGACCGCGCAGGAACGGCGGATCGGTTTCGTCTTTCAGCACTACGCGCTGTTTCCGCATATGAAGGTACGCGACAACATCGCCTTTGGCCTGACCGTTGGTCCCCGCGCGGCGCGGCCCCCAAAGCCCGAAATCGCGGCGCGGGTAGATGATCTTTTGGCGCTTTTGCAGATCACCCATCTGGCCGACCGCTTCCCCTCGCAACTTTCCGGCGGGCAGCGGCAGCGTGTGGCGCTTGGGCGGGCCTTGGCAATCCGGCCTGCGGTTCTTTTGCTGGACGAACCCTTTGGCGCGCTGGATGCCGCGATCCGCCGCGACCTGCGCCGGTGGCTGCGCGAGGTGCATGAGGCGACCGGATCGACCACGATCTTTGTCACCCATGATCAGGAAGAAGCCTTCGAGCTGGCCGACCGGGTCGTCGTGATGGGCGAAGGCCGGATCGAACAGATCGGCACGGCGGATCAGATCCATGACCACCCCGCTTCGCCCTTTGTCGCGCGGTTCATGGGGGCGGTGGCGGAACTGCCGGTGGCGCTTCATGCCGGGCGGGTCGATGCGGCGGGGCTTGATGCCAGCCGTCTGGAACGGCGGGCCATGGCCGATGGTCCGGCCCGGCTGTTCCTGCGCCCCGATGCCATCGCGCTGGAGCCCGATGCCGCAAGCCCTTGGATCCTGCACCAGATGGCCAGCAATGGCGCGGTGATCCGGGCCGTGCTGCGCGATGGCACCGGGCTGGAATTGCCTGCCGATCTGCCCCGCCATTCGGCCCCCAAGCTGGTAAAGGGGGCCGCTTACCGCCTGCAACCGCTTTCAGGCGCGGTTTTCGCCTCTGGCCTGGGGCCTGCCCCGTCCGAGGCCGCGCCTTCATCCATCCTTCAGGAGAAACACGCATGAAACACGCCCTTTTCGGCGCGGCCATCCTTGCCCTTGGCTTGGCCAGCACTGCCCCCGCACAGGCACAGGACAGCATCCTGAATGTCAGCTATGATATCAGCCGCGAATTGTTCGAGGCGCTGAACCCTGCCTTTGCTGCGCATTGGAAGGAACAGACGGGCCGCGATGTGGTGATCGACCAAAGCCATGGCGGCTCCTCCCGTCAGGCCCGCGCGATCCTTGAAGGTCTGGCTGCGGATGTCGTCACCTTCAATCAGGAAACCGATGTCGATGTTCTGGCCGAAGGGGGGCTGGTGCCTGCCGATTGGCGTGACAAACTGCCCAACGGCGCTTCGCCCTATTACTCCCTGCCCGCCTTCCTTGTGCGTGCCGGGAACCCCAAGAACATCACTGACTGGTCGGACCTTGCCCGCGAGGATGTGGCCCCGGTGTTCCCGAACCCCAAGACCAGCGGCAATGGGCGGTACACCTATCTGGCGGCCTATGCCTATGGGCTGGAACAGAATGGCGGCGACCATGCCAAGGCGCAGGAATTTGTGAAATCAATCCTGTCCTCTGTTCCGGTTTTCGACACCGGCGGGCGGGCCGCCACGCAGACCTTTGCCGAGCGTGAGATTGGCGATGTTCTGGTGACATTCGAGGCGGAGACCGGCGGGATCGCCCGCGAATATGCTGACAAGGGCTTTGTCCGCGTGACGCCAAGCCTGTCGCTTTTCGCCGCCTTCCCCGCGGCGGTGGTGGCGGCCAATGCCGAAAAGAAAGGCTCGACCGAAGTCGCGACCGCCTATCTGGAATGGCTCTATTCCCCCGCAGCGCAGGAAATCCTCGCGCAGAATGACTATCGGGTGAACGATGCCGAAGTGGCCGCGCGCTTTGCCGAAGGCTTCCCCGAGGTGCGTCTGGTAACGGTGGATGAGGTTTTTGGCGGGTGGGATGCGGTGCGCCGCGACCACCTGGCCGATGGCGCGATCCTTGATCAGGTTTTTGTCAACCAATGATCGTCCAAGCCGCGCCCATCCGCGCGAAACGCGTCTTGCCGGGGTTCACGCTGAGCCTCGGCACGACGTTGCTTTATCTGACCGTGATCATCCTGATCCCGGTTCTGGCGCTGATCCTGAAAGGGGCCGAAATCGGCCCGACCCGGTTCTGGGCCATCGTGACCTCCCCCCGTGCCTTGGCGGCTTTTCAGGTCACGCTGACCGCGGCGGTGGTCGCCACGCTCTTCAACGCCATCTATGGCCTGTTGATGGCTTGGGTGCTCGTCCGCCATGACTTTCCGGGCAAACGCCTTCTTGATGCGCTGATGGACATTCCCTTTGCCTTGCCCACGGCTGTGGCGGGGTTGTCGCTGACGGCGCTGTTCTCGGCCAATGGCTGGATCGGCGCCTGGCTGGAACCGCAGGGGATTTCAGTCGTCTACACGATCTGGGGCGTGGCCTTGGCCATGGCCTTCACCTCTGTCCCGTTTGTTGTGCGCAGCGTGCAACCTGTGCTGGAGGACCTTGACCCCGCCTATGAACAAGCGGCGCGCACCTTGGGTGCCTCGGAATGGGCGATCTTTTCGCGCGTGGTCTTTCCGCAGATCCTGCCCGCATGGCTTGCCGGTTGCACCATCGCCTTTGCGCGCTCCTTGGGCGAATTCGGAGCCATTGTCTTTATCGCCGGAAACATTCCCATGCAGACCGAAATCGCGGCCCTTCTCGCCTTCATCCGGCTGGAGGAATTTGATTACAACGGCGCGGCGGCGATTGCCTTGGTGCTGTTGATCTTCGCGCTGGTGCTCCTCTTCATCTCCAACCGGTTGCAGGCTTGGGCCTTGCGGCACAAGGCTGTCTAAGGGGGCATGATGCAGACCGTTTCCCATTCCGGTCCCGTTGCCTCCCGCCTGATGCCGCGCCTGCTGATAGGTCTTGCGGTCGCGCTGACCCTTTTGATCGTCGTGGCGCCTCTGTTCTATATCTTCGCCCGCGCCTTTGCCGAGGGCTGGCGGGTCTATGCCGACAATCTGCTGCATCCGGTCACGCGCCATGCAATCTGGCTGACCACGATCACCGCGCTGATCGTGGTGCCGGTCAACATCGCCTTCGGCATTGCCGCCGCTTGGGCAGTGGCGCGGTTCCGCTTTCCGGGGCGCAGCCTTCTGGTCACGGCGATCGAAATCCCCTTCTCGATCTCGCCCATCATCGCGGGCATCTGCTATCTGCTGCTCTATGGGCGGCAGGGGCTCCTTGGCCCTTGGCTGATGGAACATGAGCTTCAGGTGATGTTCGCCCTGCCGGGGATCATTCTGGTAACGATGTTTGTGACCGCGCCTTTCGTGGCGCGCGAAGTCCTGCCCTTGATGCAAGCGCAGGGGTCAGAACAGGAACAGGCGGCGGTGACATTGGGGGCCAGTGGCTGGCAAATGTTCCGCCGGGTGACGCTGCCCAACATCCAATGGGCGCTGCTTTATGGCGCTGTTCTCTGCACAGCGCGGGCCGTGGGGGAGTTCGGCGGTGTATCCGTCGTCTCGGGCAATATTCGGGGGCAGACGAATACCCTGCCCCTGCATGTGGAACTTCTGTTCAACGATCTGAACGCGACCGGCGCCTTTGCGGCGGCCTCGGTGCTGACGCTGCTGGCGCTGCTGGCCTTGGTGGTGAAATCGATTCTGGAACACCGCCGGGGTTAGGGCGGACCAAGGCCCGCGCTTTGCATCGCCAAGGCCAAGGCTGTCACCCCAAGGCATAGCCCGCGCCGCGCACGGTGCGGATCGGGTCGGGGTGGCCGAACTGGCACAAGGCTTTGCGCAGCCGTCCGATATGAACATCGACCGTCCGGGTGTCGACGTAAAGATCGCGCCCCCAAACCCGGTCCAGCAACTGGTCGCGCGTCCAGACGCGGCCCGGCTTTTCCATGAAGGTGGTCATCAACCGAAACTCGGTCGGCCCGAGTTTCAGCACATGATCCCCGCGATAGACGCGGTAGGATTCCGTATCCACGCGGATATCTTCGAAACTCAGCACATCGCCAAGGACAGAGGGGCGCACACGGCGGATCTGCACCCGCGCACGGGCCAGAAGTTCAATGACCGAATAGGGTTTGATGATGTAATCATCGGCCCCCGTCTCTAGCCCGCGCACCCGGTCCACCTCTTCTCCACGGGCCGACAGCATGATGATCGGAATGCGATGCGTCTCGGGGCGCATTTTCAGGCGGCGGCAGACTTCAATCCCCGACAGATGCGGCATCATCCAATCCAAGATGATCAAGTCGGGGTTTTCTTCATCCACAAGGAGGAGCGCCTCCTCGCCATCGCCCGCCTGCACCACCTCGAACCCTTCGGCTTCAAGGTTATAGGCCAGAACCTCGCGCTGCGCGGGTTCATCTTCGACCAGCAACACTTTGGGCGGTGTCTTGTGCGCCTGCATCACTGCGCCCCCTGCCCGCTGGCGACGGTGGTATCCGCTTTGGGCCGCTCGCCCGCGGGGGCGACACCGGTGGCCAGATAAATCGCCTGTTCGGCGATCCCGGTCGCATGGTCGCCTGCGCGTTCCACATTCTTGGCGATGAAATGCAAATGCATACAGGCCGAAATATTGGCCGGGCTTTCCAGCATATGGGTCAGAAGCGACCGAAAGAGCGTGTTATACATCTGGTCGATGTCCAGATCGCGCCCCCGCACCTCTTCGGCCAAAGCCGCATCGCGGCGCACAAGCGCGCGCATCGCCTCTTCCAGCATCACGGCAACCAGTTTCGCCATGCGCCGGACCGTGCCGGCACTGCCCTCAATCTCTGGCATGGTGCTCAGGACGCGTGTGCGCTTCGCCATGTTCTTGGCATAGTCCCCGACCCGCTCAAGACTATGGGCGGCGCGCATGGCCGCCAAGACCAGCCGCAGGTCCGATGCCGTTGGGGCGCGTCGTGCGATGAGGAATGCCGCATCCGTGTTGATCGTGTCATCCAGCGCGTCGATGGCCGCATCGCGGGCAATCACCGCCTCCGCCAAAGTCAGATCGCGGGTTTCAAGGGCAGTCGCCGCCTCGACCAAGGCAGTCTCCACCAAGGCGCACATCCGCACAAGCTGGGCTTGAAGCGCCTGAAGGTCGCGGTCAAACGAGGTGACGATATGGGTTTCGTTGGTCATGCCCTGTTCCTTACCCGATCCGGCCGGTGATGTAGCTTTCGGTGCGCGGGTCGCGGGGATTGGTGAAACTGCGCGGTGGCGATCGGGTCGAGCGCGGAGCAGGGTTCGTCCATCAACAGCACCTCGGGCGAGGTGGCGACCGCGCGGGCGATGCACAGGCGTTGCTGCTGGCCGCCCGAAAGACCCGTGCCGGGGGCAGAGAGGCGATCTTTCACCTCGTTCCACAGCGCGGCCTTGCGCAGGCTGCTTTCGACGACCGCGTCGAGTTCGGCCTTGGACCGGGTGAGGCCATGGATGCGGGGGCCGTAGGCCACGTTGTCATAGATCGATTTGGGGAAGGGGTTCGGCTTTTGGAACACCATCCCCACTTTGGCGCGCAATTGCACCGGGTCCACCCGGCGGTCGTAGATATCTTCGCCATCGAGCAGGATCTGCCCCGTCACACGGGCCGAGGCGACCGTGTCATTC
>JALOTC010000152.1 GCA_025458085.1 Cypionkella sp. | reverse complement strand
GGCCTTGGCCAAAGCCTCAAAGGCATCGCGCGACAGGCGCAGCACGGGCAGCTTTTTCCCGAACATCTCTGCCGCGATCATCGCGCCAAGCGTCACCACGTCCTCGGGTTCCGCAAAGACCAGCGCCGCAGGCGCGCGCCCGTGCCAGCGGGTGATGCACGTCGATTACCGCCCCCGTGGCCGGGTCCACCCCGCCCCAAAAGCTGATCGGCTCAGTCGTGGCGATGATCTCGCCCGCCGCTTCGCCCGGCAGGATGGAAAGCGCCGTGCCTGTCATCTGCCCCCCGGTCATTTGACGACAAACCCATGGGCAAAGGGGTCCCGATCATCGATGAAGATGGTGTTGTATCCCGTCATCCGCGCCCATCCGGCGATCGAGGGGATAATGGCATCGCGCCCCGCGACCTCTGCCTTCGCCTCGACGCGCCCCTTGAAGATCGATCCGATGATCGATTCATGATGAAACTCATCCCCCACCCGCAACTGCCCCTTGGCGGCAAGCTGTGCCATACGGGCCGAGGTGCCGGTGCCACAGGGACTGCGGTCAATCGCCTTGTCGCCATAAAACACGGCATTGCGGGCATGGGCCCCCGCGACCGTGGGCGTTCCTGTCCATTGAATATGGCTCAGCCCGTTGATCGCGGGGTGCTCCGGGTGGATGAATTCATATTTCGCATTCAACGCCGCGCGCAGTTTTGGCGAAAAGCCGATCAACTCACCCGCCGTGAAATCCGCCATGTCGCGAAAGTTCTTTTGCGGCTCCACGATGGCATAGAAATTCCCGCCATAGGCCACATCGACGACGATTTCGCCCAAGCCCTCCACCTCTGCCGTCAGCCCTTCGGCATAAAGGAAGGACGGCACATTGGTCAGCCGCACTTCCTCCACGAACCTGCCTTCTTGGCGGTATTCGATATCCACCTTGCCCGCCGGTGCCTCAATCGACAGCCGCCCTGGCGCGCGGGGGGTGATCAGGCCATTTTCGATCCCCATCGTGATCGTGCCAATCGTCCCATGCCCGCACATCGGCAAACAGCCCGAGGTTTCGATGAACAGCACCGCCACATCGCAATCCGCCCGCGTCGGCGGGTAAAGGATGGAGCCGGACATCATGTCATGCCCGCGCGGCTCGAACATCAACCCCGTGCGGATCCAGTCAAATTCGCGCAGGAAATGCGCGCGGCGCTCCAGCATGTTCGCGCCCTCCAGCCTTGGGCCCCCGCCCGCCACAAGGCGCACGGGATTGCCGCAGGTATGACCGTCGATGCAGGAAAAGGTATGGCTTGCCATGAGTGCCTCAGAACCGTTGGGGCGAGAAGGGGGAAAGGTCGAGGCGCGATCGCGCCCCGGTCAGAAGATCGGCCACGATCCGCGCGGTGCCCGCCGATTGCGTCAGGCCCAGATGGCCGTGGCCAAAGGCATAGGTCACACGCGGCGTGGCCCGCGCCCGGCCAATTGCAGGCAGGCTATCGGGCAGCGACGGGCGAAAGCCCATCCACTGCACCCCGCCTGTCGCGCGCAGGCCGGGCAGGAAAGCCTTGGCCTTTTTCAGCATTGCCTCTGATCGGCCGAAGTTGGGCGGCAATTTCAGCCCGCCAAGTTCCACTGCACCGCCCACGCGAATACCGCTTGTCAGCCGCGTGACCACAAAGCCATGCCCGCCAAAGGTCACCTGCATCCGCAGGTCAAAGGCGTCAGTGGGAAGGGTGGTGTTATAGCCGCGTTCCGTTTCCAAGGGGATGGCATCGCCCAAACCCCGCGCCAGATGATGGGAATGGGCGCCTGCACAGATCACCACCTGCGCCGCGCGCCGTTGCGCGCCCCCTTCCAGCGACACAACCACACCTTCTGCCTCTGGCTGCACCGCCACCACCGCGCCCCGATCCAGAACGCCACCTTGGGCGCGCAGAGCATCGGCCAAGGCGAGCGTATAGTCCTTGGGGTCGGCGATTGAATACCAGCCGGGGGTGAAGGTGCCTTTCACAAAGCGCGGCGAAAGGCCGGGCTGAATTTCGGCCATCTCTTCCGGCCCCATATGGCGAAAGTCGATCCCATGATCGGCCCGCGCCTGCCATCCCGGCAGGCTGGAGCGAAACTCGGCCTCCGATTCATAGACCTGAAGGTTGCCATCCTTGCGCAGCATATGCGCCGTGCCTGTTGCCGCCAGAAACGGCTCAAGCTCTGCTTTCGACAGGTCCATCAGCGCCGTCTGCGCCGTGGTCGAGGTGGCCACCCGCGCGGGCGCACAGGCCCGCCAAAAGCGGAACATCCACGGCGCAATGCGCAGTGCATAGGCTGGCGGCACGCTAAGCGGCCCCAGCGGGTCCAGCAGCCACTTTGGCGCCTTGCGCAAGATGCCGGGGGAGGCGAGGGGCAGAATATCGGTAAAGGCAAAAGCCCCCGCATTGCCCGCAGACGCCCCCGCCGCTGGCCCCTCACGGTCCAGCACCGTCACGCCGAACCCCCGCGCCCGCAGCGCAAGCGCCACCGACAGGCCAACGACACCCGCGCCGACCACGATCACATCTTCCTGTCTGTCCAATTTTGCCCTCAGTGCGTGGCGGCAAGGAACTTTTGCAGTTCCGGGTCTTTCGGCGCGCCGAACAACTGCTCGGGTGGCGCAATCTCGGCCATCACGCCCTTGTGGAAAAAGGCGACCCGGTCCGACACTTCGCGCGCGAACTTCATCTCATGCGTGACGCAGATCATCGTCATGCCTTCAGAGGCCAGCATCCGCAAAGTATCCAGCACCTCGCCCACCAACTGCGGGTCAAGTGCCGAGGTCACCTCGTCAAAGAGCATGTAGTCGGGCGACATGGCCAGTGCGCGGGCAATCGCCATACGCTGTTGTTGCCCACCCGAAAGGCGCGAGGGGTAGACCGACATCTTCTCGCCCAGTCCCACATGGTTCAATTGCTTGGCCGCCTCGGCCTCTGCCTCGGCCTTCGACCGCTTCAGCACCTTCACCTGCGCCAGCATCACATTTTCCAGCACGGTCAGATGCGGAAAGGCGTTCCACTGCTGAAACACGATCCCGATCTTCTGGCGCAGCTTGTTTAGGTCAGTCGATTTCGCATGAACCTCGACCCCGTCCACAAGGATACGGCCCGAGTCGATGGGTTCCAGCCCGTTGATGCAGGTCAGAAGCGTGGATTTTCCAGAACCCGAGCCGCCGATCACCGTCAGCACCTCGCCTTTGGCCACGGTCAGGTTGATCCCCTTCAAAACCTCCAGCGCGCCAAAGGATTTGCGGACATTTTCGATCTCAATCATTGGACCACCGTTTTTCCAGATAACCGCCAAGCCGGGCGATCGGGAAAGAAATGAGGAAGTAGAACAGGCCACAGATCATCAAAAGGAACAGGGGTTCCTGAAGCCGCGTGATCAGGATCTGGGTGGATTTCAGCAGCTCCACCACCTGCACGATATAGACAAGGGCGGAATCCTTCATCACCCCAAGCGCAAGGCCGATCCAAGACGGCAGCGCCACGCGGGTGGCCAGCGGCAGCACGACATAGGTCATGTCTTGACCCCATGTCATGCCCAAGGACCGCGCCGCTCGGCGCAGGGTTGCAGGCACCGCTTCGATCCCGCCACGCACGATTTCGGCGCAATAGGCGGCGGTGTAAAGCGACAGCACTCCGCAGGCCACCGTAAAGCCCGAAATCCGCCAACCCAGAACGGTCGTCACAAAGGCATTGGCCAACACCAACTGGATCAGCAGCGGGATCGACCGGAAAACATCCAGCACAAAGGTCAAAGGTGCGGCCCACCACGGGCCCACCTGATAGCGGATCACGCCAAAGATGATCCCAAGGATGGTTCCGAAAAACACGGAAATCGCGGTCACAACCAGCGTCATCCCCGCCCCTTGGGCCAGGAAGATCAGGTCATTCGTCGTGAGTGCGGTATCAAACATCGCGCGCGCCCCTCAATACCGGAACAGCCGCGCCGCAAGCAGGCGGGCCGAGAGGGTGATGACCTTGGTGATGACGTAAAAGATCACCGCCGCAATCGCGAAAAGCTCAAAGGTGCGGAAGGTGCGCGCATTCAGATCGCTCGTCACCCCGTACAGATCGGTGTTCATCGCCACAACCGCGCCAAGCGAGGTCATCAGAATGGCCCAGACCATCTGGTTCGTCATCGGCAAGAAGGAAATGCGCAGCATCTGCGGCAGGATCACATTCTGAAAGGCTTGGATCGGTGTCATGCCCAAGGACCGCGCCGCGCGGGTCTGCGTTTCAGGAATGGCCTTCAGCGCGCCCCGGAAATTTTCGGCCAGATAGCCCGCATTGTTGAAGGCAATCCCGATCAACAGCGACAGATAGGGCGACAGATGGATGCCAAAGCCACCAAGGCCGAAATGCACCATGTAAATCTGGAACAGCGCGGGCGTGTTGCGGGCAATTTCCACCCAAGTCGTCGCGATGGCATAGAGGAGACGGTTGCCCGAAAGGCGAAACAGCGTCAGAAGGATCGCCACCGAAATGCCGATGACCATCGACAGAATGGCAATCTCCATGGTGACCAGCGCCCCCTCCAGCATCTGCGGAAGGGAATTCAGCGCCTGATTCCAACGAAAATTATAGTTGAACATGACCGCCTCGCCTTAACTCGGGATGCGCGAGGGCGGCGCGGGTTGCCCCGCACCGCCCCAAGGCGCCGGTGTTAGCGATAGACGCCCTGAATGGTCAGGTTGGCAGGCTCACCCTCGCCGACCCACTTTTTGTACAGTTCGGCATAGCGGCCGGTGCGGACCTGCTGGTTGATGAACAGGTTCATGTAGTTGATCAGGCCATATTCCTCGCGCAGCGTGATCAGGGCCACATAATCGGGCACCATCGGGGCCTTGTCGACGATCTTGATGCCGGGGAAGTTGCCCGATGCTTCCGACACTTCGACGGTCGCCACGGTTGCGTCAAGCTGGCCCTGGCTCAGCGCAAGGAACACATCCGCCTGCGTCTGATAGGGGCGGAACTCGCCCTCGCCCCATTCCTTGACCTTGCCCTCCAGCCAGATCGCCTCATAGGTGCCGGCGGTCGCGCCCACGACCTTGCCCTTCATATCTTCCCAAGTGGCCATTTCCACGCCCTCGCGCGCGACAACGGCATTCTCAAACGCATAGTAGGGGATCGAGAAGCCGACCGTCTTGGCGCGTTCCAGCGTATCAGAGGTCGAGGCCACAGCCACATCCACCCGGCCCGACATCAGCGCCGGAATCCGTTCGGGGAAGGTGGTTTCCACGATCTCGGCGGTCACGCCAAGCGCGGCGGCAAGATCGTTGCAATAGTCAACGTCAAAGCCGATCGGGTTGTTGGACGCATCGCGCGACCCCATCGGCGGGAAGTCCAGCACCACGGCGCAGCGCAGCGTGCCCGAGGCGATGATATCGTCAAGCTTGTCCGCCTGCGCCGGCAGCGCCATGGCAGTCACGGCCAAAAGGCCAGCAGCAAAAACAGAAGTTTTCACGTTTCTCTCCCTGAAGTTTGTTGAGGTAACGAGTCACCCGAGCTGGACTATCCCACCGGCACCCGAACAAATCAATCGCGAAATACAACGAGTATACAATTAGTATCCAAGATTGATCGACCCGAGGCCGCAGGACGGCGGGATATGGTCTTGCGGTATCAGGCTCCGAAATCCATGGGCAACAGCGCCGCCGGGATGTTCTGATAGCTGACAGGGCGCAGGAACCGCCGGATCGACAGCGTTCCCACCGAAGTTGCCCCGAAGTTTGTACTGGCTGGGTAAGGTCGTATCGGCCTCATCCAGATGCAGGGTGCAGGTCAACTGCCCTTGCAGGCTCTGCGCGATGGCCAGCATCTCCTCGGCATCCTTGGCGGTCACGATCAGGCCAAGCGGGCCAAAGACCTCTTCGCCCAAGGAGTGATCAGCGAGCCAATCGGCCCCCCGCACCTTGAACACCTGCGGCGTGGCCTGCCGCCGGTCGCAAACCTGCGTCAAAAGCGATTGAACCCCCGGCGTGCCTGCCACCCGGTCGCGCCCCGCCACATAGGCCCGCGCGATCCCTTCGGTCAGCATCACCTGCGCCCCAACCGCCGCCAGCGCCGCCAGCACCGCCTCGGCCAAGCCCTGCGCCTGATCTTCCATCACCACCGCAATGCCGGGGTTGGTGCAGAACTGCCCCGCCCCCATGGTCAGACTGCCCGACCAGCCCTGTGCGATCTGTGCGCCCCGTGCCGCCACAGCGGCGGGCAACCCGCGCGGCGCAAAGGTCAAACAACGCCCGCCCCCCGGCCAGAGACCCGGTAAAACCAACAGCCTTGATCACCGGATGCGTCACCAAAGCCTCGCCCACTTTGCGGTTGCCGCCTTGGATCAGGCTAAAGACACCGGGATGCACCCCCTGCGCCGTAATCGCGGCGTGGATCGCCTCGGCCACGATTTCTCCCGTGCCGGGATGGGCGGAATGGCCCTTCACCACCACCGGACAGCCCGCTGCCAGTGCCGCCGCCGTATCGCCCCCCGCCGTGGAAAAGGCGAGCGGGAAGTTCGACGCGCCAAAGACAGCCACCGGCCCAATCGGGCGCTGGATCATGCGGATTTCGGGCCGGGGCAGGGGCTGCCGGTCCGGCAGCGCCGCATCATGGCGCCGGTCCAGATACGCGCCCTGTTCGATATGGTCGGCAAACAGCCGAAGTTGCCCCGTCGTCCGCCCGCGTTCGCCATTCAACCGCGCCTCGGGCAGGCCGGTTTCCTGACAGCCGATCTCGGTGATCTGCGCGGCCCGCGCTTCGATCTCATCGGCAATCGCGCGCAACAGCGCCGCCCGTTCCGCGCGCGATGACCAGCCAAAGGACCAGAACGCCGCCTCTGCCGCCTGCGCCGCACGGTCCACCAGCGCGACACTGCCCAGACCAAAGGCATGGGCCGGGCCATGCGCCGGTTCCGACAGGAACGTGCCTTCGCCCGCGACCCATTCGCCTGCGATCAGATGCTTGCCATGGGGGGTAAAGGTCATGTTCAGTCCTTTCAGCTTCGGGCAGGGCCACAGCCCTTTTGAGGGATTTTGTATTCTTGTTGTATGCAAAAAGTCAAGCTAGGCTACCCCCGACCATAGCACGGAGGCAAGGGCCATGACCCACCGGATTTCCATCGCAGACCTTCACGCCCGCGTGCAGGCGATCTTTCAGCGCGCCGGAATGAACGATGTGCAGGCCGCAGCATTGGCCCGCGTCATCACGGCAGGCGAACGCGATGCCTGCAAATCGCACGGCATCTACCGCATCGAAGGTGCGCTGCGCACGCTCAAGGCAGGCAAGGTCAAGGGCGCTGCCATCCCCCGGCTGGAACCGGGCGAAGGCAGCGCGATCGTCCGGGTCGATGCCCAAGGCGGCTTCGCCAACCCGGCCTTTGAACTTGGCCTGCCCGCCTTGGCCGAACGCGCCCAGAGCCTTGGCCTCGCTGCCCTTGTCATCAATGACTGCACCCATTTCTCGGCCCTTTGGCCAGAGGTGGAGGCCGTCACCGGCCACGGCCTTGCAGCACTGGTCATGTGCCCAAGCTATGCCACGGTTGCCCCCACCGGCGGCATCCGCCCGCTTCTGGGCACAAACCCCTTCGCCTTTGGCTGGCCCCGCCGCGACCGCGACCCCTATGTGTTCGACTTCGCCACCTCCGTCGCCGCGCGCGGGGAAATCGAACTCCACCGCCGCGCGGGCAAGCCACTGCCCGAAGGCTGGGCGCTGGATGCCCAAGGCCAGCCCACGACCGACCCA
>JALOTC010000021.1 GCA_025458085.1 Cypionkella sp. | reverse complement strand
TCGAGCGAGCGCAACGATGTGACGGTGGTGGATTTCAACCCCGATCTGGTGCGCCGCGCAACCGATACGCTGGATGTGCAGGGGATTGTAGGCTTTGCCTCATATCCTGATGTGCTGGACCGGGCGGGCGCGCGGGATGCCGATCTGATCATTGCCGCCACCCATTCGGACGAGGTGAATATGGTCACCTGTCAGGTGGCGCATTCTGTCTTTTCCGTGCCGCGCAAGATCGCGCGTCTGCGGGCCCAGAATTATCTGGATGCGATTTATTCCGATCTCTATCGGCGCGACCATCTGCCCATCGATGTGGTGATCAGCCCGGAGAAGGAAGTGGCGGAGGCCGCCTTGCAGCGGCTGGCCGCGCCTGCGACCTTTGATACGGAAAGTTTCATGCTGGGCCGGGCGCAGCTTTTGGGCATGGCGCTGGATGAGGATTGCCCGGTGCTGAATACGCCCTTGCGGCAGTTGAACGATCTGTTCCCCAGCCTGCGCGCGATTGTGGTGGGGGTGCGGCGCGAGGGCAGGCTGTTTGCGCCCGACCCGGCGGATCAGCTTTTCGTGGGCGACCAGATCTATGTCTTTGCCCATTCCGAGGATATGAACCGCGCGCTGGAAATCTTTGGGAAGAAATCGAAAAAGCAGGAACGCATCGTCATTGTGGGCGGCGGCAACGTGGGGCTGGGCGTGGCCCGTGCCTTGGAGGCGCGGACAGACCGGGTGCGTGCCAAGGTGATCGAAAAGAGCCGCGCCGTTGCCGAACGCGCCGCCGACAGTTTGCAGCGGACCATCGTTCTGAATGGCGATGGCATGGATATGGACATGCTGACCGAGGCGGCGGTGGACCGTGCCGATGCGGTGCTTGCTGTGACGGATGATGACAAGACCAATCTTCTGGTCGCGGTGCGGGCGAAACAGGCCGGGGCGGCGATGTCGATTGCCCTTGTCAATGATCCCACACTCGCCCCCCTGATGGGGCCCTTGGACATTGACGCCTATATCAACCCCCGCGCGACCACTGTCTCATCGATCCTGCGCCATATCCGCCATGGGCGGGTACGGCGGATTTATTCGGTGGGCGATGCCGAGGCGGAGGTGATCGAGGCGCAGATCCTGTCCACCAGCCCGATGACAGGGCGCCAAATCCGCGAAATCGAATTTCCCGAAGGCGTTTTGGTCGGCGCGGTGATGAAGGGCGACAAGGTGGTGAAACCCACCGGCGAATTGCGGCTTGAGGCTGGGGATTTCGTGGCGCTTTTTGCCATGTCCTCGGACGTGCGCGAGGTGGAGCGCCTGTTGCAGGTCTCCATCGACTTTTTCTGATGTTCCGGGCGCAGATCGTCCATACGCCTTTTCTGGTGCTCTTGTGCCTTGTTGCCGGGCTGTCGATGTGGGTGCCGGCGGCCCATGCATCGCTGACCGGCGATCATGATGTGGCGCAGGCGTTCTTTTATTCCGGCATCATCGTGATGATCGTGACGGGAATGGTCATGCTGGCCATGGCCAACCGCCGCACACGGACGACCGCGCGGGGGCAGTTGTTGGCGGTGGTCGGGGCCTATCTGCTGCTGCCCGTGGTCTTTGCCCTGCCGATGACGCAGGCCATGCCGGATACGACAGGGATCAATGCTTGGTTCGAGATGGTGTCGAGTTTCACCACCACCGGGGCCACGGTCTATGACGATGCGGGGCGTCTTGCGCCATCGATCCACCTCTGGCGGGCGCTCGTCGGCTGGATGGGGGGGCTGTTCATGCTTGTGGCGGCGACCGCGATTCTTGCACCCATGAACCTTGGCGGGGGCGAGGTGGTGGCGGGCCGGGATGTGGGGCAGGGCGCGCATGGGCAGACGCAGATCACCCGTATCGCGGACCCGGGCGAAAGGCTGTGGCGCTATGTCTCTGTCATCGCGCCTGTCTATGCGGGGCTGACGCTGGCCCTGTGGCTGTGCCTGATGATCGCGGGCGAGGTGAACCTGGTGGCCTTGATCTGATCTTTCTGTTCTTGCTGCTGGCGCTGACGCGGCGCAGTTTTCCGGAACGCGCGCAAGTGCTTGGCACAGGGCCGGTTCGGCAAGATCCCGAAATCCGCCTTGCTTTGGTGTTGATCGGGGGAACGACGCTTGTTCTGTTCTTGCGCCATTGGATCGGAGCGATCGAGGCGGAGGATGCGCAAGACCTTGGCCGTGCCCTTCGCGCGCTATGGGGCGCGTTGTTCACGGTTCTCAGTTTCCTGACCACGACGGGTTTCGAATCGGGTGAATGGGAGGCAGCGCGTGAATGGTCGGGGCTTGGCACGCCGGGGCTGATCCTTGCGGGGCTCGCCATGCTCGGGGGCGGGGTTGCAACCACGGCGGGGGGCGTAAAGCTGTTGCGTGTTTATGTTCTGGCCCAGCATGGCCAGCGCGAGTTGGAGCGGCTGGTCCATCCGTCCTCTGTCGGGGGCGGGGGGGAGGCCGCGCGGCAGATGCGCCGGCAGGGGGCCTATTTTGCCTGGCTCTTTTTCATGCTTTTCGCGCTGACGATTGCCGTCACAACGGGGATTTTGGCGCTGTTGGGGATAGAGTTCGAACCGGCGCTGGTGCTGACGCTTGCGGCGCTGACCACGACGGGGCAATTGGCGGATCTGGCCGCATCCAGCCCGATCCTTTATGCCGATCTGGGGCAAATGGCCAAGGTGGTTCTTGCTGCGGTCATGGTTTTGGGGCGGGTGGAAATCCTCGCCGTTCTGGCGCTTTTGGCACCTTCTGGTTGGCGACGCTGAACAGGGCGGTTTGAGTTTGTCGTAACGGCCTGTTTTTTGGGCTGGAATCTCGCGCAAGACCGCACCATACTCCTTTCAGTGCGCCAACGGCAAAGAATGGCCGCGGGACAGGGTCTAAGAAGCGCAAGAGATAAGGCAAAGAAAAATGGCCGGCGACAAACAGAATTTGCAGGATGCCTTTCTGAACCATGTCCGGAAGGCAAAGGTTCCGGTGACGATCTTTTTGATCAATGGGGTCAAGCTACAGGGCGTGATCACTTGGTTTGACAATTTCTGTGTGCTGTTGCGCCGGGATGGGCAATCGCAACTTGTCTATAAGCACGCGATTTCCACCATCATGCCGGGTGCGCCGATCAACCTGTATGAGGGCGAAGACTGAAACCCGACCTGCCCGAAGAGGATGAGGACGATCTCTTTGCCGATCAGGGCGGGGGGATTGGGGCTTATGAAAGCGAGAGGCCCGCGACGCGGGCCTTTGTGCTGCATCCTGACATAAAGTCTCACCCAAGCCGCCGCCTGCCCGAACATGGCTTGGCCGAGGCGGTGAGCCTTGCCGCCGCGCTGCCCGCGATGGAGGTGGTGGGGGCGGAAGTCGTGCGCTTGCCGCGGCTTCATGCGGGGATGCTGTTCGGCTCGGGCAAGGTGGAGGAGTTGAAGGCGCGGATCAAGGCCGCGCGGGTCGGTCTTGTTCTGGTCGATGGCCCGGTCAGCCCGATTCAGCAGCGCAATCTGGAGAAGGAATGGGGCGTCAAGCTGCTGGACCGGACCGGGTTGATCTTGGAGATTTTCGCGGACCGCGCGCGGACGCGCGAAGGGGTTTTGCAGGTGGAACTCGCGGCGCTGTCCTATCAGCGCACGCGCCTGGTGCGGGCCTGGACCCATCTTGAACGCCAGCGGGGGGGATTTGGCTTCATCGGTGGCCCCGGCGAGACACAGAAGGAAGCGGACCGCCGCGCGATCGATGACCATGTGATCAGGCTGAAGCGGCAGTTGGAGAAGGTGGTCAAGACGCGCGAATTGCACCGCGCGGCGCGGGCAAAGGTGCCTTTCCCCGTGGTTGCGCTGGTGGGCTATACCAATGCGGGGAAATCCACGCTGTTCAACCGCATGACGGGGGCGGAGGTTCTGGCGAAGGACATGCTTTTCGCCACGCTGGACCCGACGATGCGGGGGGTGGTGCTGCCTTCGGGGCGCAAGGTGATCTTGTCCGATACGGTGGGCTTCATCTCGGACTTGCCCACGCAATTGGTGGCGGCCTTCCGCGCAACGCTGGAAGAGGTGCTGTCGGCCAATCTCATCTTGCATGTGCGCGACATCTCGCATCCCGAAACGGCAGAGCAGGCGGCGGATGTGGCGGATGTTCTGGCCTCGCTGGGTCTGTCCAAGGCGACGCGGGTGATCGAGCTGTGGAACAAGCTGGATCTGGTGGAGGGCGTTGCGCGCGAGGCTTTGCTGGCGCAGGCAGCCGCGCGCGAGGATGTGTTGGCCATTTCCGCCGTGACGGGTGAGGGAGTGGACCAGTTGCTGGACCGGATTTCCGCCGCCTTTGACGAGGACAAGGTGGAACGCCGGATGTTCCTGCCCTTTGCCGAAGGGCGCAAGCGCGCATGGCTCCACGCGCAGGGTGTGGTGGAGGAAGAGCGGCAGGATGAAGAAGGCTGGCATCTGCTGCTGCGCTGGACCCCGCGGCAGGAAAAGCGCTTCCGCGAGGTGTGATCCGCAGCCCTGATCGCGGGTCAGATCAGGCTGACCCAAGCCCGCGCGATGGCGAGGCCATGGGCATCAGCCTCTGCCCCTGTGAGGGGCGCGCGTTCGGCATGCTGTGCGGGCCAGTCGGGGGCGATGCTTTCGATCACATGGGGGAATTCGCGCATCCAGTCGCGCACCACGGCGCGGCTCGCCTCGAAATGGAATTGCGTGCCATAGGTCGCGCGGCCAAAGCGAAAGGCCTGATGCGCGGCCGTGGCGGAGCCTGCCAGATGGGCTGTGCCTTCGGGCAGGGTGAACGTGTCGGAATGCCATTGGAAGATGGGGAATGCTGTGGGCAGGTGGCGCAGGACGGGGTCCGTCGCGGCCTCCTCCCGCAGCGTGACCTCGCACCAGCCGAATTCCCGCGCTTGGCCCAGTCGGTTTTCCGCGCCAAGACCCCGCGCGAGAAGCTGCGCGCCAAGGCAGATGCCGAGCACGGCCCGCCCGCTTTCGCCCGTATCGCGCATGAGCCGCGCGAGGGCGGGAAGATAGGGGTGGGTGTGGTCATCCGTGGCCGCCTGTTCGCCGCCAAAGACGACCAGAGCGTCATGGGCGCCGAGGTCGGGCAGGCGGCCATCGGCCCATGGTTTGTACAGGTCGATCTTGGCCGCCGCCTCGTGCAGGGCCACGCCCACCTGCCCGTGATGGGTGACGCGGGTGTTTTCGACAATCGCAACGCGCATATGTGATCTTCCCTGTCTTAACGGAGGCGTTTGGAGCATGGACGACAGGCTACCGCAAGGGGCAGGGCGGTTTTGCGGCATTCCCCCCTCCCTTGGCCCTTGCATCGCGGGGCGGGAAGTGAAAGAGGGAACCGCCAAACGATCACTCCCGAGGAGGCTTCCATGGAGATTCGCGAGGCGCTTACCTTTGATGATGTGCTTCTGGTGCCGGCAGCATCGAATGTTTTGCCATCGGATGCCGATACGTCCACCTTTGTGACGCGGGCGATCCGGATGAACATTCCGCTTTTGTCCAGTGCCATGGATACGGTGACAGAGGCGCGGATGGCCATTGCCATGGCGCAGGCGGGCGGCATCGGGGTGATCCATCGCAATCTGGGAATCGAGGAACAGGCGCGGGAAGTGCGGCGCGTGAAGCGGTTTGAATCGGGCGTGGTCTATGCGCCGATCACGCTGCGCGCCGATCAGACGCTTGCCGATGCCAAGGTGCTGATGGAACGCTATAACATCACCGGCTTTCCGGTGGTGGATGAGGCGGGGCGCGTGGTCGGGATCGTGACCAACCGCGACATGCGTTTTGCCAGCGACGACAAGACCCCTGTTTCGGTCATGATGACCTCGGACAATCTGGCCGTTCTGCGCGAACCGGTGGATCGGGAGGCGGCGATCAGCCTGATGAAAGCGCGGCGGATCGAGAAGCTTCTGGTGACAGACGGGCAGGGCAAGCTGACCGGCCTTTTGACGCTGAAAGATACCGAAAAAGCCGTGCTGAACCCGCAGGCCTGCAAGGATGAGCTTGGCCGGTTGCGGGTGGCGGCGGCCTCGACCGTCGGGGATGCGGGTTTTGATCGCTCGCAGGCGCTGATCGAGGCGGGTGTGGATATGGTGGTGATCGACACGGCGCATGGCCATTCCGAAGGTGTGGCCAAGGCGGTGGAGCGGATCAAGAAGCTGTCGAATACCGTTCAGGTGGTGGCGGGCAATGTGGCCACGGCAGAGGCGACCCGCGCGCTGATCGGGTCGGGTGCCGATGCGGTGAAGGTGGGGATTGGCCCCGGTTCGATCTGCACGACGCGGATCGTGGCGGGGGTCGGCGTGCCGCAACTGACCGCGATCATGGATTCGGCCCAAGCGGCGGGCGATACGCCTGTGATCGCCGATGGTGGGATCAAATATTCCGGCGATTTCGCCAAGGCGATTGCAGCGGGGGCCTCTTGCGCGATGGTGGGGTCTGCCATAGCAGGCACGGATGAATCCCCCGGCGAGGTGATCCTCTGGCAAGGCCGCAGCTTCAAGGCCTATCGCGGGATGGGCTCCCTTGGCGCGATGGCGCGCGGATCAGCCGACCGGTATTTCCAGAAGGATGCGGCCAGCGACAAGCTGGTGCCCGAAGGGATCGAGGGGCAGGTGCCCTATAAGGGGTCTGCCGCGGCGGTCATTCACCAGATGGTGGGCGGTTTGCGCGCCGCCATGGGCTATACCGGCAACCGGACAGTGGCCGAGATGCGCGCGCGCTGCCAATTCGTGCGGATCACTGGCGCGGGGCTGAAAGAAAGCCATGTCCATGACGTGCAGATCACGCGCGAAAGCCCGAATTATCGCGTGGGCTAAGCGGTGACGCCGGGCGCGCGGATTGCCGCGGCAATCGGGGTTCTGGACCGTATCCTTGCAGGTGAGCCTGCGGAAAAGGCCTTGGTGAACTGGGCGCGGGCAAGCCGGTTTGCAGGCTCGGGCGACCGCGCGGCGGTGCGCGATTTGGTCTTTGATGCCGTGCGGCGCAAGCGCAGCTATGCCGCCCTTGGCGGGGCGGAAACGGGCCGTGGCCTGATGCTGGGCCGCCTGCGTGCGGCGGCTGAGGATGTGGCGGCGCTGTTCACCGGCGAAGGCCATGCGCCTGCCCCGCCCGGCCCAGAGGAGGCGGGCCGCGCGCCGGATGGGGCCGAGGCCTTGGACCTGCCAGATTGGATCCTCCCCCGCTTGGGGGAGCGGGCCGAGGCCGTGGGCCGAGCGCTGCGCGACCGCGCGCCAGTGTTTTTGCGCGTGAACCTTGCCCGCACGACACAGGCTAAGGCTTTGGCCGTTTTGGCCGAGGATGGGATCGTGGCGCGGCCGCATCCGCTTGCGGCATCGGCCTTGGAGGTGACGGAAGGCCAGCGCCGGATTGATGGCGCGCGGGCCTATCGCATGGGCCTTGTGGAATTGCAGGATGCCGCCTCGCAAGCGGTGGTGGAGGCGCTGCCACTGCGTGATGGGATGCGGGTGCTGGATCATTGCGCTGGCGGGGGTGGCAAGACGCTGGCCATGGCTGCGCGGGCGCGCCTGCACCTGTTCGCCCATGATGCGGCGGCACAGCGCCTGCGCGATTTGCCGGAACGGGCGAAGCGGGCAGGGGTGCGGGTGACGCTGACCGACATGCCCGAGGCGGGTGCGCCTTATGATCTTGTGCTGATCGATGTGCCTTGTTCGGGTTCGGGGAGTTGGCGGCGCGATCCGGCGGGGAAATGGCGGCTGACACCCGAGTCGTTGTTGCAGCTGGGGCAGGTGCAGCGCGCGATTCTCGCGCGGGCGGCGGCGATGGTCGCGCCGGGGGGCGTGCTCGCCTATGCGACCTGTTCCGTCTTGGCCGAGGAAAACGAAAGCCGAATCGTTGATTTTCTTTCTGAAAATCAACACTGGGAGGCGCAGCAGATGCTGCGGCTCGATTTGGCGCAGGGCGGTGACGGCTTCTTTCTTGCTGTTCTTGCGCGAAAAGATGCAAGAAAATAACACGCATAGGTAGTATCTCGTCTTAATCCTGCGTTAATCTTCCCCGTGTTCTTTCTTAAGCGGTGAAGCCAGTTGGGTTGGGCCTGTGCGGCAAGTAGATCAGATCAGTGACGGGCGGCCCGGTCCGCGCCTTGGCTGGCGTCAGGAAAGCAGCGTTGTGCTGGTCTTGGCTTTGGCTGCACTTTCTGCGCTGGTTGCGATGCTGAGTGAGGATGCGGTCCAGCGGCTGTCTGGTCTTGTCGCTTGTGGTACCTTGCTCTCGGCTTTGGGTTTGCGGTGGCTTTTTCGTTATGTCACCCAGCGTCGTGCACAGGCGGGGTATCGGCAGGTTCATATCCTACACACCGCAGACCTCGCGCCGGTTTTTGTCAGCGATGCGCAGGGGGCGTTGCTGTGGGTAAACCCGTCTGCCGCCGAACGTTTTGGGGGTGATCCGGAAACCTTAGTGGCGGCACTTCAGGACCATTTCGCCAGTCCGGCCTCGGTCCTCTATCGTCTGCAATTGCGTGCGCAGCGCAAGGGAGCCGCGCGCGAAGATGTTGTCACGCGACGTGGGTTGTCTCGCATCAGCGTCTCGGCCCTTCCGGGCGGTGGATTTCTTTGGCGGGTGGAGGAATTCGTTGATACTGCGGGCGCAGGGCGGGGGGCCGATGGAATTGGCCTGCCTATGCTGGTCGCGAACAAGGCAGGCGTGGTTCTGTTCTGCAACGAAGCCCTGCGTCGCCTGCTTGGGGGACGACCGAGGCATCTGGACCGAATTCTGTCCAGCACGGACCCGCGTCCTTCCGAAGTGGTGGAGCTTGCCGCAGCAACGGGACCAGTTCGCGCCCTCATGGCCGAAGTGCCCGGTGTGGGGGAACGTCGGGAAATCTATTTCTTGCCCTGTACAGACGCGCCACGGGCGACGGGCTTGGGTGGCGGTTTTTCCGAGGTGCCGGTACCTCTGCTCCATTTATCCCGCGAAGGGGAGGTGGTCGCCACAAACCCTGCGGCTATGGCCCTTTTGGGGGAAGATGTCACGGGACAGAGGCTTGCTGCCATCTATGAGGGGCTTGGCCGCCCGGTGGAGGATTGGCTGGCCGATGTGATGGCTGGGCGGTTGCCGACGGCATCAGAAGTCTTGCGCCCGCGGAAGGGGGCAGCGGATGCCTTTCATCAAGTGACACTCCGACGAATTGTGGAATCCGGTCATCCGGGGCTGCTTGTGGTGGTGCAAGATGCAACATCCACCAAAAGAATGGAGGCGCAGTTTGTTCAGAGCCAAAAGATGCAAGCCATTGGGCAATTGGCGGGTGGGATCGCGCATGATTTCAACAACCTGCTGACGGCGATCTCGGGTCATTGCGACCTCTTGCTGATGCGCCACAATCGGGAGTCGGATGATTATGCCGATCTGATACAGGTGCAGCAGAATGCCAATCGTGCGGCGGCGCTTGTCGGGCAGCTTTTGGCCTTCTCGCGGAAACAGACCTTGCGCCCAGAACGTCTTGACCTTGGCGATGTCCTCTCGGATCTGGCCCATCTTCTGAACCGTTTGGTGGGTGAAAAGGTGGAACTGCGCCTTTTGCACGGGCAGGGGATCGGGGCGATCCGGGCGGACCGGAGGCAGTTGGAACAAGTGATCGTCAATCTGGTCGTGAACGCCCGGGATGCGATGCCGGAAGGGGGGGCGATCCGGCTTGAAACCGAAGCATTGACACTGATCACCGAACTGCGCCGGGACAGGGCTGTCGTACCGCCTGGGCGTTATGGCCTGATCCGGGTGACCGATACGGGTACTGGGATCGCGCCCGATGTGCTCGAAAAGATATTTGAGCCGTTTTTCACCACGAAGCGACAGGGCGAAGGGACTGGCCTTGGTCTGTCAACTGTTTACGGGATCGTCAAACAATCGGGGGGGTTCGTGTTTGTCGATTCCACATTAGGGGAAGGGACTGTTTTTCACCTTTATTTCCCCATCCATGACGGAGTCCCGGAGGCGGGCGAAGCCACTTTGTCAGCAAAGCCCCGCTTCAACCCTTTGATGCGCCCGGGCGAAGGGGTGGTGCTTCTTGTGGAGGATGAGGCGCCCGTGCGCGCCTTTGCAAGCCGCGCGCTGCGGCTGCGGGGCTACACGGTCCTTGAGGCGAAAGACGCTGAAGAAGCGCTGGCCACGCTGGAGGACCCGGCGCTGGACGTGGATATCTTCGTGACCGATGTGGTCATGCCGGGAATGGACGGGCCCACGTGGGTCCGCTGTGCCTTGGAACGGCGGCCGGATGTGCGGGTTGTTTTCATGTCTGGTTATGCCGACGACGGGGTAACCGATGCCACGGCACAGATCGAAAACGCGGCCTTTTTGGCAAAGCCCTTTTCACTCAACGATCTGGCACAAACGGTGCAGGCGCAATTGGCATGAACCACAGGGTCGTGCGGCGCATGTCTTGAAGCTTGCGTCCGCTTCGCTTGCTTCTCACAAAGAGGCATAGAGACGGAAATCCTCTTCCGCCGCTTTTTTCAGCCGTAACTCTGTTTTGGCCGCAAGGTCCAGCGGTGCCTTGGGGGAGACATTCAACCTGGGAAGATGAATCTGAAAGTCGAGCCGATCCTCCAGGAAACTGATAAAGCTTTCTATGTCTTCATATTTGAAAATGCGATCTGCTCTTGGCCCGCCAGGAGGTGCAAGAAACTGTCCTTGCGCGCCAACATTGGCATAGGCGGGACGCGGGTCGTCGCACCAGGCGTTGACGAAGGCGTCAAAAGTAATCCCCGCTGTGCTCTTGGCCTGATCGGGGATATCCTCACGCTGGCGATAGCGGTACCAGCTTCCCAGCCAATCACGTGGTTCGCGCATGAGCGCGACAACGGTGAAAGGGCCACCTGCGGCCGATTCAAGATAGGGCCGAAGAAACCGATGAAAGCGCGCAACATTCGTGTGTTTGAGCGCGGGTGGGCGCTGCACTGACAGTGCGGCCAAAGAGTCGAGTGCAAACTCAATCGCGGTGGACCCCGTCTTGGGCGTGGCAAGAATGACAAGCCGCGCGTCCCAGAAAACCAACATCTTTAACCCTTTCCTGACAACCAGACGGGAAAGCCACAGAGGCCGAGAGGGCACCGGGTGGCCGTAAACGTTCCTTTAACCAAGAGATGAAAATGCTGGAAGCGCGAAAACTTCAATTGCCATGTTCTTGTTTTGATCGCATAAGGATGAGAACATTTTGGAAACAAAGGTGGGACAAACCCTTTGGGGGACCCCGCCAGAACGGGCGCAACTGATTGCCGCAAGAAGGCGGCTGTGAAATAAGGAGCGGGCAAATGGCGGTGGCGAACCTCCTCGATCTGAACGGGAAGCGGGATATGGACAAGGCGAAGGCTCTGGAAAGCGCATTGGCGCAGATCGAACGGCAGTTCGGCAAGGGCTCCATCATGAAACTTGGGGCGAACAACCCGGCGATGGAGATTGAGGCGACCTCGACCGGCTCGCTTGGCCTTGATATTGCGCTGGGGATCGGTGGTCTGCCCAAGGGCCGGATCGTTGAGATTTACGGCCCAGAATCTTCAGGCAAGACGACGCTGACGCTGCATGTCGTGGCTGAAGAGCAGAAAAAGGGCGGTGTCTGTGCCTTTGTCGATGCCGAACATGCGCTGGACCCGCAATATGCGCGGAAACTGGGGGTAAACCTTGACGAACTCCTGATCTCGCAGCCCGATACGGGCGAACAGGCCTTGGAGATTGTCGATACGCTGGTGCGGTCCGGCGCGGTCAGCCTGATCGTGGTCGACTCGGTCGCAGCCCTCACCCCCAAGGCGGAGCTTGAGGGCGATATGGGCGATGCGACCGTGGGCGCACAGGCCCGTCTGATGAGCCAAGCGATGCGCAAACTGACCGCGAGCATCGGGCGCAGCAATTGCATGGTGATCTTCATCAACCAGATCCGGATGAAGATTGGCGTGATGTTCGGCAGCCCCGAGACGACGACGGGCGGCAATGCGCTCAAGTTCTATGCCTCTGTCCGGCTGGATATTCGCCGTATTGGCGCGATCAAGGAAAAGGACGATGTCGTGGGCAATACGACCCGCGTGAAGGTGGTGAAGAACAAGGTGGCGCCGCCCTTCAAACAGGTGGAATTCGACATCATGTATGGCGAGGGGATTTCCAAGACGGGCGAATTGATCGACATCGGCGTGAAGGCCGGTGTGGTGGAGAAGTCGGGCAGTTGGTATTCCTATGGCGATGAGCGCATCGGTCAGGGCCGTGAAAACGCCAAGCAGTTCCTAAAGCAGAACCCTTCCGTCGCGATGGAGATCGAGGACAAGATCCGGGCTGCCAATGGTCTTGATTTCCATATGGCAGGTGATGGGGCCGAAGATGATGTGATGGACGGCTGAGCCCGTTTGCCAGCAAGCTGCGGGGCCGTGGGAAACCATGGCCCTTTTTCATGGGGGTCTTTGGCCTTGCTGGCCTTCCTTGCCGTGGAAATGCCAAACCAGCGGTTCAGCCCTGTGGACAGGCCCGCTTGGCAAGGCTACATGGGGCCAGAACCTGCCGCATCCCAGCCGAAGGGCCCAAAGACATGGCGTCGCTGAACGACATCCGCTCCACCTTCCTTGATTTCTTTGCCCGCAATGGTCACCGCGTGGTGGAAAGCTCTCCGCTTGTGCCGCGCAACGACCCGACGCTGATGTTTGCCAATTCGGGCATGGTGCAGTTCAAGAACCTGTTCACCGGGGTCGAGACGCGGGACTACACGCGTGCGACCACGGCGCAGAAATGCGTGCGCGCAGGTGGCAAGCACAATGACCTTGACAATGTGGGCTATACCGCACGGCACCATACCTTCTTTGAAATGCTGGGGAATTTCAGCTTTGGCGACTATTTCAAGGAAACGGCCATCCCCTTGGCGTGGGAGTTGCTGACCAAGGATTTCGGGATCGACAAGAATAAACTTCTGGTCACCGTCTATCACACCGATGATGAGGCCGCGGCGATCTGGAAGAAGGTTGCGGGGTTCAGCGATGATCGGATCCCCACCAATGACAATTTCTGGATGATGGGGCCAACCGGTCCCTGCGGCCCTTGCACCGAGATTTTCTATGACCACGGCGACCATATCTGGGGCGGCCCGCCCGGCAGCGCCGATGAAGATGGCGACCGGTTCATCGAAATCTGGAACAACGTCTTTATGCAGTTCGAACAGTTCGAGGATGGCAGCCGCCGCGAATTGGATGCGAAATCCATCGACACCGGTATGGGTCTGGAACGGATCGGCGCGCTGTTGCAGGGCAAGCACGACAATTACGACACCGATCTGATGCGCAGCCTCATTGAGGCGAGCGCCAATGCCACCAGTGCCGACCCCGATGGGCCGGGCAAGGTGCATCACCGCGTGATCGCGGACCACCTGCGCTCTACCTCTTTCCTGATTGCCGATGGGGTGATGCCGTCCAACGAAGGGCGCGGCTATGTGCTGCGCCGGATCATGCGGCGCGCGATGCGCCATGCCCATATGCTGGGCGCGCAAGACCCGGAGACGCTGAAGCTTGAGGAAACCAAGTTCCGTCAGACACTGGACCGGGGCTTGCGGCTTTTGGACGATGAACTGGCGCGTATTCCCGATGGGGCCGATCTTCCGGGCGAGGCGGCGTTCAAACTGTATGACACCTATGGCTTCCCGCTGGACCTGACGCAGGATGCTTTGCGCGAAAAGGGCCGCGCGGTGGATGTGCGCGGCTTTGATGCGGCGATGGCCGAGCAGAAGGCCAAGGCGCGGGCGGCTTGGGCCGGGTCGGGCGAGGCGAAGGATGCGCGGATCTGGTTTGAACTGGCCGAGGCGCATGGCGGCACGGAATTCCTTGGCTATGACACGGAGACCGCAGAGGGTGTGATTACCGCTCTGGTCAAGGACGGGGCCGAGCAAGGCAGCGCCGAGACGGGGGCCGAGATCGCCATCGTCGTGAACCAGACGCCGTTTTATGCGGAATCGGGCGGTCAGGTCGGCGATACGGGCTACGTCCGCACGGACACGGGCCTTGCCGAGGTGACGGATACGAAAAAGGCTGCCGGTGTGTTCATGCATATCGCACGGGTGGTGGAAGGCGCGATTGCGAAGGGGCAGCCTGCTAAGCTGGAGGTGAGCCACAGCCGCCGCCGCGCCATTCGGGCGAACCATTCGGCGACGCATCTGCTGCACGAAGCACTGCGCCGCGCGCTTGGCGACCATGTTGCCCAGAAGGGCAGCTTGAATGCGCCGGACCGTCTGCGTTTTGACTTTAGCCATAGCGCCGCGCTTTCGAGCAGCGAGCTGGCGACGGTGGAGGCGGAGGTGAACAGCTTCATCCGCCAGAACGCGCCGGTCGATACGCGGATCATGACGCCAGACGATGCCCGCGCGATTGGGGCGCAGGCGCTTTTTGGCGAAAAATATGGCGAGGAAGTGCGCGTTGTGTCCATGGGCTGGCTTGATGGGTCGGGCAAGGGCGCGGATGGGCGGACCTATAGCCTTGAGCTGTGCGGGGGCACCCACGTCGCGCGCACAGGCGACATTGGGGCCTTTGTTCTGCTGGGCGATGGGGCGAGCAGCGCGGGTGTGCGACGGATCGAGGCGCTGACCGGACAGGCCGCGCTGGATCATCTGCGGGCACAGGATGCGCGGTTGGCGGAACTTGCGACCGCGCTGAAAACCCCGGTGACGGAGGTGGTGGAGCGTGTGAAGGCGCTGGCAGAGGAGCGCCGCGCGTTGCAGAACGAGGTCGCGCAACTGCGCCGCGAGCTTGCCATGGGTGGCAAATCGGGCGGGCCAGAGGCGCGCGACATCAACGGCGTGAAGTTCATCGCGCAGGTGATGCAGGGCATCTCTGGCAAGGACCTGCCCGCCCTGATCGACGAGATGAAGGGGCGGATCGGATCGGGCGCTGTGCTGTTGATCGCCGATACTGGGGCCAAGCCTGCCGTGGCGGCAGGGGTGACCGCTGACCTGACCGCGCGGGTATCAGCCGTGGCGCTGGTCAAGGCTGCCGCAGAGGCCATGGGCGGCAAAGGTGGCGGTGGCCGCCCCGACATGGCGCAGGCGGGCGGCGTGGATATTGGCGGGGCAGAGGCAGCCATCAAGGCCGCCGCAGCCATCAAGGCCGCCGAAGCCGTGATCGGAGGTTAAGCCATGCCAACAGCACTTTGGATCGCGCATGTTGAGGTGACGGACCCCGAGGCCTATGGCACCTATGCCAAGGGCGCCGGCCCTGCGATTGCCGCGCATGGGGGCGTGTTTTTGGCCCGTGGCGGGCGCTATGTGCAGCTTGAAGGGAAGGATCGCGCGCGCAATGTCGTGGCGCGGTTCCCGAGCCTTGAGGCGGCAGTGGCCTGCTACAATAGCGCCGACTATCAGGCAGCTTTGGCCGGCGCGAGTGTTCGCGATCTGGTCGTGGTTGAAGAGATCGAATGACGGCCTTTCCACAAGTCCGATGACAGGACTTCCTTGCTCTGCTAGCTTATCCACAAGGGCGGGACAGCCCGGTTGGTATGAGGCAGAACCATGTGTCGTTGGGCCGCCTATTGGGGCGAGGCGATCTTCCTGGAAGATATCATCAGCAGGCCGGGCCATTCGCTGATCCACCAAAGCCATTGCGCCACGAAATGCCATACGGCGATCAATGCCGATGGCTTTGGCGTGGCGTGGTATGGGGAACGGCCCGAGCCGGGGCTGTTTCGCGATACCTTGCCCGCGTGGAGCGACCCGAACCTGCGGTCCCTGACCGCGCAGGTGAAATCGGGGCTGTTTCTGGCTCATGTGCGGGCCAGCACCGGCACGGCGACCAGCCGGAACAACTGTCATCCCTTTACCTGGGGGCGGTGGTCCTTCATGCACAATGGCCAGATTGGCGGCTATGAACATTTTCGCCGCGATGCGGATATGATGATCCCGGATGATCTTTACCCCCATCGCAAGGGCGCGACCGATAGCGAGGCGCTGTTTCTGGTGGCCGTGGCCGAAGGGCTGGATAAGGACCCGGTTGGCGCGATGGAACGGGCTGCGGCGCGGATGATCCGGCTTGCGCGCGCGAAAGGGGCGGCCCCGCATCTTCGGCTGACGGCGGCCCTGTCTGATGGGCAGCGGCTTTATGCCCTTCGCTATGCCACCGATGACGCCGCGCCAACGCTGTTTTACCGCTGGTCAGACAGCCGCAAGGGCTGGGCCGTGGTGTCGGAACCGTTGGAGGCCGGGGAGGGCGGTTGGGTCGAAGCCCCGCCTTGCAGTTTTCTGACTTTTGGCCCCGAAGGTGTGTCGCGGCGGGATTTCCACCCTTGCCGGTTGGCGGCCGCTGCCTGACGGTTGCGTGAGGCGCAGGAGGCGGGGCTTTTCCGGGGGCAGATTGCCCCTAGCTTTCCGCCAATGTGGCGCGCTGTTCTTCTCTTTCTTTCTCTTCTAACGCCCTCCTTTGCGGAGCCCTTGTCTGTTGCGGGTCAGCCGGGAACCGTTCTCCTGATGCGGCATGCGATTGCACCGGGCACGAATGACCCGTCTGGGTTCCGGTTGGGCGATTGCAGCACACAGCGCAACCTGTCCGAGGCCGGACGCGATCAGGCGCGGGCCATTGGCGCGCGGTTGCGGGAAGCGGATGTGGTGCCGTATGTGGTGGCGACATCGCAATGGTGCCGGGCGCGCGACACGGCAGAACTGTTGGCGCTTGGCCCGCCGGAGGAGTGGCCAGAGATCAACAGTTTCTTCGCCGGTCGTGGCGACCGTGCGGCACAGACCGAAGCGACCTTGGCGCGGATTGCCGCGCTGCCCGACGATGCGGTTGCCCTGCTGGTCACGCATCAGGTGAATATCACCGCCCTGACCGGCATCGTGCCGCAATCGGGCGAAATCATTGTGACGAGGCGTGACGGGAACGCCTTGACCGTGGTGGGTCGCCTGCCACCGGAATAGCCGAACGAAATCAAAACGCCCCCTTTCGGGGGCGTCTTGGTTCAGTCCTTGCGCGATTGGCGCTTGCGCTCATGCGGGTCAAGGTAGCGCTTGCGCAGGCGGATGATCTTGGGCGTCACTTCCACCAGTTCATCATCGTCGATATAGGCGATGGCCTCTTCAAGGCTCATCTTGATATGGGGTGTCAGGCGGACCGCCTCATCCGTGCCGCTGGCGCGGACGTTGGTCAACTTTTTGCCCTTAAGCGGGTTCACCTCAAGGTCATTGTCCCGGCTGTGTTCGCCGATCAGCATGCCTTCGTAAACCTGTTCCTGCGGGCCGATGAAGAGGCGGCCGCGCTCCTCAAGGTTCCACAGCGCATAGGCGACCGAAACGCCATTTTCCATGCTGATCAGAACGCCCTGACGGCGGCCCTGGATCGCGCCCTTGTGCGGGGTCCAGCCGTGGAAAATGCGGTTCAGAACGCCCGTGCCGCGCGTATCGGTCAGGAATTGGCCATGATAGCCGATCAACCCGCGCGAAGGGACATGGGCGATGATCCGGGTCTTGCCTGCGCCTGCGGGCTTCATCTCGACCAGATCGCCCTTACGCTCGCCCGTCAGCTTGTCGATCACGGCACCCGTATATTCATCATCGACATCGATGATGACTTCCTCCACCGGTTCCAACCGCTCGCCGTTTTCTTCGCGCATGATCACGCGCGGGCGGCTGATGGACAGTTCGAACCCTTCGCGGCGCATGTTTTCGATCAGCACGCCCATCTGAAGTTCGCCGCGGCCCGAAACCTCAAAAGCCTCGCCGCCGGGGGTATCGGCGATTTTGATCGCGACATTCTGCTCGGCCTCTTTCATCAGGCGTTCGCGGATGACGCGGGACTGCACCTTGGTGCCATCGCGGCCGGCAAGGGGGCTGTCGTTGATGCCGAAGGTCACCGTGATCGTCGGCGGATCGATCGGCTGGGCGGGGATCGGATCTTCCACCTCCAGCGCGCAGAGCGTATCGGCCACGGTGGCCTTGGTCATACCCGCAAGCGTCACGATATCACCGGCCTGCGCCTCGTCGATCGGTTGCTGGCCAAGCCCGCGAAAGGCGAGGATCTTGGTCACGCGGAACTGTTCAATCCGCTCGCCCGTGCGAGAGAGCGCCTTGAGCGAGGTGCCGACCTTAAGCGTGCCTGACTCAACCCGGCCCGTGAGGATACGGCCAATGAACGGATCGGCGGAAAGGGTGGTGGCTAGCATGCGGAAGGGCTGATCCATCGCGGCAAGCTGCTTGGGCGCAGGCACATGGCGTACGATCAGTTCAAACAGCGCAGTCAGGTCCTTGCGTGGGCCATCAAGTTCATTGTCGGCCCAGCCGGAACGGCCCGAGGCATAGACATAGGGGAAATCAAGCTGTTCATCATTCGCGCCAAGGTTCGAGAAAAGGTCGAACACTTCGTTCAGCGCGCGGTCGGGTTCGGCATCGGGCTTGTCGACCTTGTTCAGCACGACGATGGGGCGCAGGCCAAGGGCAAGCGCCTTTGACGTCACGAATTTGGTTTGCGGCATCGGGCCTTCGGCGGCATCGACAAGAAGGCAGACGCCATCGACCATGCTCAGGATCCGCTCCACCTCACCGCCGAAATCGGCGTGGCCGGGGGTGTCGACGATGTTGATCCGCATCCCGCGCCATTCCACGCTGGTTGCCTTGGCCAGAATGGTGATCCCACGTTCGCGTTCGATGTCATTGCTGTCCATCGCGCGTTCGCTGACAGCCTGGCCTTCCCGGAAGGCCCCCGATTGTTTCAGAAGCTCATCAACGAGCGTGGTCTTGCCATGGTCGACGTGCGCGATGATGGCAATGTTGCGAAGCTCCATCGGAGGTCACTTTCATACGGTTTTCTGCGGTTGCGAGGGCCATACAGCCTTTGCCCCCGCTTGGCTAGGGTGGAGTTCAGGTCGCGATGTAGCGGTCGCGCCGATGGTTGATCGCAATGATGAGGTTGACGATCACTGCGCCCAGAAGCGACCAGAGGACGATCCCAGGAGGAAAGAGGAAAAGCGCGGTCGAAAAGATCACCACATCCACAGCCAATTGGACGTAACCCGCCTTCATCCCGAAACGGTCTTGCAGCAAAAGCGCGACCACGCCCAACCCGCCGAGCGACCCGCGATGCCGGAACAGAACCAAGAGCCCCACGCCCGTCAAGGCGCCAAAGACGGTTGCGGCAAGCCAGGTATCGATCCGTCCGATCGCAAAGGCATCGGGCAAAAAGAACGTTAGCGCAGACAGGGCAGAGACAGAGGCAAGCGATTTGACCGTGAATTCCCAGCCCAGTCTGAACCACGCCAAGATGTAAAAGGGAATGTTGATGACGAAAAAGACAGGGCCAAAGGCCCAACCCGTAAGATAGGAGGTGATGACCGCGATGCCTGCCGTTTGCCCCGTGATCAACCCGGCATGAGTCAGGAATTGCAAGGCAAAGGCGCAAAGGAACACACCCAGCGCCATTCCCTGCGCATCTTCAACCAGAGTATGTTTCTCGGGCACGCTCATCCGGCATCGATAGGGCAGAAACCCTGACCTGTCCAGAGGGCCGCCAGACTGATGCTGCCATCCTTTTGGCTGTATCTGTTGCCCATATGTCATGTTTTTCCATGCCAAGCTGTGGCATCGTGGGGAAAATAACAAACGAGGCAGATCATGCAGGCGAAAGAAGCGAAGGGGGCAATGCGCTCCCTCACCGCGTTGGCAAAAGCCGCGCCGGAACTCGACGCGGTGGTTCGGACAGACGACCTGATCCGGCTGTTGGAAGAGCAGATACATCTTCAAAAGGTCGCGTTGTTGGAACAGGGGCAGATCCTGCGCTTTCATCATGGGGGCGTTACAGAGGTTGCACTTGCTCTGCCGCAGGCGCAGGAAGATTATTTGCAGCGACTGATCCTCAAAGCGCGGGGATTTGCCGAGGCGCGGCTTTTGGCGGCTGTAGAGGCGCTTGGGCTGATCGGACCGAAAGTGACCGTTTGCGATATCGGTGCGCATATTGGCAACCACACGGTCTTCTTTGGAAAAGTGCTTGGTGCCCGGCGGGTTCTGGCCTTTGAGCCGCTGCCGATGGCCCATGCTACGCTTTTGCGCAACATTGAATTGAACGGGCTTGGCACGGCCACGGCGTATAATTGCATGGTTGGTGCCGCTTCGGGACGTGGTCGGGTGGACCGGTTCAACCCGCGCAATACCGGGGGCACAACCTTTGTGTCGGCCAAGGAAGGGCCAGTGCCGATGATCGCGCTGGACGATCTCTTGGAAGCTGAAGAGATGGAAGGCTTGGGTTTTCTCAAGATCGATACGGGCACGATGCAACTGCCGGTCTTGGTGGGGGCCAAGAAGTTGCTCAAGGCGCTGAAACCTGCCGTGTGGATGACGCTGCGCCCCGAGGACAAGGCCACGGCAGAGGCAGAGAAGATCCTGACCGGGCTAGGATACCGTGCGCAACGGATCGGCCCTTCGGATCAGGTTTTCATCGCGCGCTGAAGGCGTGCTGGGCCAAAGCAAAAGGGGCCGCAGACGCGGCCCCTTTTTTGTTTAGCCCTTGAGAGCGCGGTTCAGATAGTCGTCGACTTTTTCCAGATAGCCCATGGTTGTGAGCCAACCCTGATCAGGACCGACGAGCAGGGCGAGGTCCTTGGTCATCCAGCCATCTTCGACCGTCTGGACACAGACCTTTTCCAGCGTTTCGGCAAAGCGCAAAAGGGCTGCGTTGCCATCCAACTTGGCGCGGTGGCGCAGCCCCCCCGTCCAGGCAAAGATCGAGGCGATGGAATTGGTCGAGGTTTGGTGGCCCTGCTGATGCTGGCGATAGTGACGCGTCACCGTGCCATGCGCGGCCTCTGCCTCCACTACCTTGCCATCGGGGGTAAGCAAGACCGAAGTCATCAGGCCAAGTGAACCGAAGCCTTGCGCCACGGTATCGGATTGCACATCGCCATCATAATTCTTGCAGGCCCAGACATAGCCACCCGACCATTTCAGCGCCGAGGCCACCATGTCGTCAATCAGGCGATGTTCGTAATGGATGCCCGCAGCTTTGAATTTGTCTGAAAATTCCTCGTCATAGACTTTTTGGAACAGGTCTTTGAACCGGCCATCATAGGCCTTGAGGATCGTGTTCTTGGTGGACAGATAGACGGGCCAGCCCTTGATCAGCCCGTAGTTGAGCGAGGCACGGGCGAAATCCATGATCGACTCGTCAAGGTTATACATCCCCATGACGACACCGGCGCCGGGGGCGTTGAACACCTCGCGCTCGATGACCGTACCATCGTCGCCCACGAATTTCAGCGTGAGTTTTCCCGCACCGGGGAAGTGGAAGTCGGTGGCGCGATACTGATCGCCAAAGGCATGGCGGCCCACGACGATGGGGCGCGTCCATCCCGGCACGAGGCGCGGCACGTTGCGGCAGATGATCGGTTCGCGAAAGATCACGCCGCCGAGGATGTTGCGGATCGTGCCATTGGGCGATTTCCACATTTGCTTCAGGCCGAATTCCTGCACCCGCGCCTCATCGGGGGTGATGGTCGCGCATTTGACGGCCACCCCCACCTCGCGCGTTTTCAGCGCGGCATCGACGGTGATCTGGTCATTGGTGCGGTCGCGCTCTTCGATGCCCAGATCATAATAGAGCAGATCAAGGTCGAGATAGGGCAGGATCAGCTTTTTCTTGATGAAATCCCAGATGATCCGGGTCATTTCATCGCCGTCCATTTCGACGATCGGGTTCGCTACCTTGATCCGTGACATGCCCTTATCCTTTCGCGATGCGAAACATTATGGGCCGTGCTTACTGCACCACGGCTATCCCACGCAAGAGAGTGTATGCAACGGTATACTGAAAAGATCCCCGCACTCAGGCAGGTGCATCAGTAAAGAAATCAAGTGTTTGTTGACGCACCCATGACCAAAGATGCGGTGCGCCGCGTGCGACCTTTGCGCCCACCCGCGATTCAAGCTGGGCGAAGGTCACGTCATAGGTGATCCAGGTGCCGCCGCCTGACATCAGGTTCGCCATCACCGGCTGAACACGATCAAGGCTTTTGGCAAAGATGGCATCAGCGGTCTGGGTGGCCTCGAATTCCTCCCAAAGCGCCCGAAGATCATGCTGCAAGGGATGGGGAAGAAGCCCGAAAATCCGATCTGCGGCCCGCGCCTCTGCGGCCATGGTCGCCTCCGACCCATGTGCCGCGCCATGGGCGGAATGGATCGGCACATCGCCTACATCGATTTCGACAAGATCATGGATCAGGAGCATCCGGATCACCCGGGCCAGGTCCACCCCTGCCGCCGCCTGTTCGCCAAGGATCAGCGCATAAAGAGCGAGGTGCCAGGAATGTTCGCCCGAATTCTCGCGCCGCGATCCATCGACCAGCGTGGTCGCGCGGTCTACGGATTTCAGGCGGTCGGCCTCTGCCAGAAAGGCAAGGCGCGCGGCAAGGTCTGCGTCTTGCGGCGGGGCGCGGCCTTCAAGAAGGGCGAGCGCGCGGGCGTGGATCGCGGGCCATGTCTCGGCCATGGGGGCTGCGCGTCCGCGCGTGAGGTTCATCCGCACCACCTCCAGATGATCGGGGCGCGGTGGGGCGGCGCAGAGCACCTGAAACAGGGGTTGGCTGTAATCGAGCCTTTTGGCCGCCTGCGCCTCGGGGGTTTGGGCGGCTTCGAATTCCTGCCACAGCGCCAAGAGCCTTTCCCCCTGATCCAAGGGCAGCAGGCCAAAGAGACGCTGCGCGGCAACCTGCTCGGCGCGCGCGAGTGCGGTGGGGTCATGCGGCAGATCGATCGGCTGATCGCCCGTGTCGATTTCCACCAGATCGTGCAGCAACAGCATGGCGATCACCCTGTCGCGATCCACACCATCGGGCAGGGGCATGACCAGAGCCCAAAGCGCCAGATGCCAGGAATGTTCCGCGCTGTTTTCAGCGCGGGAATTGTCCATCAGCACATTGGCGCGATTGACCGCCTTGAGCCGGTCGGCGGTGTTCAGAAAGGCAAACTGCGCGGCAAGCCGGGCGTCTGTAACGGGGGCGGTCAATGCCCGCCCTTTTCAGCATCGCGCGGTGCCGTAGGCATCGCAGTGCCGCTGCGTTTCGCAGCCAAAGCTTTGTCCAGAAACTCGCGCCCCCGCCTCTCGGCCAGACGGATGCGGATCGAAGTCATGAACGCCTCTTGCAACGTGGGCGAAGAGGCCCCGATGACCTTGGAGACCTGTTCGTAAAAATAGGGATCGCCAAGGTCCTTGGACCCTTCCAGAACATCGCGCGCCAGATCGTCGGCAAGGTCCTGAATAAAGTCGGCCATCTTAGCGCGTCACCTCTCCCAACCGGCGACGGACATATTCGGAAACCGTGTCGATCATCGGCTTCATATGTGCCTCTTCATCCTTGAAGAAGTGGTCCGCGCCTTCGATTTCGGCATGGGTGATGGTGATCCCCTTCTGCTCGTGCAGTTTGTTGACCAAGGATTTGGTATCCTTTGGCGGGGCCACCTTGTCGGAGGTGCCGTTGATGATCAGGCCCGAGGAAGGGCAGGGCGCGAGGAATGAGAAATCATAAAGATTCGCAGGCGGCGCGACCGAGACGAAGCCGGTAATCTCTGGCCGCCGCATCAGAAGTTGCATGCCGATCCACGCACCAAAGGAAAAGCCCGCAACCCAGCAATGCTTGGCATTCTGGTTCATCGACTGAAGGTAGTCGAGCGCGGAGGCCGCGTCGCTGAGTTCGCCAATGCCTTGGTCGTATTCGCCTTGGCTGCGCCCCACGCCGCGGAAATTGAACCGCAGCACGGTGAAGCCCAAGTTATAGAAGGCATAGTGCAGGTTATAGACCACCTTGTTGTTCATCGTTCCGCCATAAGCGGGATGCGGATGCAGAACGATGGCGATCGGGGCGTCTTTGTCCTTTTGTGGATGATAGCGTCCTTCAAGACGGCCTTCGGGGCCTGCGAAGATCACTTCGGGCATAGGTATCCTGCCTGTGTTTGCCGTACACCTTGCTTGACGGAAGGGAACGGGCGATTTAGAACCGTTCTAATGGCTTGGCCGATAAACGGGGTCGACTTGAGGTAATTGCGCCTTCGCCCCGCGTCAATCATTTTGCGCCCAATATTGGGTTGATTCCGGGTGAAGCGATGAAACTCTCGACCAAGGGGCGGTATGCGATGGTGGCGCTGGTCGATCTGGCGCTTGCAAAGGACGACGACCTTGTCTCTTTGGCCGAGATTTCCAAGCGGCAGGATATCTCGCTGGCCTATCTGGAGCAGTTGTTCGTCAAGCTGCGCCGCGCCGGTCTGGTGGAGGCAGTGCGGGGGCCGGGGGGCGGCTACAAACTGGCGCGCAGCCCCTCAGATATTCGGATCACCGAGGTGATGCAGGCGGTCGAAGAAACCGTGGATGCGATGCACACCGGGGCAGGGGCTTCGGGTGCCGTTTCGGGCAGCCGGGCGCAAAGCCTGACCAACCGGCTTTGGCAGGGGCTTTCGGCGAATGTCTATGTGTTCTTGCACCAGACGCGGCTGTCGGATGTGGTAAACAACGAAATGCAGCCTTGCCCTGCGGTGCCGGCCCTGTTCCGCGTGGTGGATGAGGAATGAGGCCGCGCCTCTATCTTGACTGGAATGCCACGACACCGCTGCGCGCCGAGGCGAAGGCCGCGATGGTGGCGGCGATGGAGGTTGTAGGCAACCCATCCTCTGTCCATGCCGAGGGGCGGGCGGCGAAGGCGCTGATGGAGCAGAGCCGGGCCAAGATCGCGGCTGCGCTTGGCGCAGAGGGCGCGGATATCATCTTTACCTCAGGGGCAACCGAAGCGGCGGCTTTGGCGCTTGCCGGGCGGGGCCTGTCCTCTTCGGCCGTGGAGCATGAGGCGGTCGCGGCCTGGTGCGCGGCGGACCTGCCCACGGATGCGAAAGGCGCGGTTCATGTGGCAGAGCCTTCGCGCAGTGCCTTGCAACTCGCCAATTCGGAAACCGGTATTCTTCAGACCCTGCCGGAAGGCATCGCGGTGAGTGACCTGACGCAGGCTTTCGGGAAGGTGCCTTTCGCCTTCAACTGGTTGGGCTGTGACATGGGGCTGGTCAGCGCCCACAAGCTGGGTGGGCCAAAGGGGATTGGCGCGCTGGTCATCCGCCGGGGGCTGGACGTGACAGCGCAGCTTCGCGGCGGCGGGCAAGAGATGGGGCGGCGTGCGGGCACGGAAAACCTGATCGGGATCGCAGGTTTTGCTGCGGCGGCAGAGGCGGCGGCGCGGGATCTGGCCAATGGGGTTTGGGAGGAGGTCGCTGAAATTAGAAATATTCTAGATTCAGCATTGTCCGCCGCGGCAAACAATACTATTTCGGTCGGGAAAGGCGCAAACCGCCTGCCCAATACCCTGTGCCTGATCGCCCCCGGCTGGAAAGGCGAGACGCAGGTGATGGCGATGGATCTGGCGGGCTATGCCATTTCGGCTGGCTCTGCCTGTTCCAGTGGGAAGGTGCGCGCCAGCCGGGTGCTGACGGCCATGGGCTATGATGCGGCACTTGCGGGGCAGGCGATCCGCCTCTCGCTTGGCCCGGGCATCGGGCGGGAAGAGGTGGAGCGGTTTGCCGAAAACTGGGCGGCTGCTTATGCAAAGGCGCGTGCGCGCGCCGCCTAAGGAATGAAGCACGGGCTGCGGCCCGGAACAGACGGGGATAGGCCGATGGCTGCACTTGAGACCGAAATCCGCGAAGGCGTTGATCGTGAAACGATCGAAACCGTTCAGGCGATGGCGGGCAAGTACAAATACGGGTGGGAAACCGAGATCGAGATGGAATATGCCCCGAAAGGCATTTCCGAAGAGATCGTCCGCCTGATCAGCCAGAAGAACGGCGAACCGGAATGGATGCTGGATTGGCGTTTGGCCGCCTATCGCCGCTGGGTTCAGATGGAAGAACCCCGCTGGGCCATGTTGAACTATCCTGAGATCGACTATCAGGACCAGTACTACTATGCCAAACCCAAAAGCATGGCGGTCAAACCCAAGAGCCTGGATGAGGTGGACCCGAAGCTTTTGGCCACCTATGCCAAACTCGGCATCCCGCTGAAGGAACAGGCCCTTCTCGCCGGTGTCGAGGCGCCGGAGGGGGGCGAGCGCAAGGTTGCAGTGGACGCGGTTTTTGACTCGGTCAGCGTGGGCACGACCTTCAAGGAAGAACTGCGCAAGGCGGGTGTGATCTTCTGTTCGATCAGCGAGGCAGTGAAGGAACACCCCGAACTGGTGAAGAAGTACCTTGGTTCGGTCGTGCCACAATCGGACAACTTCTTTGCCACGCTGAATTCGGCGGTCTTTTCCGATGGGTCCTTTGTGTATATTCCCGAAGGCACGCGCTGCCCGATGGAACTTTCCACCTATTTCCGGATCAATGCCGAAAACACGGGGCAGTTTGAACGCACGCTGATCATCGCCGACAAGGGCAGCTATGTGAGCTATCTTGAAGGTTGCACCGCGCCCAAGCGTGACACCCATCAGCTGCATGCCGCCGTGGTGGAAATCGTCGTGCTGGACGATGCAGAGGTGAAATATTCCACCGTGCAGAACTGGTATCCGGGCGATGAGGAAGGCAAGGGCGGGATCTATAACTTTGTGACCAAGCGGGCCGATTGCCGGGGCCATCGGTCCAAGGTGATGTGGACGCAGGTGGAAACCGGCTCGGCGATTACCTGGAAATATCCGTCTTGCATCCTGCGTGGCGATGACAGCCAGGGCGAGTTCTATTCCATCGCCATCGCCAACAATATGCAGCAGGCTGATACCGGGACCAAGATGGTCCATCTGGGCAAGCGGACGAAGTCGCGCATCGTCTCTAAGGGGATTTCGGCAGGCCGTGCGCAGAACACCTATCGCGGCCTTGTCTCGATGCATCCCAAAGCGACCGACAGCCGGAACTATACGCAATGCGACAGCCTGCTGATCGGCGACAAATGCGGCGCGCATACGGTTCCCTACATCGAGGTGAAGAATAACTCTTCCCGCGTGGAACATGAGGCGACGACGTCAAAGGTGGATGAAGACCAACTCTTCTACTGCCGGTCCCGCGGGATGGACGAAGAAGAGGCCGTGGCGCTTGTGGTGAATGGGTTCTGCAAGGAAGTGCTGCAAGCCCTGCCGATGGAATTCGCTATGGAGGCGCAGAGCCTTGTGGCGATTTCGCTTGAAGGCAGCGTGGGCTGAGGAGGCCGGCATGATCGTCACCACCACCGGCAATGTCGAAGGCTATCAGGTCGCCGACTATCTGGGCATCGTGACCGGAGAGGCGATCATGGGCGCCAATATCGTGCGCGATCTGTTTGCCAGCGTGACCGACATCATCGGTGGCCGTTCTGGGGCTTATGAAGCAAAACTCGCCGATGCCCGCGAAACCGCGCTGAACGAAATGCAGGACAAGGCCCGCGCGCTTGGCGCCAATGCGGTGATCGGGGTTGATCTGGATTACGAGGTGATCGGCCAGATGCTCATGGTGTCGGCCTCTGGCACTGCTGTGCGGATCGGCTGACATGCCCCAACGCCCCGTTCTGACCATGCCGGAAGAGGAGGCCGAGGCGCTTGCCGCGGCCTATCGCGCGGCAGAGACGATCCTCGAATACGGGGCAGGCGGGTCCACGTTGTTGGCGGCGGAAATGGGGCGCCGGGTCTTTTCGGTGGAAAGCGATGCAGCATGGCTTTCCGGCATGCGGGCGTGGTTTGACGATCACCCGACGAAGGGGCAGGTGGTTCTGCATCATGCCGATATCGGCCCTACGGGCGATTGGGGCGCACCGGTTGGCCCCAAGGCGTTTCGCAAGTTTCCGGGCTATGCCCTGTCGATCTGGTCGCATCCCGATTTCGTGCAGCCCGATGTTGTGTTGATCGATGGCCGTTTTCGCCCTGCCTGTCTGCTTGCCACGGCCTTTCGTACGCAAAAGCCGGTGAAGGTGCTGTGGGACGATTACGCCGGGCGCGATTTTTACCACGGGATCGAAGCGATGTTCCGCCCTGTGGCCTTGCATGGGCGCATGGCGGAATTCGACATCGCACCGACACAGGTGCCAGCCGATCGCCTTGATTGGGTGATGAGTTGGTTCCTCAAACCGCGATAGGGGCTTTGCCAGTGATCCTTGCCCCCGCCGATGTTCCATCGGTTTCGCTTGCGGGCTTTGCGCCCCATCTGCGGAACCTCGTTTCTTTCCGGCCCGGCAGCGTCCCGGCCTATCAGGAGATGTCCGATGCTTGAGATCAAGAACCTTCATGTGAAGCTGGAAGAAGAGGACAAGGTGATCCTTCGCGGCGTGGACCTGGCCGTCAAGGCGGGTGAAGTCCATGCGATCATGGGGCCGAATGGGTCTGGCAAATCGACGCTGTCCTATGTGCTGGCGGGCCGCGAAGGCTATGAGGTCACGGAAGGCTCTGCCACGCTGGAAGGCGCGGAACTTCTGGAGATGGAACCCGAAGAGCGCGCGGCGGCGGGCCTGTTCCTGGCGTTCCAGTATCCGGTGGAAATTCCGGGCGTGGGCAACATGACCTTTCTGCGCACGGCGGTGAATGCGCAGCGCAAGGCCCGTGGCGAAGAAGAGTTGTCGGCGGGCGATTTCCTGAAGGTCGTCCGCGAAAAGGCCAAGGCGCTGAAGATTGATAGCGACATGCTCAAGCGCCCTGTCAATGTGGGCTTTTCGGGCGGCGAGAAGAAGCGCAATGAAATCCTCCAGATGGCGATGCTGGAGCCGAAAATGTGCATCCTCGATGAAACCGACTCCGGGCTTGATGTCGATGCGATGAAGCTGGTGTCGGATGGTGTGAACGCGCTGCGCGATGCGGGGCGGGCTTTCCTAGTGATCACCCATTACCAGCGCCTGCTGGATCATATCAAACCCGATGTCGTCCACATCATGGCGGCGGGCCGGATCGTCAAGACGGGCGGGCCGGAGCTGGCGTTGGAGGTGGAGCATAATGGCTATGCCGACATCCTGGCAGAGGTGAAGTGATGGCGCAGGCGCAAGTGAAATCTGACGCCTTGGCCGCGCGGATCGCGGGGCTGACGCTGGACGAAAAAGGCTGGCTTGGCCGCGCGCGGCGCGAGGCTTTGGCGCGACTGACGTCGATGGGCCTGCCGGTCCGGCGCGATGAATATTGGCGCTATACCGATCCTTCCAGCCTGACCGTGCCTGCGCCGATCCCTGCGGCGACCTTTGATGCGGGCGATGAGGCACCGCTGTTCGACGGGATCGAGCGGGTGAAACTGGTCTTCGTCGATGGTGTTTTTGACGCGGCCCAATCGGATGCGCCTGAACTGGCCGGGGTGGAGATCCACCGCCTGACCGAAGCGGGGGCGACCGATCTGCATTGGGCGCGTGACCTTTATGGTGTTCTGGAAGCACGTGGGCAGGTGCCGGTGGTGCGGCCTTTGGCGGCGCTTGGGTCAGCCTTTGCAACCGATGGCATCCTGATCCGCGTGACGGGTAAGGCCGCGAAGCCTGTGGCGCTGATTTACCACCATCAATCAGAGACTTCTGATGCGATCCTGCATCACTGCGTGAAGCTGGAGGAAGGGGCCGAACTGACCCTTCTGGAAAGCGGGCCTGCCGCGGCGCGCTTTACCAAGGTGGTGGAAGTTGACGTCGCCGAGGGCGCGCGCTTCCACCACATCCGCGCGCAAGGCCGTGACCATGAACGCCGCGCCAATACCCATATTTTTGCCCGCGTGGGCGCAGGTGCGCTGTTCAAAAGCTTTACGCTGACTGCCAACGGGCGGCTCACGCGGAATGAGGCGGTGATCGAACTCGTCGGCGATGAGGCGGTCGCGCATGTCGCGGGGGCAGCGGTTGGTGATGGGGATTTCCATCACGACGATACGGTCTTTGTGACCCATGCGGCAGAGCGCTGCGAAAGCCGGCAGGTGTTCAAGAAGGTTCTGAAGAACGGCGCGGTCGGTGTTTTTCAGGGCAAAATTCTGGTGAAACCCGGCGCGCAAAAGACCGATGGCTATCAGATCAGCCAGAGCCTGTTGCTGGATGAAGACAGCCAGTTTCTGGCCAAGCCAGAGCTTGAGATCTACGCCGATGATGTGAAGTGCAGCCATGGCTCCACCTCTGGCGCGATTGATGAAACTGCGCTTTTCTATCTGCAATCGCGGGGCGTTCCGAAAAAGATCGCAACCTCGCTTTTGGTGCTGGCGTTCCTCGCCGAGGCGATTGCCGAGGTGGAGGACGAGGCCATTGCCGAAGATATCCGCCAGCGGCTTGAAAACTGGCTGTCGCGGCACGAGGGATAGGGCTTTGCCGGTCACGACCGACATCCTGCGCGCATGGCGCGCGCCGCGCGTCCTGATCCGCGAAAAGCTGGGGCAGGGGGTGCGGGAGGATCGCGCCCTTGCCGTGCTCATGGGGGGCTGTGGCCTTGCCTTTGTCGCGCAATGGCCGCGCCTGTCGCGCGAGGCATTCCTGAACCCAGATGTGCCGCTTGAGGCACGTCTGGGCGGGGCCTTGATGGGTTGGATCTTTATCGCGCCCTTGATCTTTTATGCGCTTGGGGCCGTCAGCCATTTGGTCGCGCGGGCTATGGGGGGCAAGGGCACATGGTTCGGGGCACGGCTCGCCCTGTTCTGGGCGCTCTTGGCCGTGTCGCCGGTGCTGCTTTTGAACGGATTGGTCGGTGGCTTCATCGGCACAGGCCCGGCCGCGACTCTGGTAGGGCTTCTGGTTCTGTTTGGCTTCCTATATCTGTGGCTGTCGATGTTGTTTGAGGCGGAGCGCTGAATGGACCTGAGCTTGCAGAACCTTCTGGCGCTGGCCCGTTTTACCGTGCAATCCCCGCGGGAAGGCGCGCGTCAAGTGATGCGCGCGAATATTCCCATCCGGGCACGTTGGGTCGCTCTGGCGATCACGGCGATTTTTTCGGCGGTGCTCGCACATTTGGCCATGGGGCTGATGCCCGTGGAAATGCGCGCTGAGATGGGGCAGGGGATGAGCCCCTTCATCACCGCCGTGGCACAGGCCGGGTTGATGCTGCTGTCTGTGCATGTGGCCTATTGGGTTGGGCGCTGGTTTGGCGGCACGGGCAGCTTTGAAGATGCTCTGATCCTGATGGTCTGGCTTCAGTTCATTCTCTTGATCCTGCAAGTCGTGCAAATTGTCACGCAAGTCATTCTACCGCCGCTGTCGCCCATCGTAAACTTCGCCTCGGTTGCGATTTTCCTTTGGCTTCTCAGCAATTTCGTGGCGGAACTTCATGGCTTTTCCTCGGTCGGAAAGACGTTTTTCGGCATTCTGGCCACGATGCTCGCCGTTGGCTTCCTGCTCGCCATGCTTTTGCTGCCTTTGATGGGGGTGGCCTGACCTATGTTTGATGTTGCAAAGATCCGTGCCGATTTCCCGATCCTGTCGCGGCAGGTGAATGGAAAGCCTTTGGTTTATCTCGACAACGGGGCAAGTGCGCAGAAACCGCAGGTGGTGATTGATGCCGTGACACAGGCCTATTCCATGGAATACGCCAATGTTCACCGGGGCTTGCACTACCTTTCGAACCTCGCGACCGACAAATACGAAGCCGTGCGCGGCACGATCGCGCGCTTTTTGAACGCGGGCCACGAGGAAGAGATCGTTTTCACCTCTGGCACGACCGAAGGCATCAACCTCGTCTCCTACGCTTGGGCCGCACCACGCCTGCAAGCGGGGGATGAGATTGTTTTGTCGATCATGGAGCATCACGCCAATATCGTGCCCTGGCATTTCCTGCGCGAACGGCAGGGGGTGGTGCTGAAATGGGTGGAGTGTGACGCCAATGGCGACCTTGACCCACAGGCCGTGATCGATGCCATCGGGCCGCGCACCAAATTGGTGGCGATCACCCAGATGTCGAACGTGCTCGGCACTGTCGTTGATGTGACAGCCATCTGCCACGCCGCCCGCGCGCGCGGGGTTCCGGTACTGGTGGATGGGTCGCAATCTGCGGTTCACATGCCGGTCGATGTGAAGGCCATGGGCTGCGATTTCTTTGCCATCACCGGGCACAAGCTTTACGGGCCAAGTGGTTCCGGAGCGATCTTTATCCGGCGCGAGAGGATGGAGGAGATGCGGCCCTTCCTCGGCGGTGGCGATATGATCCGCGACGTCACCCGCGATGCGGTGAGCTACAATGATCCGCCGATGAAATTCGAAGCGGGCACGCCCGGAATCGTCCAACAGATCGGCCTCGGCGTCGCGCTCGATTATCTCATGGGAATCGGGATGGAGAAGATCGCGGCGCATGAAACCGCCTTGCGCGATTATGCCCGCGACCGTCTGTCTGGCCTCAACTGGCTGAATGTTCAGGGGAACTCCGCCACTAAGGGTGCGATCTTCAGCTTTACGCTGGACGGCGCGGCCCATGCCCATGACATTTCCACCGTGCTTGACAAACGCGGCATTGCCGTACGCGCGGGCACGCATTGTGCCATGCCGTTGATGGATCACATGGGCGTCGGCGCGACCTGCCGCGCATCTTTCGCGATGTATAACACCACGGAAGAAGTGGATGCTTTGGTTTCGGCCCTCGAACTCTGCCACGAGCCCGAAGGCAAAGGTCACACGTTCGAATCGTGTCGGGTGCGCCAAACTCATCAAATGTTCAAATGGCGGGTGTAAAAGCCTTTCTCTTTAGCATACCCAAAAATCTGATAATCAATATTATGTAAACTATTTGCATGACTGGACCGTGCACAGGAACCGCGTTATCGAAGGCCAAAGCCATGGAGGCCCCCATGTTCGACCGTTCCATCAAGATCGCCCCATCCATCCTTTCCGCTGATTTCGCCAATTTCGGTGCCGAATGCCGCGCGATTGAGGCGCAAGGCGCGGATTGGGTGCATGTCGATGTGATGGATGGGCATTTCGTGCCGAACCTGACCTTCGGGCCTGCGATGTGTGCCGCAATCCGCAAGCACATCAAAGGCGTGATGGATGTGCATCTGATGATCTCTCCGGTCGATGCCTATATCGACGCCTATGCCAAGGCCGGAGCCGATGTGATCACCGCGCATCTGGAAGCCGGGCCGCATATTCACCGCACGCTGCAAGCGATCCGGGCCACGGGTGCGAAGGCTGGGCTGGCGCTGAACCCCGGCACCGGATTAGATGCGCTGCCACATCTGCTCGACATGGTTGATCTGATCTGTGTGATGACCGTTAATCCCGGCTTTGGCGGGCAGAAATTCATTGGCTCGCAACTCGAAAAGATCCGGGCCATTCGGGCGATGATTGGTGACCGTCCTGTCCATATCGAAATTGATGGCGGCGTGACGGTGGAAACTGCGCCCCTCGTCGCAGCCGCAGGTGCGGATGTGCTGGTGGCGGGTTCGGCCGTGTTCAGCGGTGGGTCGGTCGACAGCCCCTCTGTCTATGGCACCAATATCGCGGCCATCCGCGCAGCGGCAGAGGCGGCACGGGGCTAAGGCCCCTTCCCTTCTCTCATCATGCCATTGATATATTCACAATAATAGATATATACGCGCCAGACATTGCAGATACTGGCAAGGCGCGAGATGCAAAGGTTTTTCCCTATTTTCGATTGGGCGCCCGGCTATGGGCGTCAGGCCTTGGCGAGCGATCTTCTGGCCGCCGTGATTGTAACGATCATGCTGATCCCGCAGTCCTTGGCCTATGCACTTCTGGCAGGGCTTCCGGCAGAGGTCGGGCTTTATGCCTCTATCGCCCCTTTGGTGATCTATGCGGTCTTTGGCACCTCGCGCAGCCTTGCCGTCGGCCCCGTGGCGGTGGTCAGCCTGATGACAGCCGCAGCCATCGCACCCTTGGCCGCACAAGGCACCCCGGAATATCTTGGCGCAGCGATTGCCTTGGCCGTGCTCTCCGGCCTGATGCTCTTGGCGATGGGACTTTTGCGGCTGGGGTTCATCGCGAATTTCCTGAGCCACCCGGTCATTTCCGGCTTTATCACTGCCTCTGCCCTCCTGATCGCGGCGGGGCAAATTCCGACGCTCCTTGGAGTATCCGCCACGGGCCAAACGATCCCGTCGCTTTTGGCATCGCTCGGGGGGGCTATGGGACAGGTCAACCCGTGGACGCTTGGCCTAAGCCTCTTGGCGCTTCTTCTACTGTGGTCGGCGAGAACGCGGCTGGCGGGAGTCCTCGCCCGGTCTAGCGTGGCACCGGGGCTTGCCAAGGTGCTGGTCCGTGCCGCCCCGGTTCTGGCGGTGGCCCTGTCGATCCTAGCCGCGCGGATGTTCGACCTTGAGGCCAAGGGCGTAGCTCTGGTCGGGGCAATCCCAACGGGCCTACCCCTGCCCGCCCTGCCCCCGTTTGACCCTGCGCTGTGGCAGGCTATCGTGCTGCCTGCGGCGATGATTGCGCTGGTGGGCTATGTCGAATCCGTTTCCGTGGCCCAAACGCTCGCGGCAAAGCGGCGCCAGAGGATCGATCCGGATCAAGAGCTTGTGGCCCTTGGCCTGTCGAACATCGGCGCAGGTGTTTCGGGCGGCTATCCTGTGACGGGCGGCTTTGCGCGGTCGGTCGTGAATTTTGACGCCGGGGCAGAGACGCCTGCGGCCGGGGCCTTTACCGCGCTTGGCATGGCGCTCGCCACCCTGATGCTGACCCCCGTGCTCGCGCATCTGCCCAAGGCCACGCTCGCGGCGACCATCGTTGTGGCGGTGCTTGGGCTTGTCGACATGCGCGCGCTTGGGCGGACATGGAAGATCAGCCGGGCCGATGCCGTTGCCGGCAGCGTGACGCTTGCCGCCACGCTTTTGGCAGGCGTGGAGCCGGGGATTGCCACAGGTGTAGCGCTGTCGCTCCTCCTCCACCTTTGGCGCACCTCGCGCCCGCATTTTGCGGTGATCGGCCAAGTGCCGGGAACCGAGCATTTCCGGAATGTCGCCCGCCACCATGTTGTCACCGTGCCAGAGGTCCTGTCACTGCGCGTGGACGAGGCGCTCTATTTCCCCAATGCGCGCTGGCTGGAAGATACGGTCATGGCCCATATCGCCGCTGACCCACGGATTAGGGCGGTGGTGCTGAACTGCGTTGCCGTGAATGATGTGGACAGTTCCGCCGTGGAAAGCCTGGAGGCGATCAATGCCCGTCTTGGCGATGCAGGCGTGACGCTCCATCTGGCTGAGGTCAAAGGCCCTGTCATGGATCGCCTGCGCCACACCAGTCTTTTGGCGGAACTGACTGGCGGCGTGCATCTGACACAGTTTGATGCAATGCTCTGCCTTGCGCCCGAGGTGGCCCAAGGCACCCGCGCCTTGCCCCGTGGCGAGACAGCGCGCCGATAGATAGGCCTGCAACCGCTTGGCTACCCGGCTCACGGGGAGGGCTGTCTGCCCTCCCCGCACCCCACCCGAGAGTATTTTTGCCAAGATGAAGGAAAGCTTGCGGGTCAGACTATGGCCATTTCGCGGAAGGGTTTGTTCTCCACCATTCGGGTGACCGACAGATCAGACAGGTTGATCGTCTGCCAGGCTCCCGTCAGCAGATGTTCTGCGATGCCACGCCCTACGGCAGGGGATTGTTGCAGGCCATGACCGGAAAACCCGTTGCAGAGGTAAAGGTTCGGCAGATCGGGATGAGGGCCCAAGATCGCATTCTGATCAAGGCGGTTATAGGCGTAGTGCCCGACCCAATGCCGCACGACCTTGACCGCGTCAAAACCGGGGGCACGGTGATAAAGCTGTTCCCAGATCACCTCTTCGAACAGATGCAGGTCAGGTTCGAAATCATCCGGCGCACAGGGGCCATCGTCCTGTGGTACCGTGGCGGTGATCCAATGCCCCTGTTCCGGGCGCAGATAGAAGCCGTGATCCACCAAAAGCGGCGCATCAGGATGGCGCGCATTCGGCGCATCGATCACAAAGACGGTGCGTTTGCGCGGCTCTACCTGAAGGTCCAATCCCGCCATCCGGCAAACCTCGGCGGCGCGGGTTCCAGCAGCATTGATTGCCGCGCCGCAAGTGACCTGACCGGTCTTTTCCAGCATGACCCCGGTGACCTTGCCCCCCGTGACCGCAAGCCCCGTAACACGGTCTGTGACAAAGGTCGCCCCCTGTTGCCGGGCCATGCTGCGAAAGCCGGACAGGAGGCCCATATTATCGAACCAGCCTTCATCGCGCGGGCCAAAGCTTCCGGCGGTCAGGTCCGCTACATAAAGCCAAGGGAAGCGCGCGGCGATCTGATCGGGCGACCAGACCTCGGTCGCCGCCCCCTCTGCCTGCTGCATGCGCGCCACATCGGCAAGGGTGCGCGCGCCTTCCTCCGTCTGCGACAGGAACAGATAGCCATTCTCCTTCAAGCCCAGATGAAGCCCCATCCGGTCCTTGAAATGACGTATGAATTCAATGCCAAAGCGGGATATTTGCACGTTCACGGCGGTGGTGAACTGTTGCCGGATGGAGGCGACCGAAAGCGCGGTGGAGGCGCGGGCAAAACTGGGGTCCTGTTCCACCACCAGAACTGAAAGTCCGGGGCGCATCGCGGTCAGCCAATAGGCGCAGGATGCCCCCATCACCGCGCCACCAACCACTACGACATCCACCTGCATCACCTTGCCCCATCGGCTGACGATTCTTTGACCCTTTGGCCGATGCAGGTTAGAACAGCCGAACAGACGCGAGACAAGCCCGGCGGGCCTGTCTTTGCGGCTGAGTAAAGGTGTCATATGTCTGACGTTCTGCCGCTTTTGAGCCGGATCGCCGAAGGGGGCTCCATCGCCGATGTCTGGTCCCTTGCAGCCGGTTTCTATCGCGATCTTGGGTTTTCCCGTGCCAATTATGGCTTTACCCGTTTCCTGCGAAGCGACGGGATGGGTGACCCGGCCGATGCAATCTTTTTGACCACAGGCCGGGCCGACTACGCGCAGCGCTATTTCGACAAAGGCTTTTTCGCCCGCACACCCGTTTACCGCTGGGCTGTCGCCAATGTCGGGGCGCGCACATGGGGTTGGGTCAAGGAAGCCTACGACGCCGGTCTTTTGCCGCCAGAAGAACGTGAAGCGGTAGAGATCAATGCCGCCATGGGCATCAAGGCCGGCCTTTCCGTCAGTTTTCCCGGAAACAGTGCCCGTTCGAAGGGGGCGCTGAGCCTGATCGCAGATCCGGGCATCAGCCATGCGCAGGTGGACGAGATTTTTGCCGCACATCGGGATGCGATTGTGGCGGTGGCGCATATGATGCATCTGCGCATCATCCTGCTGCCCCAACCGCCGGGAGAGCGCAAAATTACGGAGCGGCAGCGACAGGCGCTGGAATGGGTGGCCGATGGAAAGACGGCGCAGGATGTGGCGCTGTTGATGGATGTCTCGGCAGCCATGGTCGAAAAACATCTCCGCCTCGCGCGCGAGGCGCTTGGGGTAGAGACGACTGCACAGGCCGTGGCCAAGGCCGCCTTGATGAACCTGATCTTCCAACGGCCACAAAGCCTTGCCTGAAGTCAGGTATGGAATTCCAGACTTCTAGCCTTCTCTGAAGCCGTGCAACATTCAGCTGTTCCGGGAATGGCGTAACCCGCGATCGGAACGCGGGGCAGATGCGGTGGGTTTCCACCGTACTTCCCCCGGAGCGGTGCCAAGACAGCTCGCCCCGTTCCGCCCTTGTGCCGCGCTGTTCGCGGGATGCGTAACGAGTGGGAACCAAGGGATTGATGCCCGAGGAGAGTATCAGGCCGGTCGGGTGCTGTACCTGACCGGCCTTTTCCGTCAGGGTAAGAAAAAAGGGCGGTCCAAAGACCGCCCCATCTTGGCTGGCACAGGCCGCTACAGCGGCGGGGACCTGATCAGCCCTGAAGCGCCTTGGCCACTTCGGCGGCGAAATCTTCGGTTTTCTTTTCCACGCCTTCGCCCACGGCGACACGGGCAAAGCCGGTGATTTCCACACCCGCTTCCTTGGCGGCTTGTTCCACCGTCAGGTCGGGGTTGATGACGAAGGCCTGACCCAGAAGCGTGTTCTCGGCGAGGAATTTCTTCATCCGGCCCGGGATGATGTTGTTGTGGATCACCTGCTCGGGCTTGGGCTTGGCGGAAGAGGCGTTTTCTTCCAAGGCCTTGGCGGTTTGCACGGCCAATTCACGCTCCACCACGGCCGGATCCATCGTGGCTTCGGACAGCGACAGGGGCGAGGTTGCGGCGATGTGCATCGCAAATTGCTTGCCAATCGCTTGAGCAGCTTCGGCCGGGCCATTCAGCGCGACCAGAACGCCGATCTTGCCCATGCCATCGGCGGCAGCGTTGTGGACATAGGACACAACGGTCGAGCCTTCCAGCACATGCATCCGGCGGAAGTTCATGTTTTCGCCGATGCGGGCGATGGCTTCTTGCAGCACCGTCTCAACGGTCTTGCCGTTCAGATGGGCGGCCTTGACCACTTCGATCGAATCGCCGGTGGTCAGCGCCACATTGGCGATATCGCGCACAAGAGCCTGAAAATCGGCGTTCTTGGCGACGAAGTCGGTTTCCGAGTTGATCTCGATCGCGACGCCCTTGCCGGTCGTCACGGCCACGCCGATCAGGCCCTCTGCCGCGACGCGGTCGGCCTTCTTGGCGGCCTTGGCGAGGCCCTTGGTGCGCAGCCAGTCCACGGCGGCTTCCATGTCGCCGTTGGTTTCGGTCAGCGCTTTCTTCGCGTCCATCATGCCTGCGCCGGTGGATTCGCGCAGTTCCTTCACCATCTGTGCGGTGATCGTCATTTCAGACTCCTGAATTCTCAATGGGTTCGGCGGGGCATTACCCCCGCCGTGTAAAGATCTGGCAACAGGCCGATCAGGCCTCTGCCACGGCCTCTTCCTCGGGCGCTTCTTCCAAGGCGCCAATGTCAACGCCAGCGGCGCCCATCTGGGCCGACATGCCATCGAGGGCTGCGCGGGCGATCAGGTCGCAGTAGAGCGAGATGGCGCGAGCGGCGTCGTCGTTGCCGGGGATCACGTAATCCACGCCTTTGGGCGAGCAGTTGGTGTCAACCACGGCCACAACCGGGATGCCAAGCTTTTTGGCTTCCAGAATGGCGAGGTCTTCCTTGCCAACGTCGATCACGAAGATCAGGTCCGGCAGGCCGCCCATTTCACGGATGCCACCCAGCGAAGCCTGAAGCTTCGCCTGATCGCGTTCCATGTTCAGACGCTCTTTCTTGGTCAGACCTTCGCCACCGGCGGCCAGCAGTTCATCGATCTGCTTGAGGCGCTGGATCGACTGGGAAACGGTTTTCCAGTTGGTCAGCGTACCACCCAGCCAGCGGTGGTTCATGTAATATTGTGCACATTTTTCAGCGGCTTCGGCGACGGGTTTCTGGGCCTGACGCTTGGTGCCGACAAAGAGAATGCGGCCACCTTTGGCAACCGTATCGCGCACGACCTTGAGCGCTTGGTCCAGCATCGGGACGGTTTGCGTCAGATCGATGATGTGGATGCCGTTGCGGTCGCCGTAGATGAACTCTGCCATCTTCGGGTTCCAGCGCTGGGTCTGGTGGCCAAAGTGAACGCCAGCTTCAAGCAGCTGACGCATGGAAAACTCGGGGAGCGCCATGTCCTATTCCTTTCCGGTTTGCGCCTTGGCGGGTGTTTTCAGGCTTTCGCCCAACCGGTGGACCGTGAGGGATGTCTCCCCCCAAGGCCCGCACCCGCCTGTGAAGTGGGGTCGCGATACAGGGGATGGGGGGGAGTTGCAAGAGGGTTTCGGCGGTGTTTCGGGGCGTTTTCGGGCTGTCACCCTGTGTACACCCCCTGTACACCCCCCGTACAGACGCGCGCGGGCCCTGCCCTAGCCGCGCTGTGCCGCCGCGATGTCGCGCGCGATGGCGGCGGCGAGGCGGGCGTTGTTCAGGACGAGCGCGATATTGGCGGCGAGCGAGCGGCCTTTCGTCAGTTCAAAGATGCGCTGGAGGAGGAAGGGCGTCACGGCCTTGGCGCTGATGCCCTGTGCCGCCGCTTCGGCCAGGGCTGTCTCGATCACCGGGGTGATTTCGGCGCGCGAAATCTCTGCCTCCACCGGGATCGGATTGGCGACGAGTTGACCGCCCGGAAGGCCGAGGCTTTCGCGCATCAGATGCGCAGCGGCGATCTGGGCGGGGCTATCCATCCGCAAGGGGGCCATGAGGCCAGAGGCGCGCGACCAGAAGGCGGGGAAGTCGTCTTGGCCATAAGCGATGACGGGGACGCCTTCGGTTTCGAGGACTTCAAGTGTTTTGGGCAGATCAAGGATCGCCTTGGCCCCGGCGGCAACAACGGTGACCGGGGTCTGGGCGAGTTCCTTCAGGTCAGCGGAAATGTCAAAGCTGTAAGCGGCAAGATCGGCGCGGCTGAGTTTGGCCACGCCCTTCGCCTGCCCCAAGGAATCGAGTTCTGCCTCTGTCAGGCCGATGTGGATGCGGCCCGACATGATGGCGATGGTGGCGGGCACCGCGCCTGCGGCGCGCACCTCTGCCTCGACCCTTCTCGCGGTTTCCACATTCTGCGGCCAAGGCATGCCGTGGGTGATGATCGTGGATTCGAGCGCGACGAGGGGCGCGCCCTCAGAGCGGGCCTTGGCGACTTCGGGCCCCGCGCCGTTCGGCGACGATATGGGCCGCCATGAATGTATCGCCCGCGCCTGTGACGCGGGTAACGAGCACGTGGGGCGGTGTGCCGGTGATGACCCCCTGCCCTGCACGCCCCTCTGCCGCCATGCGCCCGCCATCGGTAACGAGGACGCGGGACGCGCCGCGCGCAAGCAGCGCCTTTGCCCCTTCGGCGGCATCCTTCGCCTCGGCCCGCGCGATGAGGTTGGCTTCCTCGAGGTTCACGTAAAGCGTGGCGCGAGGATGGGCGAGAAGCGGGATGAGCCTTTCGGCCTTGCCGGGGCTGGCGGGGGCCACGCGCAGATCGGCGTCGGCAAAGAGCGGCGAGGTCGCGATCTGGGCCAGAAGTTGGGTCGTCAGATTGCCATCCAGCGCGATGAGGCCCCTATAGGGGGCAGCGAGGCTTCCCAATGGGCCATCGGCAAGCGGGCGAAGAATTTTGTCGCCCGCCTGTTCCAAGGAATGAGCATCGGCAATGGCGGCGATCAGGCCATTCGCCCCTTCGACCGCCATGTAACG
>JALOTC010000151.1 GCA_025458085.1 Cypionkella sp. | reverse complement strand
GTGCCGATCGTGGCGGGGCTGGGGGCTTCCACCCTGCTGGGCGTGACAGATTCGGTGATGCTCGCGCCGCTTGGCCCCTTGCCGCTGGCAGCGGTGGGGATCACCACCGCTGTGGCGGTGATCCTCTATGCTGCGATCTATGGCCTTCTGTCGGCGCTTTCCGTGCGCGTCGGTACGGCCTTTGGCGCAAGGCAGGGCCGCCGCATCCCCGCCATCCTGCGCGGGGGGCTTGCGCTCGGCTGGGGCGTGGGGGCCTTGGGCGCGGGCGTGATGCTCGCCCTCTGGCCGCTTCTCCCCCTCCTTGGCCAACCGCCCGAGGTGCTGGCGATCATGTTCCCCTATTGGGTCGCCATGTCGGTGCTGATGCTGCCCTTCTCGGTCCTCACCGTGTTCAAGGCGACCTTCGAGGCGGTGGAGCGTCCCTGGCTTGGCGCGGGCTTTGCCTTCCTTGGGGTCGTGGTCAATGTGCCGCTCAACTATGCGCTGATCTGGGGCCTTGGCCCCTTGCCGCAACTCGGGTTGACCGGGGCCGGGATCGCCTCGCTCGTGGCCGAATCCGTGGCCTTGCTGGCTGCTTGGGCCTTCTGGCGCTTTGCCCCCTCCCTGCGCCGCCTGCGCCTGCGCCGCCGCTTGGACGGGAGCGAGGTCTTGGGCGTCTTGCGCGAAGGCGCGCCCTTGGGGCTCATGTATGTGGCCGAAACCGGGGCCATGGCGGTGGGCACCTTGATGATCGGCACGTTTGGGGCCTTGGCGCTGGCGGGCAATCAATTGGCCATGTCGGTGGCGGGTCTGCTCTATATGGTCCCCCTTGGCGTGGCAGGCGCGGTGGCGATCCGCGTGGCACAGGCCCGCGGCGCGGGCGAGGGCGCGGCCCTACGCCCCATCGCCTTTGCCGCGCTGGCCCTTGTCTCGCTCTGGCTCTCGCTCGCGGCCCTGATCCTCGGCCTTGGCGGAGAGACCATCGCCCGCACCCTGTTGGGCCGCGATACGGGGGCCGAGGCCGCGGCGGTGATCGCCTATGCCGCCGCGATCTTCTTTGTCTTTGCCGTGGCCCAAGTGATGGATGGCGTGCAATCCACCATGACGGGGGCGCTGCGCGGCCTGTCCGACACGGGCTTTCCCGCGCTCGTCTCCACCCTTGGCTATTGGGGCCTTGGCCTGCCCTTGGGCTGGCTGCTCGCCCATCCCCTCGGCATGGGGCCTTCCGGGGTCTGGGCGGGTTTTGTCATGGCGCTGGGCCTTGCGGGGGGGCTGCTGGTCTGGCGCTTTCTTGGCAAAACCGGCTTGAACGGCGCGCCGCCTCTTGTCTAATGCCGCAAACAGGGGAGGAGCCCGCCGATGAAACGCAGCCGCATCAACCAGATCATGGCCGAGGCCGAGGAGATGATCCGCCGCTACGGCTTTGTCCTGCCGCCCTTCGCCAACTGGTCGCCCGAGGAGTTTCGCGCCAAAGCCCCCATCGCCCGCCGCGTGATCGAGGGCCGCTGCGGCTGGGACATCACCGATTACGGGCAGGGCCGGTTTGACCAGATGGGCCTGTTCCTCTTTACCCTGCGCAACGGCCTGCTTGCGGACCTCCAGCGCGGCGGCGGCATGTGCTATGCCGAGAAGCTCTTGATTTCGCGACAAGATCAGCTCTCGCCCATGCATACCCATGTGATCAAGGCCGAAGATATCATCAATCGCGGCGGGGCCACGCTGGTTGTCGAACTTTACGGCTCAGACGATCAGGGCCGCTTTTCCCCCGATCGCGGCGGCCTTGTCCGTTGCGACGGGATCGACCGCGCTTACGCCCCCGGCGAAAAACTCCGCCTCGCCCCCGGCGAAAGCGTGACGCTTCTGCCCGGTGACTGGCACGCCTTCTGGGGGGAAGGCGGCGATGTGCTGATCGGCGAAGTCTCCACCGTCAACGACGATCTGACCGATAATATCTTTGTCGACCCCATCGGCCGCTTTGCAGAGATCGAGGAGGACGAGGCCCCGACCCATCTGCTTGTCAGCGACTATGATCGCTGGCTCGGCGAGGGGTGAGGGCAGAGAGGGGGCGCTGCCCCCTCGCCCCTGCGGGGCCTCCCCCGGAGTATTTGTGCCAAGATGAAGGGGCAAAGGAGAAGGGGGCCAACCGGCCCCCGTTTAGTTTTGCGGGCAGGTGCCGTTGATCAAGGGCACCGGGCAGGCTGCCGGCGCGGGCGCGGTCGTCACTGGGGCAGCCGCAGGGGCCACAGCCGAAGGCGTAATGGCAGGTGCAACAGGCGCAGGGGTGACCACCGGGGTCACAACTGGTGCCGCACCGGCCAAAGGTGCCGCTGGCGTAGGGGTGACCGTTGCGCTTGGCCCTGTGGTCGAAGCCCCTGACACCGGCGCATTGGGCACCACCACCGCAGGCGCGCTTGCCCCGGGCAGGATGGGGGCGGCGGGCAAGGTCGGCGTCGTCAGGCTCTGAGGCGTGACCGCAGCCGCAGGCTGGGCCGGGGTCGTGCCTTGCATCAGGGGGGCAGCCGGCTGCGGCGGCGGCAGTTTCAGCCCCGAAGGCATCTGCCCATCCCGCGTCAACACGATCACCTTGGCCCCGTCCGGCACCCGCTCATACAGGTCGATCACATCCTGATGGATCATCCGGATACAGCCGGACGAGGCATTCTTGCCAATCGACCACCAATCCGGCGTGCCGTGGATGCGATAGCCGTAATCCCGGCCATTCGTGGTCAGATAGAGCGCCCGTGCGCCAAGCGGGTTCGACGGCCCACCAGGTTGGCCATTGGCCCATTTCGCCAGCTTTGGATCGCGGTCGATCATCTCGGGCGGCGGGGTCCAGGTGGGCCAAGCCCGGCGGTTCGTCACATCCGCCACACCATGCCATTCAAACCCCGCACGGCCGACCGACACGCCATAGCGGATCGCCTTGTTCTTGCCGGTCACGAAATACAGAAATTTTGATGAGGGATCGACGATGATCGTCCCCGGCGCTTCGGTCGTCTCGAAATCCACGACCTGCCGCCGGAACTGCGGCGGGATCTTCTCGACCGGCACGGCAGGCACCGTGAACCCCCGGTCCGAGGTGGACAGATAGGCCTCCTCTGCCGGGGCCACCGCCGGGGCCGCCGGGGCCGAGGCGGTAGAGGCCGTGGTCGTCGGCACACAGGCCGAAAGACCAAGCAGCGCGATGATGCACAGGCCGGGGCCGATCAGGGAAAGTCTCATGCGTCACATCCTCATGCGGGGACCCCCCCGCCAATCGTTCGGCCAAGCCTATCCCGCCCTTGCGCCTGCGTCAAAGCATGGTCGCAGGCGGCGGCGTCCTGCCTCAGGTCACGGCGGCGCGGCGGTGGAATTCGGGCCGGTCCCAAGACCCCGTGGCCATGATCCGGGCAAGGATGCCGACGGCGGCCCTCACCTCCTCCATCGTCGTGTAAAGCGGGGTAAAGCCAAAGCGCAGGATATCGGGTGCGCGGAAATCGCCGATCACCCCTTCGGCAATCAGCGCCTGCATGATCGCATAGCCCTGTGGATGGCGGAAACTGACCTGACTGCCCCGCTCTGCCCCCGCGCGCGGGCTGGCGAGCAGCAGATCGGGGCAAGCCGCCTCCACCCCCGACAGAAAGGCCTCTGACAATTCCAGCGACCGGGCGCGCAGATCGGCCATATCCACCCCGTCCCAGATCTCAAGGCTCGCCTCAAGCGCGGCGAGCTGCAAAACGGGCGGCGTGCCGACCCGCATCCGCTCCACCCCCGCGCCGGGGCGATAGTCCATGTCAAAGGCAAAGGGCGCTTCATGCCCCAGCCAGCCCGAAAGCGCGGGCCGCGCGCGTGCCGCATGGCGCGGGGCCACATAGATGAAGGCCGGGCCTCCGGGGCCGGAATTGAGGTATTTATAGGTGCAGCCCACCGCGAAATCCGCGCGGCATCCGGCAAGATCCACCGGCAAGGCCCCCGCCGAATGGGCCAGATCCCAGACCGTGATCGCGCCTGCCGCATGGGCGCGCGCGGTCAGATCGGCCATGTCATGCTTGCGCCCCGTGCGGTAATCCACCTCGGTCAGCATCAGCACCGCCACGCTCTCGTCGATCGCTGCCGCGATCTCCTCGGGTGCCACCGTACGCAGGGCATAGCCTTGGCCAAGCGTGCGCACCAAACCATCCGCCATGTAAAGGTCCGACGGGAAATTCCCGGTATCCGACAGGATCACCCGCCGCTCCGGCACCATCTCAAGCGCCGAGGCCAGCGCCTGATAGACCTTGATCGACAGCGTATCCCCCAGCACCACGCTGCCCGGCTCCGCCCCGATCAACCGCCCGATCCGGTCGCCAAGACGGCGCGGTTGGTCCATCCAGCCCGCCGCATTCCAGCCCCGGATCAGCATCTCGCCCCATTCCGCGGTCACCGTGCGCGCCACGCGCGCGGCCGCAGCGCGGGGCAGGGGGCCAAGCGAATTGCCGTCAAGATAGATCACCCCCTCGGGCAGGTGAAACTGGGCGCGGGTCGCGGTAAAATCGGTGGTCATCTCTGTCTCCCTCTTGCCCCACAGGCTGCACCGCCCCGCGCGCAGACGCAAGCCACGCACCATACCCTGCGCAAAACCCGCACAAAGCCCGCCCAAAGCCCGCTTGAATCCCCCGCGGAATGGAAACACTCTGCCCGCCGTTGTCCTGCGCCGCAGGACGGGAGAGAGGTTCATATGGGAAAACTGCCGGGGCCTTTGGACCTGCCGCCCGTCTGGCTCGCGATGGCGCTTGGCCTTGTCTGGCTTCTGGATGCGCTGGTGCCTTGGGGCCTCTTCGGCCCTTCGGCGGGCCTCTTCGGCGCGGCCCTCGCGGGCGCGGGGCTGATCCTCATGGCCGCCGCCGCGCTGCACATGCTGGCCCGCCGCACCACCGTTATTCCCAAGAACGACCCTGCCGCCCTCGTCACCTCCGGCGTCTTTCGCCTCTCGCGCAATCCGATCTACCTCGCCGATGCGCTGATCCTTGCAGGCGCGATCCTGTGGTGGGATGTGCCCCATGGCGTGCCTCTCCTCATCGCCTTCATCGCGCTCATCCAGCACCGCTTCATTCTGGATGAGGAATCCCGCCTCCGCCGCCTCTTCGGCGCGGATTACGACCGCTACGCCGCCCGCACCGGGCGCTGGTTCGGGCGCGGGCGGTGACCGCCAAGCCGCATCCCGCCTTTTGGACTGGCCCCAAAATGCCATTCCTGATTGAAATTTTGTTGCGCCCTGCTAATTGGGCCGCAGACGCGACCGCGCCTTTGGCCCGGACGCTCCATCCATCACCGGAAAACACGGGGGAGAGACAGTGAAGATCGGGGCACCGAGAGAGATTTTCGAGGGCGAAAACCGCGTCGCCATGACGCCGGACTCCGCCACCCAACTTCAGAAGCTTGGCCATAGCTGCGTGATCGAATCGGGCGCGGGCCTCAAGGCCGGCTTCTCCGACGCGCTCTATCAGGCCGCAGGGGTCGAGGTGGTGGCCGATGCCAAAGCCCTCTATGCCGCCGCCGATGTGGTGGTCAAAGTCCGCGGGCCGGAGGCGGCTGAGGCCGCGCTCCTGCGCAAGGGCCAGACCCTGATCTCCTTCTTCTGGCCCGCCCAGAACGAGGCTTTGCTCAAGCAAGTGGCCGAACAGGGCGCGACCGTGGTGGCGATGGACATGGTCCCCCGCATCTCGCGCGCGCAAAAGATGGATGCGCTCTCCTCCATGGCCAATATCGCGGGCTACCGCGCGGTGATCGAGGCGGGAAATAACTTCGGCCGCTTCTTCACAGGCCAAGTGACCGCCGCCGGCAAAGTGCCCCCCGCCAAAGTGCTGATCGTCGGCGCGGGCGTGGCTGGCCTTGCCGCCATCGGCACCTCCGTCAGCCTTGGTGCCATCGTCAACGCCTTTGACGTCCGCCCCGAAGTGGCCGAACAGATCGAATCGATGGGCGCGAATTTCGTCTTCCTGGAATTCGAGGAAAAGCAGGATGGCGCGGCCACAGGGGGCTATGCGGCCCCGTCCTCGCCGGAATTCCGCGAAAAGCAACTGGCCAAGTTCCGCGAACTCGCGCCAGAGATGGATATCGTCATCACCACCGCGCTGATCCCCGGCCGCCCCGCGCCCAAACTCTGGACCGAAGATATGGTCCAGATGATGAAGCCGGGCTCCGTCATCGTGGACCTCGCCGCCGAACGCGGCGGCAACTGCGACCTGACGGTGCCGGACCAAAAGATCGTCACCCCCAATGGCGTGACCATCGTGGGCTATACCGATTTCCCCAGCCGGATGGCAGCGCAAGCCTCCACGCTTTACGCCACCAACATCCGCCACATGCTGACGGACCTCACGCCCGGCAAAGATGGCGTCATCAACCACAATATGGAAGATGACGTGATCCGGGGCGCCACCGTCACCCATCAGGGCGCGGTGACCTATCCGCCGCCGCCCCCCAAGGTTCAGGCCATCGCCGCCGCCAAACCCAAGGAAAAGGTCAAGGAACTGACGCCGGAAGAACGCCGCGCGCAGGAAACCGCAGCCTTCAAGGCGCAGACCAAACAGCAGGTCACACTCCTCGCCGTGGGCGGCGCGCTGATCCTTGCCGCGGGCCTTGTGACCCCGCCAAGCTTCATGCAGCATTTCATCGTTTTCGTGCTGTCGGTCTTTATCGGCTTCCAGGTCATCTGGAATGTCTCGCACTCGCTCCACACGCCGCTGATGGCCGTGACCAATGCGATCTCCTCCATCGTGATCCTCGGCGCGCTGATCCAGATTGGGTCAAGCAACCTGCTCATCACGCTTCTGGCCGCGCTGGGCGTTTTGATGTGTGCCGTCAATATCTTCGGCGGCTTCCTTGTGACACGGCGCATGCTCGCCATGTTCCAGAAATCGTAAGGAGACGGGACCAATGGATTTCGGTTTCACCTTTGCCGCCTATGCGGTTGCGGCAGTCCTGTTCATCCTGAGCCTCGGGGGCCTCTCCGGGCAGGAAAGCGCCAAGCGCGCGGTCTGGTATGGCATCGTGGGCATGGCCATCGCCATCATCGCCACGCTCATGGGTCCCGGCGCGGGCCTCTGGGTTGTCAGCCTGATCCTCATCGCCATGGGCGGCATCGTGGGCTATCAACTGGCCACCAAGGTCCAGATGACCCAGATGCCCGAACTTGTGGCCATCATGCACAGCCTCGTGGGCCTTGCCGCCGTGTTCATCGGCTTCAACGCCGATATCCAGATCAGCGATGTGGCCAATATGCTGGCGGGCGCAGGCATCGACAGCTGCGATCCTGCACTCAGCGCAATCTCCAGCTTCGGCGCGCTGATCGCCAAGAAAACCGCCGTTGAAATCACCATCCTGCGGATCGAGCTGGTGCTGGGCATCTGGATCGGCGCGGTCACCTTTACCGGATCGGTCATTGCTTACGGCAAACTGGCGGGCAAGGTGAACTCGGCGGCCAAGCAGCTTCCCGGCGGTCACCTCCTGAACGCCGCTGCTGCCGTGGGTTCGGTCGTGCTGGCCGGGATGTATCTGGGCGATGCCGGAAGCTGGACGCTGATCCTGCTCACGCTGCTGGCGCTTTTCATCGGCTACCACCTCATCATGGGCATCGGCGGCGCCGATATGCCCGTGGTCGTGTCGATGCTGAACAGCTATTCCGGCTGGGCGGCTGCGGCCATCGGCTTCTCGCTTGGCAATGACCTCCTGATCGTGGTCGGCGCGCTGGTCGGTTCCTCGGGTGCGATCCTCTCCTACATCATGTGCAAGGCGATGAACCGTTCGTTCATCAGCGTGATCTTGGGCGGCTTCGGCGGCACCTCCGGCCCGCAGATGGAAGTCACCGGCGAACAAATCGCCATCGACGCCGAAGGTGTTGCCGCCGCGCTGAACGAAGCCGACAGCATCATCATCATCCCCGGCTATGGCATGGCCGTGGCGCAGGCGCAGCAGTCGGTTTCCGAACTGACCCGCAAGCTCCGCGCCAAGGGCAAGAACGTCCGCTTCGCGATCCACCCCGTCGCGGGCCGCCTGCCGGGCCATATGAACGTGCTTCTGGCCGAGGCGAAGGTCCCCTACGACATCGTTCTGGAAATGGACGAAATCAACGAGGACTTCCCCGAAACGGATGTGGCCATCGTCATCGGCTCGAATGACATCGTGAACCCCGCCGCGCAAGAAGACCCGAACAGCCCCATCGCCGATGCCGGTTCTGGAATGCTGGAAGGCCAAGCAGGTCTTCGTGTCCAAGCGCGGCCAAGGCACGGGCTATTCCGGCATCGAAAATCCGCTGTTCTACAAGGAAAACACGCGGATGTTCTATGGCGATGCCAAGAAGTCGATCGACGCGCTTCTGCCGATGATCGACTGACGCAGATCGCCTGAAGCCACCCCATTGGCCCCGCGCCCCCCGGCGCGGGGCCAATGCATTCCGGCAACAGCCCTGCGGCATACCCAAGTATTCCGCCAATTCCCTTTCGCCTGCCGCAACTCCGGCCTAAGTCTTGGAAAAGCCAAGGCCCAAGCCGCAGGGAACCCCATGCCCATCATCGCCGATCACCCGCAGCGCTATGCCATCGTCAACGAACTCCACGCCCGGCCCTTCCCGGCGCTCGAGGTGCCCTGCCACGCGGTCTATCTCGCGATCAAGGAACCTTTGGATGCCGCCAACCGCGATCGCGCGCTGGACCGCGCCCATCTCTTGTCGTTGCTCGACCGCCACGGCAGCGTCCACCCCCAGCCCGAGGCCACGCATTTCTCCGGCCCCATCGGCAAACACGCCCTGAAATGGGAAAGCCATACCGAATTCGTCACCTACACCGCCTTCGGCAAGGGCAATTCGCCCCGCCCCTTTGACCCGGCAGAGGCCGAGGTGTTCCCCGAAGACTGGCTCGCCGCCGCCCCCGGTAAACGCCTCGTCTCGCTCCTCATCCGTGTCGAATATATGCCCGAGGAGGATGCCGAAATCCTCGCCAAGCTCGAAGAGTGGTTCGTGGGCGAAAGCCTCGCCGTCAGCCGCGTGGTCGATGGCGCGGCCATCGTCGCCTGCGATTTCCGCATCGACCCGGCAGGCCACATGCGCTGCGCGGTCTTTGTCCGCCCCGGCACCGGCGCGCGCCGCGTGGGCCGCATCGTCCAACGCCTGTGCGAGGTCGAAACCTACCGCTCCATGTCCATGCTGGGCCTTGTGCGCGCCCGCAGCCTGTCCGAACGGCTCAACAGCCTGGACCCGCGGCTCTCGAACCTCGTCACCGCGCTCGACACCGCCGAACGCCGCCCCGAAGAGGCGCTGCACGACCTCCTCCAGATCTCCTCCGAACTCGAAAGTCTCGCGGTCAAATACACCTTCCGCTTCGGCGCGACCGCCGCTTACGAGGCGATCGTGACCCAACGCATCAGCGTCATGCGCGAACAAAGGCTCGAGGGGCGCCAGACCTTCGCCGAATTCATGATGCGCCGCTATGATCCCGCCATGCGCACCGTCAAATCGGCCGAGGCGCGGCTCAAGGCCATGGCCGACCGCGCCACCCGCGCCGCAGAACTCCTGCGCACCCGCGTCGATGTGGAACGCAGCGCGCAAAACCAGATGCTTCTGGAAAGCATGGACCGCCGCGCCGACCTGCAACTGCGCCTGCAACGCACGGTCGAAGGGCTCTCCGTCGTCGCCATCAGCTATTATGCCGTCTCGCTCGCGGGCTATGTCGCCTATCCGCTGGCCAATGCCCTCGGCCTGTCCAAGGAAATGACGATGGTGGGCCTCACCCCCCTCGTCATCCTCGCGGTCTGGCTCATGGTCCGCCGCCTGCGCCACCATTTCGAATAGCCCAGAAAAGCGCCCCATCCCCTTCATCTTGGCCCAAATACTCCGGGGGTGGCCCCGCAGGGGCCAGGGGGCGGAGCCCCCTCCTTCGAACAAGGCACGGGCGGAGCCCCCTCCTTCGAACGAGGCACGCGCGGAGCCCCCTCCTTCAAAAAAGGCACGGGCGCAGCCCGCAGACAGCAAAAGGGGGCCCGAAGGCCCCCTGTCTTTCCGTCAAAAGCCGCGCTTACTGCAAGGCCTTATCCGTGATTGCATTGGTAAAGGCCGCCGCATCCGGCGCCTTGGTGATCGCCGGGTTCTCGGGCGATACCGCCGCCAAAAGCGCCTCGACCGTTGCCGCAAAATCTGCCGGGTCCAGCGCCCCGTTCGACCCTGCGGTCAGCTTCGCCACTTCGCCCATCATATAGGTCTGGTGCTCCAGCGTCTGCAAACCGGTCTGGTCGGCATCCACCACGATCTGCGCGGCCTCTGCCGGGTTGGCCTCGGCATATTTCCAGCCCTTCATGCTCGCACGCACGAAGCGCACCATCTTGTCCTCAAAGGCCGGGTCCGCCAACGCGCTTTCCAGCACATAAAGCCCGTCCTCCATCACCTTCACGCCCTGATCGGCGTAAGAGAAGAAGGTCAACTGCTCGGGCGTCAGTCCCGCATCCAGCACCTGCCCATATTCGTTATAGGTCATCACGCTGATGCAGGCCGCTTGCCCATTCAGCAGCGCCTCCACGTCAAAGGCCTGCTTCAGAACCGTCACACCGCCTTCGCTGCCATCGGTCGCAAGGCCCAGCTTCGCCATCCAGGCATAGAACGGATATTCATTGCCAAAGAACCACACGCCCAGCGTCTTGCCGGGGAAATCGGCGGTCGTCTCCACGCCCGCATCCTTGCGGCAGACAAAGCTCAGACCCTGCCCCTTGAACGGCTGCGCGATATTGACCAGCGGCACCCCCCGCTCCCGCGCGGCCAAAGCGGCGGGCATCCATGTGGTGATCACATCCGCGCCACCGCCTGCAATCACCTGCTCGGGCGCGATATCGGGGCCACCCGGCAGAATGGTCACATCAAGGTTCTCCTCCTCAAAGAACCCCTTGGCTTCGGCCACATAATAGCCCGCGAACTGGGCCTGCGTGACCCATTTCAACTGCAACCGCAGCTGATCCTGCGCCTGCGTTGTTAACCCCGCCCTCTTTGCGACGGGTGCCAAAAAGTGGCCCGGCGTTCGACCGCAGCCACCAATCCATAAAACGCCGTGCCCGCAAGGGCCGCCACACAAATCTGCGCCCAGACCATCGGCAGGGCAAGCGATCCGACCGCCGTCGAAATCCGAAACCCCATCCCGCGGGTGGGAGAGCCGAAAAATTCCGCAACAATCGCCCCGATCAGGGCAAGGGTCGTCGCAATCTTCAACCCGTTAAAGATAAAGGGCAGGGCGGCAGGCAGGCGCAGCTTCACCAGCGTCTCGCCATAGCTGGCGGCATAGGTATGCATCAAATCGCGCTGCATCGCCTCTGCCGC
>JALOTC010000150.1 GCA_025458085.1 Cypionkella sp. | reverse complement strand
ATCGGCAAGGCCGGCATCAACATCCCGCGCGACCGTGCGATGGACCATGTCTTTGGCTATACGATCCTGAACGACATCACCGCCCGCGATGTGCAGCGCCGCCATGGCGGGCAGTTCTTCAAGGGCAAAGCCTTGGATGGCTCTGGCCCCACCGGCCCTTGGATCGTGACCGCCGATGCCGTGGCCGATCCGATGGCGCTTGGCATCAGGCTTTGGGTCAATGGTGAAAAACGGCAAGACAGCAGCACCGCCGCAATGATCTTTGATATCCCGACATTGATCGCCTCGCTGTCAGAAGGGCTGACGCTGGAACCCGGCGATATCATCGCCACCGGCACGCCTTCGGGTGTGGGCTATGCGATGACCCCGCCACGTTTCCTGACGGATGGGGATGAGGTGACCTGCGAAATCGATGGGATCGGCCGGCTCGCGAACCGGGTCCGCGCCGCGTGAATGAAACGGGCCGACAAGAGCCCGGAATGACCAACCAAGACCAAACCTTCTGGGAGGAAGACAGATGATCAGCAGACGCATGTTCACGACCGCCCTGACAGGGCTTGCCCTGTCGCTGCCCTTCGGGCTCGGGCAGGCCGCGGCGCAGGAAATGACGAAGGTTACCTTCGTGCAGCCCAGCCCTTCGGCTATCAACTCCTTCAACGTCTTTGTGGCCATCGGCGAAGGCTATTTCGCCGAAGAAGGGCTGGAGGTAACGGTCGAGGCGATCAACGGATCCTCGGCCGTGCTGCAAGCCCTGTCCTCCGGGCAGGCGCAGTTTGGCCGCCCCGGCCCCGGCCCGGTTCTGGCTGCGCGTGAACGTGGCGTGGATGCCGTGTTCATCTACAATTTCGCCGCCCGGTCGAACTTTGGCCTCGTCGTGCCCTCGGACAGCGCGGTGCAGGCTCCTGCCGATCTAAAGGGGCAAGTCGTGGGCGTAGGCACCGCCGACGGCGCCGAAGTAGGTTTTGCCCGCAATGTGCTGGCTGGATCCGGCCTGACCGAAAACACTGACTATACCTTCCTCGCCGTAGGCGACGGCGGCCCGGCTTCCGCCGCCTTCTCCTCGGGCGAAATTGCGGCCTATTCCGCTTCTACCGCAGATGCCGCGATCCTGAACCAGCGTGGCGTCTCGGTGCGCGAAATCACGCCGCCCGAATATATGCGCTTCTTCGGCAATGGCTTTGTCACCTCGGGTGAGCTGATCCGCTCGAACCCCGAATTGGTGGAGAAATTCGTTCGCGCCATCTGGCGGGGCCATGCTTTCGCGATGGATGATGCCAACCGCGAAAAAGTTCTGGCCCATCTGGCCGCAGGCAACCCGCAGGAAAGCGAAGATGCGGCCTTTGCCTCGGCGCTTTTTGATGCGGTGCGCGCCAAGACCGAGCCGGTCGATATGTCGAACGGCCTTGGCTATCAGCCGCCGGAAGTCTGGGAGGAATGGCAGCAGGTGGCGATCGATGGTGGCGACCTGTCTGGCCCGCTGCCGGATCTGACAGCAGTCTATACCAATGACTTCACGCTTAAAGTGAACGGGAGCAACTGATCGATGCCTGCCGCAGCCACCGTGACTGACCTGTCGTCAAAGCGTAAGGAACCCGTCTATGAACTGACCGGGGTCGGCAAAACCTATGCCCGAAACGCCGTGACGGCGCTGGAAGGCGTGACCCTGACACTTACGAAGGGCAGCTTTTCCTCTGTCATCGGGTCCAGTGGCTGCGGCAAGTCCACCCTTTTGAAAATCATGTCCGGCCTGATCCCGCCCTCTTCGGGGCGGGTCATTCTGCAAAACAAACCGGTGCGCGGCCCCCGCCGTGACATCGGGATGATGTTCCAGCAAGCGACGCTGTTTCCGTGGCGCACAACGGTGGAAAACATCGTTCTGCCCATCGAAATCCGCGATGGCAAGGCCGCCGCCGCCAAGGCGCGGGAAAAGGCCACGCAACTTCTTGAAATCGTGGGGCTGAAGGGGTTTGAAAACGTCTATCCGAATGAGCTTTCCGGTGGGATGGCGCAGCGCGCGGCGATCTGCCGGATGCTCATTACCGAACCCGCCGTGCTGCTTCTTGATGAACCTTTCTCAGCGCTGGATGAACTTTCGCGCGAATTCATGAACATGGAGTTGCAGCGCATCTGCATGGAGCGGGAGGCGACCGCATTCCTCGTGACCCATTCGATCCCCGAGGCGGTGATCCTGTCCGATGTGGTCTACGTGATGAAACCCCGCCCCGGCCGTATCGCCGAGGTGGTCGAGATTGATCTTCCGCGCCCCCGTACGCTCGACATGATCACCACGCCGAAATTCGGCGCTTTGGTTGAACGTATCCGCAGCCGTCTGGACAAGGAGGCCTTCCTGTGAGCGTGACCGAGATGCATGAAAAGCAGCGCAACGACAGCGCCGATGACACGGTCTGGGTCGAGGAAGTAGCCTGGATTGATCGGGTCCCCGCGCCGGTGCAGATGGCCTTTGTCTTCGTGGTATTCGTGGCCTGTTGGGACCTTGTCACCCGCTTTGGCCTCGTCTCGCCCATCATTCTGCCCACCCCGTGGGAGACATGGCGCGACATCCTTTTTGTCGGCAATAACCTTCTCACCGGCGGCTACATGCTGCCCGCGCTTTGGCTGACGCTGAAAGAGGTGGTTTATGGCTTCGCGCTCGCCATCGCCATCGGCTTCACCCTTGGTGTGATCGTGGGAGAGACGTCTTTCGGCGAAAAGGCGATCATGCCTTATCTCGTCGCAATCGACACGATGCCGAAAGTAGCCTTTGCGCCGCTGTTCGTGGCTTGGCTTGGCTTTGGCATCGAAAGCAAGGTGGCGCTTGCGGCCTTTATCGCGACCTTTGCCATCGTCGTGGGCACGGCGGCGGGGCTTCATGCTGCGGATCACAACGCCCGGATGCTGTTCAAGACGATGGGCGCAAGCCGGTGGCAAACGCTGGTCAAGATGAAACTGCCCGCAGGCCTGCCGCAAATCTTCACCGGGCTGAAGATTGCCTCGGTCTCGGTCATGGCGGGGGCGATTACGGGCGAATTCCTTGGCGGCGGCAAAGGCTTTGGCGAATTGATCCGTACGGCTGCCGCACAACTGAATACGCCTCGGGTTTTCTCGCTCATCCTTTACCTGTCCATCGTCGGCCTCGCGCTGTTCCTGCTTGTGTCCTATATCCAGCGTCGCGTGGTGTTCTGGCACAAGGACCGCGTGATGCGGGGCATGGACTGAGCCGATGACGGCAAAGCCGCTTTCCGCACCAGTCTTGCGCGGCTTTGTCGCGCAAGTGCTGGGCAAGCTGGGCGTCCCTGTGGGGGAGGCGCAGACCGTCGCCCGCCTGATGGTCGAGGCGGATTTACTGGGCCATGAAACCCACGGTTTGTTCCGCCTGCGCCAATATGCCAACCGCCTGCGCGATGGCGGGATCGATCCGAAGGGGCGGCCTTCTGTTCTGCGTGAAACGGCCGCAACGGCTTTGGTCGACGGGGGCAATGCGCTTGGCCACCTCGCCATGGCGATGGCGACTGACCTTGCCATGCAAAAAGCGCGCGAAGCGGGCATTGGTTGGGTCGGTGTGCGGGGCGGCAACCATGCGGGGCCTGCCGCGCTCTATGTCCGCCCGCAGGCCAAGGCCAATATGATCGGCCTTTGCGCTGCTGTGGGCAGCGCGAACCATGTCGCCCCTTGGGGGGGGATGGACCTTCTTTTGGGCACAAACCCCATCGCGGTCGGCGCGCCCTCGGGCGGGGCTGATCCTTTCGTGCTGGATATGGCCACCACCGTCGCCGCCATGGGCAAGATCAAGACGCTGATCCAGCGGGGAGAGCCGATGCCCGAAGGCTGGATGGTTGGGCGCGATGGCAAACCCCTGACCGACCCCACCCGCCACAAGGAGGGGCTGATGCTGCCCATCGGCGGGCCGAAAGGTTTTGGCCTCTCGGTCGCTGTTGGGCTTCTGGCGGGCGTGCTGAATGGCGCGGCCTTTGGCGCGGATGTGGTCGATTTCACCACCGATACCACCAGCCCCACCAATACCGGCCAATTCGTCGCCGCCATCGACATCGCGGCCTTTACCGAGCCTGCCACTTTTGCCGCAACCACGGCCCGCGTGTTTGAGGAATTCCGTAGTGCCGCGCCTTTGCCCGGTCACGAGCCCATCCGCCTGCCGGGGGAGGGGCGCGAAAGCCTTCGCGCCGCGCGCGAGACAGAGGGCATCGCCCTTCACCCGTCGCTTCTGGCGGCGCTGACCGAACTTGCCGCCGAATTCGGCCTAGCCCCGCCTGCTGGCTAAAGCCGCACTTTGAAAGGACCCCAACATGACTACCCTTTCTGCGTTGTTTTTGTTGTCGGCCTCTAGCGCGCATGCTCTTGGTGCGCCGGAACGTGGGTGGTTGACGCATGGGGGTTTGCGGGATTTGGCGGGGGAGGTTGCGGCTGGCTTGCATGGGGCGGGTGTTGGGCGGGGGGATCGGGTGGCGATTGTGCTGCCCAATGGGCCCGAGATGGCCTCGGCTTTTGTGACGGTGGCGCAGGCGGCGGTGACGGCGCCGCTTAATCCCGCCTATCGCGAGGAGGAATTTGCCTTTTATCTGGAGGATCTGAAGGCCCGCGCGATCATCCTGCCCGAGGGTTATGAGGGCCCGGCCTTGGCGGCGGCGCGGCGCTTTGGGTTGGTGGTTTTGCGGCTTGGCGTGGCAGAGGGCGCGCCTGCGGGGGCCTTCACGCTCCGGCCCGAGGGGCATACCGGGGCCACGCCTGATACGTCTGCCCCGGGGCCAGAGGATGTGGCGCTGATCCTGCATACCTCGGGCACGACCTCGCGGCCCAAGATCGTGCCCTTGACGCAGGCCAATCTTGTGGCCTCGGCGGGCAATATCGGGCGCTCGCTTGCGCTGACCTCGACCGGGCTGGTGGCGGCGGTGACTGCCTCGCTGGCCGCCGGGGCCTCGGTCTGGTGCGCGCCGGGCTTTGATGCGCTGAAGTTCTTTGGCTGGCTGCGCGATGCGCGGCCCACCTGGTATACGGCGGTGCCGACGATGCATCAGGCGATCCTCGCGCGGGCCGGGCGCAATACAGAGGTGATCGCGGAAGCGGGCCTGCGCTTCCTGCGCTCCTCCTCGGCCAGCCTGCCGCCGCAGGTGATGGTGGAACTGGCGCAGGTCTTTGGCGCGCCGGTGATCGAGGGCTATGGCATGACGGAAGCCGCGCACCAGATGTGTTCGAACCCGCTGCCGCCGCGGGCGCAAAAGCCGGGATCGGTGGGCGTGGCCGCGGGGCC
>JALOTC010000020.1 GCA_025458085.1 Cypionkella sp. | reverse complement strand
CGACGTGGACCGCCGGATCGACGGGGGCGCGGCCGTCGGCGCACACCGCACCTCGATGCTGCAAGACCTCCTCGCCGCCCGCCCGATGGAAATCGACGCACTGGTGGCCAGCGTGCAGGAACTGGGGCAACTCACCAACACCCCAACCCCAACCATCGACACCGTCCTCGCACTGGTCAGGCTAAGGGCGAAAGTGGCAGGGCTCTATTGAGGCGTCAGTCGGAGAGCATGGCCCAGACGGGCACATGGTCTGAGGGCTTGTCGCCCGCGCGGGTGGCTTTGTCGATGCCGACATCGAGCAGGCGGTCCGCCGCCTGTGGGGAGAGGAGCAGGTGGTCGATGCGGATGCCGTTGTTCCTTTCCCACGCCCCGGCCTGATAATCCCAGAAACTGTAATGCCCGCCGCCTTGGACGCGGGCGCGAAACGCCTCGGTCAGGCCAAGGTGCAGCATCCGGCGAAAGGCGGCGCGGGAGGCGGGGAGGAAGAGCGCATCCTCCGTCCAAGCCTCTGGCCTTGCGGCATCTTCGGCCTGCGGGATGATGTTGTAATCGCCCGCGCAGAGGAAGGGTTCCTCGGTCGCCAGAAGGGCGCGGACTCGCGCCTCCATCCGCGCCATCCAGGCGAGCTTGTAGTCATATTTCGGCCCCGGCGCGGGGTTGCCATTGGGCAGATACAGCCCGCAGACCCGGATCGGGCGGGGGGACAGGACCACGGCTTCGATCCAGCGGGCCTGTTCATCCGCCGCATCGCCGGGCAGGCCGCGTGTTACATCCTCCAGCGGGAATTTCGACAGGATCGCCACGCCGTTGAAGGATTTTTGCCCATGGGTTTCGACGTGGTAGCCCATGTCTTCGAAGATCTCGCGCGGGAAAGCCTCGTCCACCGATTTGATTTCTTGCAGGCAGACCACATCGGGTTGGGCCTCTTCCAGCCAGCGGGGCAGGGCTTCGATCCGGGCCTTGATGCCGTTGATGTTGAAGGTCGCGATCTTCATCTGTTTTCTCCCAGGCGCTTGGCATCATGCGCGGGCCGCGCGGCGAGGGCAAGCGAGAGCGGTGCCAACCGCCTGCCCCTTCATCTTGGCAAAAATACTCCGGGGGGTTCGGGGGGCAGCGCCCCCCGTCGCGGGTTGCCCGCAAGCGGCGCTTACATCGAGAAGGAGGTGCCGCAACCGCAGGAGGAGGTCGCGTTCGGGTTCTGGATCACGAAGCGTGCGCCAATCAGCTCCTCGGTATAGTCGATCACCGCGTTTTCGAGGAGCGGCAGCGACACGGCATCGACCAGCACCTTCTGCCCGTCTTTTTCCAGCACCAGATCGTCGGGCGCGGGATCATCAAGCTTGATATCATATTGAAAGCCGGAACAGCCGCCGCCTTCGACCGCGACGCGCAGCGCGCGGGGGGTGCCTGTGGCCTCGGCGATTTCGGCCAAACGCGCAAAGGCGCGGTCGGTCACGCGGGGGAGGGTGGCGTCGGCGGGCAGGGCGAGGTCCATGGTTTCATCCCTAGGATTGGGCATCTTCTGGCAATATATAGTGTGAAGGCGCACTCAACAAGAACGGCCCCCCATGCTTGCCCCCTTTGCCTGTCAGCCCGATGCCTCGCGCGGGCGGCGCTTTCCCGAGGCGATGTCCTCTTTTCGCTCGCCCTTTCAACGGGATCGGGATCGGATCATCCATTCCAGCGCCTTTCGGCGGCTGAAGCACAAGACGCAGGTCTTTGTGGAGCATGAGGGCGATTACTATCGCACGCGGCTGACCCATTCGATCGAAGTGGCGCAGGTGGCGCGCACGATTGCGGGGGTTTTGGGGCTCAATACCGATCTGGCAGAGGCGATTGCCTTGGCCCATGACCTTGGCCATACGCCCTTTGGCCATACGGGCGAGGATGCCATGGCCGATCTGATGGCGCCTTTTGGCGGGTTTGACCACAATGCCCAAGCCTTGCGGATCGTGACGCGGTTGGAACGGCATTATGCCGATTTCGACGGGCTGAACCTGACCTGGGAATGTCTGGAAGGGATTGCCAAGCATAACGGGCCGGTGCAGGGCCCGAATGCGGACCCGAAACATGCCGCCGAGGTGCTGCCCTATGCGCTGGAGGAGGTGAACCGGGCCTTCGATCTGGAACTGACGACCCATGCGAGCGCCGAGGCGCAGGTGGCGGCGATTGCCGATGATGTCGCCTATTCCCACCATGATCTGCATGATGGCCTGCGGTCGGGCCTGTTTTCCGAGGGTGATCTGATGGAGCTTCCGGTCACCGGCCCGGCCTTTGCCGAGGTGGACCGGCTTTACCCGGGATTGGACCCGATGCGGCGGCGGCATGAAGCCTTGCGGCGCGTGTTCGGGCGGATGGTGGAGGATGTGATCGCGGTGGCGCAGGGGCGGCTGGAGGCGGCGCGGCCGCAATCGGCGGAGGAGATCCGCCATATGGGGACGACCGTCATCCGCTTTTCCAAGCCGCTGTATCAGGAGTTGAAGGCGATCCGGTCTTTCCTGTTCACCCGGATGTATCGCGCGCCGAGCGTGATGGAGGTGCGCGCCAAGGTGACGGGCGTGGTGCGCGATCTGTTTTCGGCCTTTCTGGCGGATCCTGCGCTGTTGCCGGGGGAATGGCGCGCTGATGTGGAGGCCGCGGCGGATCAGACGGCTTTGGCGCGGGTGGTGGCCGATTATGTCGCAGGGATGACCGATCGTTTCGCGTTGCAGGAACATGCGCGGCTGTGCGGCGGCACGCATCTGGGCGCGCAGGTGCTCACGCGGCCGGGGCAAGGGTCGGGCGATTGGCCGGGGATCACGCAGGCGTGACCAGTGCCGGGCTGCCATGCGGGCGGGCAATACCTATGTCGAGTCTTCACATGACAGGAAGGAGGCGTTCATGTTCAATGGTTTGACCCGGTCTTTGGCGATTGTCACCGCGCTGATGGTGGCGTTGCCTGCGCTGATGATCTGGGCGGCGGAGGGCAGCGACTGGGCCCGGAAATTCGGGCAGATGAGCCCGTTCTTCTGAGGCGGGTGGCGGTCAAGGCACCGTTTCAGAACGGACAGGCCGTGTTCAGGGCCGATGGCAGCTGCTGTCATCGGCTTTTTCGCCCAGTTCGTTTCCATGGGCGCATCAATCCGCCACAGTCTCGCGTTGAAAATTTCTTAATCTCTCAGTAACCTATCCCTTGGGGTGGAGGTATATCCCTCTGATCCGTTGCGAGTGACTTGAGTTGGTATCAGTAGTCATGAAGATATCCGTTCGCACGCAGAGGGTGGAATGCCAGTCACAGTCAATACCGGCAGCGATGCCTATGTCGGGCCCGCGCAGGGGATAGACTCTGACCTCTTTGGTTTTCGCTATGTTGGCTTCCGCAGCCTTGACCGGTTTGGGGCGCAAACATCGGATAGCCCCGCCGGGATGATCGCCTGGCCCGGCGGCTATCTGGTGGAAGACCGTGATGATGTCTTTGGCCTTGAATATGCCGAAACCGGCTTGGCCAATCCGTCGACGAATTTTCCCGGCATTGGCCGGATCATGGAATTCGCGATCGAAAACAATCAGGGTTTGGCCCTGACCCTGCCGACGATGCATTGGTACAATGACATCGAAGGCATGCGGGTGCAGGTGCGCACCTTTATGGAAAAGCTGCTGTCTGGTGAATTCGGCCCCGTGCCGGAAAATTTCACCATCGAGATCGGCAGCGAATATTACGCCCATGCGCCGCATCTTGGGTTCACCTCGGATGAGATGGCGCCGCTCTATGGCGAGATCGCCACCGCGATGATCCTCGAAATCCGCGCGGTGGAAAATGACCCTTCGCTGAATACGCTTGGGGTGGATGTGCAGATCGGTGTTCAGGCGGGGCGGAACAATGAATGTTCCTGCCGTATCGCGGATGCCATGTCTGATGAAGCACTGGCCGAGATCGATCTGATCGTGATGGCGCGGATGCCGTGGAATTTTGGCGGCATCGATCGCGACATGGCGAACTATCAGGAATCTTTGGATGCTTTTAACGAACGCATCGTCGATGCGGGTGGGGAGCCGGCCGAGATTTTCATGACATCGTTCAACGTGGCTTCCCCGACACGGGAAGAGGCGTTGCGGGCCTATACCCGAGAAACCGGGGAAACTGTTGGAAACGGAGCGTTGCAGACCCGTTCCGATGCCGAGTTCGAGCAATTCTGGCAGGATCGGATCGCGAGTTTCGACCTTGGGTTTGATCAGCCCAAGGTGATGATGGAGCTTTTTGCCGAATACCATGAATTGGGCATGACGTCTGGCGTGGCCTTTGGTGCGGATCAGCTTTATCCGGGGCGTCTGTCCTTCTCCTATACCAATGCAGAGGGTGAACTTGAACCTGTGTCCCTTTTGGGCATGGATTTCATGAATTTCCTGTATGAATCCGTGGATGACACCCGGATGCTGGATGTGTCGGTTGAGAACCGCGCCTCGACCGAGCATCCGGTCTATGCCTTTGAGGGGGAACACCATACCACGATCTTCGTCATGGGGGGGGATACGCCGGGTGAGGTGGAACTGGATATCGAGGGGCTGACGGCGGATTTCACGCGTGCCTATGTCGATACGCTGACGCCTGAAATTCCCGAGGACTGGATGACCCTTTACGGGGTGCCGGATAATCCGGAGGTGGACGAGACGCCCGAAGGCGAGACTTATGCCGATACGGTGGAAGGGACCCAGACGCCGACCTTCCGGGATGGCAATATGGTTGTGCAGGTGCAGGAACCGGGACAGGTGATCCGGATTGTTCTGACCCATTCCGAGGAGGGCGAGGCACAGGTCGAGGAATGGGTTGTGAATCCGACCGCATCGGTCGATTTGTTGGCGCTGTTCCCAGATGATCCTGACGGTGATCCCGATCCACCGCCAGAGGAGCCGCCACCCGATGATGACGATGGCGAGGTGGCTGATGGAGGCGGCGATGGCGGGATGGGGATGCTTGCCCTGCTGCTCTTGCCGCTTTTGGCCTTGGCCGGGATGGGATGAGCGATCCGTAACCGCGCGTGGGGCAACGAAAAAGGGCCGGGGTTTACCCGGCCCTTTTCTTTTTGATCAAGGCTTTAGTCGAGTTTCTTCAGAACATCCGCCAAGGTGCCGATCAGCGTATCGATCTGCGCCTTTGTGATCATCAGCGGCGGCGACATGGCGATGATGTCGCCCGTGGTGCGGATCAGGATGTTCTTGTCATAGGCCGCAAGGAAGGCCGAGAAGGCGCGTTTGGTGGGTTCGCCTGCGATCGGGTCGAGTTCCACCGCGCCGATGAGGCCGAGGTTGCGGATATCGATCACATGGGGCAGGCCTTTGAGGCTGTGCAGCGCATCCTCCCAATAGGGCGCGATTTCGGCGGCGCGTTCAAAGAGACCTTCTTCGCGATAGGTTTCCAGCGTGGCGATGCCAGCGGCCGAGGCGATCGGGTTGCCGGAATAGGTATAGCCGTGGAAAAGTTCGATCACATGCTCTGGCCCCTGCATGAAGGCATCATGCACGGCCGCCGTTGTCAGCACCGCCCCCATCGGGATGACGCCATTGGTCAGGCCCTTGGCTGTGGTCATCATATCGGGCAGGACATCGAAATACTGCGCGGCAAAGGGCGTACCAAGGCGGCCGAAGCCGGTGATGACCTCATCAAAAATCAACAGGATGCCGTGCTTTTTCGTGATCTCGCGCAGGCGCTGGAGATAGCCTTTGGGCGGGATCAGCACGCCGGTGGAGCCTGCGACGGGTTCCACGATCACGGCGGCGACGGTTTCGGCGCCATGCAGTGCGACGATGCGTTCCAGTTCATCCGCGAGGTTTGCGCCATGTTCGGGCATGCCCCGGGTATAGGCGTTTTGGCCGGGCAGATGCGTATGGGGCAGGTGATCCACCCCGCCCAAAAGGGTGCCGAACATGCGGCGGTTGTTGACAATGCCGCCGACAGAGATGCCGCCGAAGTTCACGCCGTGATAGCCGCGTTCGCGCCCGATCAGGCGGGTGCGGGTGGATTCGCCACGCGCGCGGTGGTAGGCGATGGCAAGTTTCAGTGCCGTTTCAACGCTTTCCGAGCCGGAGTTCGTGTAGAACACATGCTCGATCCCCTTGGGGGCAATGTCGATGATGCGGTTCGCGAGTTCAAAGGCGACCGGGTGGCCCATCTGGAAGGCGGGGGCATAGTCAAGCTCTGCTGCCTGTTTCTGGATCGCTTCGGTGATCTTGGGACGGCAATGGCCTGCGTTGCAGCACCAAAGGCCCGCCGTGCCATCCAGCACCTGCCGTCCGTCCGATGTGGTGTAATGCATGTCCTTTGCGCCGACGAACATGCGCGGGTTCTTTTTGAACTGGCGGTTCGCGGTGAAGGGCATCCAGAAGGCATTGAGGTCGTTCGGGGCGTTGCGATCAAGCGCCATGGGATGCGGCTTTCCTGTTGAGGCGGGTCACGGGGTGCGCGATCCGGCGTGGGTTTTGACTGGATGGTCAGAGATTGCTATCACCCTTCCGGGGGCAGTCAAGCCTCTGTACCGTGCCTTGGCCAAGGCTAACAACATCGCCTTGGTCCGTCACTTGTCAATTCACGCCATTTCGGGGCAGGATTGCGCCCCTTTTGGTATTCTTTTGGTTGCCCATGCCCAGACCCCGGACGCGAATCCAGCAGAAGAATTCGGAAACCATTCTGGACGCCGCGCTGGAGGTTTTCTCGGCCCATGGCTTTCGGGGCGCGACCTTGGACCAGATTGCCGAGGTGGCGGGGCTGTCGAAGCCGAACTTGCTGTATTACTTCCCCTCGAAAGAGGCGATCCATCAGGCACTTCTGACGGAACTTTTGGACACATGGCTTGACCCGTTGCGCGCCATGGACCCAGAGGGCGAGCCGCGGGCGGAAATCCTTGCCTATGTGCGGCGCAAGCTGGATCTGAGCCGGGATTATCCGCGCGAAAGCCGGCTGTTTGCCAATGAAATCCTGCAAGGTGCGCCGCGGATGCGGGCGGCGATTGAAGGCGAGTTGAAGGCGCTGGTCGATGAAAAGGCCGCGGTGATGACGCGCTGGATGGAGGAGGGGCGGATCGCGCGGCTGGACCCGCGGCATCTGATCTTTTCGATCTGGGCGCTGACGCAGCATTATGCCGATTTTGATGTGCAGGTGCGGGCCGTTCTGGGCGAGGGGCATGATCCGATCGCCGAGGCGGAGGGTTTTCTGGAAACGCTTTACGCGCGGCTGCTGACAGCCTGAGATCGCGCGGCTTTTACAGGCCTTGTAAGCTTTACACGGCTTGTAAATCTGCTGTGCTTCGGCAAGCCTTGGCTTTGGCTTGCGGCTGACCCGGCAAAGGGGGTTGGCACAGGCGGTTTTGGCCCAAAGCGGGAGGATCCATGGCCTTTCCTGTCGATTCCCTTCTTGCCGGAAAGCATATCCGTGACCGCAGGCAGGCGCTTGGCATGCGGCAGGCGGAATTGGCGGATGTGGCGGGAATTTCGCCGTCTTACCTGAACCTGATCGAGCATAACCGGCGCAAGGCGCGCGGCGATGTGCTGGAGCGTTTGGCCAGAGCCTTGGGGGTGGAGCCATCGGTGCTTGCCGAAGGGGCGGGCGGTGCGCTGGTCGATGATCTGCGCGCGGCGGCGGCGGCGATGCCGCAGGCGGGGGCGGAACTGGACCGGGTGGAGGATTTCGCAGGCCGCTTTCCCGGCTGGGCCGGGGCTTTGGCCGCGCTGTACGGTCGGGCGGGGCAGTTGGAGCGGATGGTGGCCGCGCTGAATGACCGGATCACCCATGACCCGCATCTGTCGGCCTCTTTGCATGAGCTTTTGTCGGCTGTCGCCTCGGTCCGGTCCACCTCGGCCATTCTGGCGGAGACGGAGGATATCGACCCGGAATGGCGGGCACGGTTTCACCGCAATCTGGCGGGTGATAGCGAGCGGCTGGCCACGGGGGCGGAGGCTTTGGTGGCCTATCTGGACCGGGCGGAACGGGCCGAGGATGAGGGGCTTGCCACGCCACAGGAGGAGGTGGAGGGCTGGCTTGCGCGGCGGGGCTGGCAGGTGGAGGAGGTGGAGGACCCTGAGGGCCGGGCGCTGTTGATGGCGGAGGTGGAGGCGCTGGCCTCGGCCACGGCGCGGCGGATGGGCGCGGCCTTTGTGGCGCAGGCGGCGGCGGAGGCGGCGCTTTTGCCTGCGGCGGCGTTGGAGGCGGCGCTGACGCTCCATGGCGAGGATCCGGGGATGGTTGCGCAAGTTGCGGGCGTGCCGGTTCTGATGGCGATGCGGCGCATGGCGCTGCGTCCCGGGTCGCGGGCGGGGCTGGTGACCTGTGATGCTTCGGGCACGCTGCTCTTTCGCAAGCCGGTGGAGGGCTTTGCGCTGCCCCGTTTTGGTGCGGCCTGTCCTCTATGGCCGTTGTTCACGGCGCTCACGCGCCCCATGGCACCGGTGGCCGCAACTGTTGCCTCGGCCGGGCGGTCGGCGCGGCTGTTCCGGGCCTTGGCCTTTTGCGAGTCGCGCCTGCCCATGGGCTTTGGCGGGCCGGAACTGCGCGAGGCGGGGATGCTGATCCTGCCGGTGGATTCGGCGCCGATGGGGGAGGCGGTGCTGTCCTTGGGCACATCTTGCCGCATTTGCCCGCGCGCGCGCTGCCCCGCGCGGCGGGAACCTTCGATTGTGGCGGAGATGGAGTAAAGGGCGATGCACCTTGTTGTGGGCGCCTGCCTTTTCGTATGAAGGGGATTTTTTGGGGTCAGACCCGGGGAGGGCTGTCTGCCCTCCCCGGACCCTTCCCGAGAGTATTTTGGCCAAGATGAAGGGGATGGGCAGGGGGGCCTGCGGGGCGGAGTGTTCGGGAGGCAGGACTTGGGCGCAGGCCGAGGGTGCAGCTTGGCTTTGACTTTGGCGGGCTTTGACCGGATAGTCACAGCCAAGACCGGCGCAGACCGGAGGGGGGACCAAGGGACAATGGCGCGCGTGCTGCTCATCGAGGATGAGCCCAATATTTCCGAGGCGATCCGGTTCATCTTGTCGCGTGATGGCTGCGAGGTCGTGGTGCTGGCCGAGGGGACGGGAGCGGTGGCCTGCGCACGGGCAGCGCGGCCGGATCTGGTGATCCTTGACCTGATGCTGCCGGGGATGAGTGGGCTGGAGGTTCTGGCCGCGCTGCGGGCGGAGCCGGAGACAGAAGGCCTGCCGGTGATGATGCTGACCGCCAAGGGGCAGGGGCGCGACCGAGAGGCGGCGGAACGGGCGGGGGTCAGCCATTTCATGACCAAGCCCTTTTCCAATGATGACATCCGGGCGGCGGTGCGGGTTCTGACGGGGCGGGAAGCTCAGGGCGATCCTGCGGCAGGGCCGGGCGGTTCCGGGCAGACAGGTCTGGGGCGTGGGCCTTCGGGGCGCGCGCTGACGGGGCCTTAGGGCGATGGCGCGTGCGCCTGCGCCGCTGTTCCTGCGCCCTGCGAGCTATCGCCGGCGCCGCCGCCGTGATGCGGCGCGGCTTTTGCCTTTCGTCGGCGCTTTCCTGTTTCTGCTGCCAATCCTGTGGTCGCCGCAGGAGACCGCGCGCCGCGATACGGGGCCGGATGGGATTTATCTTTTTGTCACATGGGCCTTGCTGATCCTGCTGGCCTATTTTCTGTCCCGCGCCCTTGCCGCGCCCGGCGAGGGGGATGACCCCGAGGCCGAGGGTGGCGCGGCGGAGGACGAGGGCTGAGGGCCGGGCATGCCGTTCAATATCCTCGTCCTGTCCTGTCTTGCCTATGTGGTCTTTCTGTTTCTTGTGGCATGGGCGGTCGAGCGGCGGGCGGATCGCGGGGGCTTGAACGGGCGGCTGGCCTTTCTGCGCTCGCCGCTCGTCTATACGCTGTCGCTCTCCATCTATTGCACGGCTTGGACCTTTTACGGCGCGGTGGGTTATGCCGCGCGGTCTGGGCTAGAGTTTGTGACGATCTATCTGGGGCCGACGCTGGTGTTCGTGGGCTGGTGGTGGATCTTGCGCAAATTGGTGCGGATCGGGCGGCAGCAGCGCGTGACCTCCATCGCCGACCTGATTTCGTCGCGCTTTGGCAAATCCAACCTTCTGGGCGTGATCGTGACCGTGATGGCGGTGGTTGCGGCAACACCTTACATCGCCTTGCAGTTGCAATCCGTCACCCTGTCCTTTTCGGTCTTTGCCAGCCCCACGAATGACGGCTTTGCCCCACCGGGGGCAGAGGCGACGGCGATTTGGGTCGCGGGGGGGTTGGCGCTGTTCACCATCCTGTTCGGCACGCGCAACCTTGACGCCAAGGAGCAGCACCACGGGATCGTCACCGCAATTGCGGTGGAGGCGGTGGTGAAGCTTTTGGCGCTCTTGGCGGTGGGCATCTTTGTGGTCTGGGGGCTGGCGGGCGGCGTGGCCGATGTGATCGCGCGGATCGATGCCTCGCGTATTGCCGATTGGGATTTGCAGCCGGGGCGGTGGGCGGGGCTCATCTTCGTCTCGGCCGCGGCGGTGATCTGCCTGCCGCGGATGTTTCAGGTGATGGTCGTGGAAAATGCCGATGACCGGCATCTGCTGACCGCCTCTTGGGCCTTTCCGCTCTATCTTTTCGCGATGAGTCTTTTCATCGTGCCGATTGCGGTGGTGGGGCTGGAACGGATGCCCGAAGGCGCGAACCCCGATATGTTCGTGTTGACGCTGCCCTTGGCCGAGGGGCAGGGGGCGCTGGCCATGCTGGCCTTTCTGGGCGGGTTTTCTTCGGCCACGTCGATGGTGATCGTGGAATCCATCGCGCTGGCGACGATGGTGTCGAACCATATCGTCATGCCCTTGTGGCTGAAGGTGCTGCCGCAAAGGGCGGTGTCGGGGGATTTGCGGCGGCTGGTGATCTTTGCGCGCCGCATCTCGATCGCGGCGGTGTTGGCCTTGGGCTATGCCTATTACCGGTTGTCGGGCGGGTCTGCCGCCCTGGCGGCGATTGGGCTGATCGCCTTTGTCGGCGTGGCGCAATTCCTGCCGGCGATGGTCTTTGGCATTTTCTGGCGCGGGGCCACTCGGGTGGGGGCCGGGCTTGGGCTGGGGGCAGGCTTTGTGGTCTGGATGTATGCGCTGTTTCTGCCCTCTTTCGGGCCCGATGCGGTGCTGTCGGCGCGGATTTTTGCCGAGGGGCCCTTGGGGATTTCCTGGCTGCGGCCCTATGCGCTCTTTGGGGTGGAGGGGATGGACCCGCTGCTTCATGCGTTGTTCTGGTCGCTGTTTGTGAATACGGCCGTGTTTCTGATCGGCTCGCTCCTCACCTTTCCCGGACCGGTGGAGCGGATGCAGGGCGCGGCTTTCGTGCGTGTGTTTGACATGGACGAAAGTGGCCCCCGCGGGTGGAGCAGGGGGATCGCCGAGCCGGAAGACCTGTTGATGATGGCGCAGCGTATTTTGGGCGATGACGAGTCGCTTGTGTTTTTCGAGGGAGAGGCAAAGGCACAGGGTAAGGCAGGCTACCTGCCCGACCCGACGCCGGAATTCATGGCGCGGTTGGAACGGCGGCTGGCGGGTTCGGTCGGGGCGGCCACGGCCCATGCGATGATCAGCCAGTTGGCGGGCCGCGCGACCGTGACGGTCGAGGATCTGATGGCGGTGGCCAGCGAATCCGCGCAGATCATGGAATATACCGCGCGGCTGGAAAGCCAGCAGGAGGAGTTGACGCGTACTGCCCGCGCGCTCAGTGAGGCCAATGAAAAGCTGACCCAGCTTTCGGTGCAGAAGGATGCGTTCCTAAGCCAGATCAGCCATGAATTGCGCACGCCCATGACCTCGATCCGGGCCTTTTCGGAAATCCTGACCGAAGGCGATTTGCCGCCCGAGATGGTGGCGAATTATGGGCGGATCATCCATGATGAGGCGAAGCGGTTGACCCGGCTTTTGGATGATCTGCTGGACCTGTCCGTGCTGGAGAACGGCACGGTGCAGTTGAACCTTGAACTGGCGAATCTGAGCCAGATGCTGGACCGCGCGCTGCAATCGGCGGGCCACACCCGGCCGGAGCGGAGCTTCATGATCCATCGCGATTTGCCGATGGAAAACATCTTCATCCGCACCGATGCCGACCGGTTGGTGCAGGTTTTCATCAATCTGATTTCGAATTCGCGCAAATATTGCGATGCCACGGCGCCGGAAATGCGGATTGCCGTGCGCCAGCGGGCGGGGCGGGTGATTGTCGATTTCATCGACAATGGCAGTGGGATTCCGAAGGACAAGCAGGCGCTGATCTTTGAGAAATTCGCCCGGCTGACCGATCAGACACGGGCAGGCGGCGCGGGCCTTGGTCTGGCGATCTGCCGCGAGATCATGGCCAATCTGGGGGGCACGATCACCTATCTGCCGGGGCAGAGAGGGGCGGCTTTCCGCGTGACGCTGCCTTTGCGGCTGGAACGGCAGGCGATGGCGTAAACGCTTTGGCAAGGCTTCTCGGCGAAGCTGCCCCTGTTGGAAAGGGGGTGGAAGCGGTGAGCGAAGGGGTTTTGCGGCGCAAGGTGCGCATCCTCCACAAAGGGCAAGCGGCGACAGCCTCGCCCGCCGAAAAGGGGTGGCGTCTGGCCTTGGCGCGGGCCTTGCGCGATCGTGCGCGGCTGGAGGCGGAGGTGACGGGGACCGCGCTGTCGGTGATGTCGCTGGCCGAAGTGGTGGATATGCCGCCCGATCCTGCGATGATCCTGATGCTGGATGGGCCGGGCGAAGGTTTGGGCGTTCTGATCCTGTCGGCGCCGGTATTCACGACCGTGGTGGAGGTGTTAACGCTGGGCCGCTGTGCCCCGCAGGCCCCCGAAACGCGCCGCGCGACACGGGTTGATGCGGCGATGATCGCGCCTTTGGCGGATGCGGCGCTGTCTGCCTTGGAGGAGGCTTTGGCCGAGGAGGCAGAGCTTGGCTGGGCCGGAGGGTTCCGCTTTGCCTCTGTGCTTGAGGATGCGCGGCCCTTGGGGTTTTTGCTGGAGGATGGGGCCTATCGGGTGCTGCGGGCGGATCTATCCTTGGCGGGGGGGGCGCGTCAAGGGGGGGTTACACTCATCCTGCCCGCACAGGGCCGGGGGCGATTGCCGGCAGCGCGCCCCGATCCTGGTGCGGTTGTGGGCGCGCGGGCTGATTTCGCGGCACGTTTTGCACGGCAGGTCGAACAGGCGGAAGTTCGGCTGGATGCGGTGATCGGACGGCTTGCCATGCCTTTGGCAGAGGCGATGGCGCTCCGCCCCGGTCAACTTCTGGCGCTGGAGGTAGCCTCGGTCGACCGGATCGCCCTTTGTGCGCTGGACGGGCGGCAGGTGGCGCTGTGCCGCTTGGGCCAATCGCGCGGCATGCGCGCGTTGCGCTTGCGTGTGGATGATGGGGGGGCGGTGTCGGTGTCGTCTGCCGCGGATGTGACGGAGGAGAGCATGACTGTTCCCCTACCCCTTGCCCAGACGGGCACGGGTTAGAGGCATGGGGCTGGACCGCGTGCTCTGCGCGCTTTGGTGGCTGTGGTCAGCCCTTGGCCAGAGCTTCAAGCTGTGGGCGCAGCCAATCGAGACTATAGCCATGGCGCGCGGGCAGACCGATCAGATCATCGACCGGCAGTTTGCCTGCATGGGCCAGTGCCCAGACGACCGAGGAACGGTTGCCACTGGCGCAATAGGCCAGAACTGGCCCGGCGGCGCTGGCCACGGCCTTGGCTTGCGCGGTGACGTTGTCTTGGGTCAGCATCCCGCCGATGACCGGGTTGGCGACAAAGGTCAGACCTGCGGCGCGGGCGGCTTCGGCCATGACATCGGTGTGATGGCTGGGCGGGATTTCACCATCCGGGCGGTTGTCGATCACCATGGCGTAACCTGCTGCCTTGATCGCCGCCATATCCTCGGGGTCGATCTGCGGCGCGACGGCATAGGTTTCGGTCAGGGGGCGGATCTCCATGCTCGGTCTCCTCAGGCTTTGAGCAGGCGCAGGGCGCCGGGTGTGGCGACCATAGCGGCCACCATCGCGAGAAGGAAGACCAGACCGCCCCATCCGTTCAAGAGCGCAGCCGCCAGTGCCGGGCCGGGGCAAAGGCCGACAAGCCCCCAGCCCGCTCCAAAGAGGAGGGAGCCGCCAATAAGCCTGCGGTCCAGCACCGGGGGCGCGCGGTTGGGGATGGCATCGCCCAGAAGGGCGACGCGTCGCCGTTCGGCCACGTGCCAGGCAATGGCCATGGGCAGGATCGCCCCGCCCATCACGAAGGCAAGTGTGGGGTCCCAGTCACCAAAGAGATCGAGCCAGCCCTGCACCTTGATCGTGTCGATCATGCCCGAGACGAGGAGACCCGCGCCAAAGAGTGCACCGGCAAGCGCGGCAAAGATCAGGCGTGCCATGTCAGATCAGCCCCCACCAATGGCGAAAGGCCAGAACGGTCAGCCCACCCGCAAGAATATAGACAAGTGTTGCGACGATCCCGCGCGGCGACAGGCGCGAGATGCCGCAGACCCCGTGGCCCGAGGTGCAGCCATTGGCGATCCGTGTGCCAAAGCCGACCAGAAGCCCCGCCACCGCGAGCAGCAGCATGTTGTCGGTCAGCCGTGTATCGACCGTCTCGTAAAGCGGGACGAGCAGAGGCGGAAAGAGGATCAATCCCGCGAGAAAGGCGAGTTTTTCGCCCCTCGTGCCGCGCGCAGTGCCATCGACAAGGCTGCCGAGGATGCCCGAGGCCCCCATGATGCGCCCGTTTACCAGAAGGAAAAGCGCACCCGCCCCCCCGATCATGAGGCCGCCGATAAAGCCCCAGATCCAATCCTGTTCAATCATCTTGATTCCCTGTGTGACGACAACGTCTGGCGTGCGGAACTTGTTCCCCGTGCCCGAAAGGGGGCTTTACAGCCCGTTCAGGGGCACTTTCAGATAAGAGGTGCCGTTTTCCTCTGGCTCTGGCATTTGGCCCGCGCGCATGTTCACCTGAAGCGAGGGGATGATCAGACGAGGCATGGCGAGTTGCGCATCGCGCTCGGTGCGCATCCGGATGAAATCCTCTTTGGATTTCCCCTCGCCCACATGTTTGTTCAGCCGCTTTTGTGCGCCAACCGTGGTTTCCCAGGCATAGGCATCGCGCCCTTCGGCCTTGTAATCATGGCCGACGAAAATGCGCGTCTGATCCGGAAGGGTGAGGATTTTCTGGATGGAATTCCACAGGTTTTCCGCCGATCCGCCGGGAAAATCGCACCGCGCCGTGCCAAAATCGGGCATGAAGAGCGTATCGCCGACGAAAGCCGCATCGCCGATGACATAGGTCAGGCAAGCCGGGGTATGGCCAGGGGTGTGCAGCACATCGACGCGCATCTGCCCGATCATGAAGCTGTCCCCTTCACGAAAGAGCCGATCAAACTGCGACCCATCCCGCTGGAATCGCGTTCCTTCGTTGAAGATTTTGCCAAAGGTTTCCTGCACCACGGTGATGCGGTCACCAATGCCGATCTTGCCGCCCAGACGTTCCTGAATATAGGGCGCGGCGGAAAGGTGGTCTGCATGGACATGGGTTTCCAGAACCCACTCCAGCCGGAGGTCCTGTGTTCGAATGAAGGCGATCACCGCATCGGCAGAGCGCGTATCTGTCCGCCCCGAGGCATAGTCGAAATCGAGCACGGAATCGATCACCGCACAGGCCTGCCCTTCGGGTTCGATCACGACATAGGTGATCGTATTGGTCGCTTCGTCGAAAAAGCCCTGAACGCTTGGGGTCATCGAAGGTTCCTTCCCGTACTGCTTTGGCCGGTCTGCTCGGCTGACTTGGCCGAGGATATAGGGAGCAAAAAATACATTGCAAGGAGTGAATGTGTGATCTGATCAGGCTTTGGAGGCAGTCGCATGACTTGACTTGGGTCAAGGAGCGGGCGCTTCGTCCGTGACAGAGTCCTTCAAGCGAAACAGGAGGATGCCCCATGAAACCCGTGTCTGACCGCAAGGAGGCGCTTTTGGCGCGGCTGGCTGATTTGAACGACCGTCTGGTCAGTATCGAGATCGAGCTGGACAGCCATAACTCTGCCGACTGGGAAGAGCTTGCGACCGAACGCGAGGATGATGAAGTCCTTGAAAGTATGGGTATTTCCGGGCAGCAGGAAATCCGCATGATCGAAGCTGCACTGGGGCGGATCGACAATGGAGACTATGGTTTCTGTGCAAAATGCGGGGCGCAGATTGCCGAAGAGCGGTTGGATGTCCTGCCCTTTACCCCGTTCTGCAAGTCCTGCGCAAAATAGAGGAGGCGACCATGGCGAACGACCGGTTACAGGACTCAGGACCGAAGCTTGCGATGGGGCTTGGCTTGCTTTGGGCGGAAATGCAGGCTTTGGCCCTCGCCATGCCCGGTGTGCATCCTCTTGGTCCGACGGGAGAGAGTGGCCCCGCCAAAGAGGCGCGAGAGCGTGCCCATGACGCAGAGGTCGAGGCCGCTTTCGACAACATGCCCGTCTAGAGCGGCCTGCTGCGAGCGGTGCGTTCCCGTCGACGGCCCCAGATGGTGGCCGTGGCTTGACCAAGGGCCTTCCGGCGCGGCACTGTGGCGCTGTGAAGGTGGGGCGCGGATCGGTGGTGCAGGCAATCAGGGTTGAAGAGCGGGATGGCGGGTTGGAGCTTGTTCTTGCGCCATCTGCGGGTGACCTGCCGCCTTTGGCCCAGCCTGATGTGCGGCGCGCGATTCTGGCTGTGTTGGCGGATCTGCCTGCCGGTCTTTCGCATATACTGATCCGTGCCGAGAGGGGGGGAGGCTTTGCCGGCCCGGACCTGCCGTTGACCAGCGACGTGGATGTTCCTGACTTCGCCACGCTTTGCGCCGCCATCGCGGGATGTCCTGTGCCTGTTGTTTGCCTTGTGGAGGGCGAGGCACGGGGGCGTGGGGCGGCAGTGGTTTTGGCGGCGGCACATCGCCTTGCCATGCCGGGGGCGCGGATCGCTTTTCCAGAGGTGTCTTTTGGCCTTTTGCCGGGTCAAGGGGTGACGCAGCGCCTACCGCGCCTGATCGGTGCGGGGGAGGCGTTGCGGATTTTGAGCAGCGGTGCGCCTGTGGGGGCGGCGGAGGCACTGGCCCTTGGGCTGTTCGATGCGGTGATCGACGCGCCGCAGGATGCGCTGGCTGCGGTGCGGGGGCGTGTGCCTGCGCTTTTGGCGGTGCCGCGACGGGAGTCTCCGGGGCTGCGGGATGGGCGAGCCTATCTGCGTCAGGTCGCGGCGGCGCGGGCGGGCACAGGTGGAGGGCCGCTGCACTCTGTGCTGATCGATTGTGTCGAGGCGGCGCTTTTGCTGCCCCCGGCGCTGGGCCTTTCTTTCGAAGCAGATCGCATGGCAGAGGTGGCAGCCCGGCCAGAGGCGGCGGCGCTGTGTCAGATCGCACGGGCCGAGCGGCGGCTCACGCTTCCGCCCGAAGCCTTGCCGCGCCCTCTGCCGGGCAGTCTGCCGTCATTGGGGGTGATCGGGGCCGATCCTGCCTTGGCCGGTCTTGTGCTGACGGCACTGGCGCGGGGCGCTGTGGTTGTCTTGACGGATCCGTCGCGGGACAGGTTGGCCGGGTTGTTGCAGACCGTGGCCGCGCGGCAAGAAAGGCGGCGGCGGTCGAGGGTGCGGGTCTGGTGATTGCGGCAAGCGATATGCCTTTGCCCGCGCCAAGGGCAGGGCGTGTGAGGCTTGCCCTGACGCGCGGACCGGTGCCTGAGGGGGCGCTGCGGCTGACGCTGACGGGCCGCGCGGCGGAACTTGCCCTGCCTTCCGGGCTGCGGTCCCCGGCAGGGCCGGATGCGGCCGCGGCTTGGGCGTTTTTGCGGCGGCTTGGCCTTTGGGTTGTGTTGACGGGACCACAAGCGCGGATTGGGGTCAGCGGGCGGTTGGCGGCGCAGGTTGTTCAAGCGGCTTTGGCCTTGCGCAGCATGGGGGTTGCGCAAGAGGATGTGGCCGCAGCGCTAGACGGCCTTGGGCTGCGGATGAGCTTGAATGCGGTTGGGTCTGACACGCCCAAGACCGGGCGGTTCATGGGCAGCGAGGAGATCCGCGACCGCATCCTTGGCGCGATGGCGAATGAAGGCGCGAGGCTGGTGCAGACGGGCGTGATAGCCACGGCGGAGGAGGTGGATCTTGTCGCGATCCACGGTCTTGGGCTGCGGCGCGATCTGGGCGGGCCGATGCATCACGGCGATGCAAAGGGGATGTTGATCCTGCGTCGCGATCTGACGCGCTGGCAAGAAGATGCACCGATCTGGGCACCCGCGCCCGCGCTGGATGCGTTTGTCTCTTTGGGTCGCGGCTTTGCTGGCGCGGTCAGGATACGATAACGCCGAAGACGACGAACATCAGCCCGATGCCAGAGATTGCGAGCGCCCCAAGGTTCAAGGTCACGACGCGTTGAAGCTGTGCTTTGATCTGGTCATCGGGCAGGCCGGACCTTTTGGCCTTGAGCGCGAGCAGGATGCACCAGATAAGCCCCGCCACGCCGATCAGTGTCAGCCCCGTGCCGATCCAGACCATGATTTCCATCGTGGTACCCCTTGCCGAATTGCGCCTGTGTCGCCTAGCGCGGAGGCAGGGCCTGTGCAAGCCTGTTCCCCGGCTTGATCCTGCGGCAGGGCCGGGATAGGGAAGGCCGTCCCCCTTCCTGTCACCCGATCCATACAAGGACCCGAGCATGAGTGACCCGACCGACGCCTATAACGTCACCGCTGACGAGCTGCGCCAGTTCATTGAACGTTTTGAACAGCTTGAAGCGGAGAAGAAGGATGTGACCGAGCAGCAGAAAGAGCTGATGGCCGAAGCCAAGGGGCGCGGCTATGACACCAAGGTGATGAAGAAGGTGATCGCGTTGCGCAAGCGCAAGCCGGACGAGATCGCCGAGGAAGAAGCTGTGCTGGAGATGTATAAGTCCGCGCTCGGCATGTCCTAAAGACAGAACCCGGCGCCTGTTGAGGGCGACGGGTTCCGAACTGTCAGGGCACAAGGTTTGTGCCGTTACGGCGCAAGGAATGTCACACCGGACAGGCCTCGGATGCGGCGGATATCGGTGTGATAGGCTGCTGTCAGCGTGGCGACGGTGTCTTCTGTCCAGCCGGGCAGCTCCAGATCCATTTCGACTGCCTCTGGCAAGGCGAATTTGTCGAGAAATGCTGACACGACGCGGCGGCGCTGTCTTGGGTCGTTCACGGCATTCTGGGCGAGATAGGCCTTCATCCTGTCAAATCCTTCGCGCCGCATCAGTCCGGCAAGCAAATCATCGGAATCTTCCAGTTCGGTGTCCGGTGCATGTCCAGACACGGCCTGAAGCACCTCTGGCCAGATCATCGGGGTATCTTCATCGCACCAGACGGTCAGTGGGATGCCGGGGTTTTGATCGACGATATCTTCGATCACATCGGACCAAGACAGCAGGATGGGGTCCACCCCGCCCATGAACTGTTCAAAACTACGGTCACGCTGTTTGGCGAACAGGAGTGGTAGGAAGGTGGCCGGGTTTCGGATGGAGAGGTGGAATTCTGCCTCGATTTCAGGAAACACTTGGGTGAAGGCATGGACACGTTCGGCGGCGACCGGATAAAGCCGTCCCTTCAAGGCCCATTGCGGAAGAGAGAGGAAACTGTCCCAAGACAGGATCATGCGATCTGCGTGATCTTCCTCCATGATCTGTTCCAGAACAAGCGCCTGGGTTTCCTGACTGGCGGGTTGACCGTTCAATGTGATCACCGTGTCGCGCAATAAGGCGCGGTACCGGGTGGGTCCGGGGACGATAATCCCTTGCTGGGCCAAGGTGCCGCGGTTCTTGAGCAGGCAGCGCACAAGGCGGTCTTCATCGGTACAATGTGCGCCAAGGTGATAAACGATACGCATGATCTGACTTATGGCTGTTGTGGCGCCGACTATAGGGGCTTTGCTTGCAGGGGGAACCGCCAATTCTGCATTTGCGCCCAACCGCATCCTTCCTGCCACGCCTTGGCTGTGCAAGGCAGGCTCGGATTCTGGACAGGCCCGGATTCTGGACAGGCGCGGGGGGAGGGTGTATGGGCAAGCCATGGCCGAGCAAAAGACTCAAGTTCCGATCCGGCACGGCGCGGGCCTTTCGGCCCTGCGGTTTGATGTCTGGACATTGGGCGCGGCGCTGATCGCGGTGGTGGTTCTTGCCCCCATGCTATCGGTCTTTTGGCTGGCGCTGACCCCGACCGAGAATATCTGGCCGCATCTGATGGCAACGGTTTTGCCGCGCTATCTGGGCAATACGCTGTTCTTGATGGGGGGCGTGGCCGTGCTGACGGCGGCGGTCGGCACGGGGGCTGCATGGCTGACCACGATGTATCGCTTTCCGGGGCGCGGATGGCTCGATTTCGCGCTGTTGTTCCCTCTGGCCATCCCGGCCTATGTCGGAGCCTTCGCTCTGGTGGATTTCCTGCAATATTCCGGGCCGGTGCAGGGGGGCTTGCGCGATCTGATGGGGTGGCAGAGCGCGCGCGACTATTGGTTTCCGGAGGTACGGTCGCGCGAAATGGCGGTAATCGTGCTGTCTGCCGCACTTTACCCTTATGTCTATCTTTTGGCGCGGGCGGCTTTTCGCGAACAATCCGGCGCGGCCTATGAGGTGGCGCGGGCCTTGGGCTGCGGGCCTGTGGGTCTGTTCCGCCGGGTGGGGCTGCCCTTGGCGCGGCCTGCCATCGCGGCGGGGGTGGCGCTGGCCTTGATGGAAACGGTGGCTGATTACGGGACAGTGGCACATTTCAATGTGCAGACGCTGACCACTGGCATATTTTCCACATGGCTGAATGGCAGTAATGCCGGCGGGGCGGCGCAGATCGCCTGCGTTGTGCTGGTGTTGATCTTTGGCCTTGTGGCGGTCGAGCGTGCAAGCCGACGCAATGCACGGTTTCACCAACAGGCGCGGGCGTCGCGTCCTCTCGCGCGGCAGGAGTTGCGAGGGGCGGCCGGATGGCTTGCCTTTCTCGCGTGTTTGCTGCCTTTCGCGGTCGGTTTCATTCTGCCCGTGGCTGTCATGGCCGAGCATGGCTTTCGCAGGCCAGAGGCATGGGTGTCACCTGATCTGTTTTCGGCGCTGACAAATACGCTCGTGACCGGGGGGCTTGCCGCGGTGCTGACCGTGGGGGCTGCGGTCTTTTTGGTCTATGGCATTCGGATGATCGGCCACCGCTTTGCGCGGGTTGTGCTGCCGTTGACGACCCTTGGCTATGCTGCACCGGGGGCGGTGCTGGCGCTTGGCCTGTTGATCCCGATGGCGCAGGCGGACCATTGGCTTGCCGATACGGTTCTGGCGCTGACGGGCTTTGACCCGGGGCTGATGCTGACAGGCACGGCAGCGGCATTGGTTCTGGCCTATGTCGTGCGGTTCTTTGGCGTGGCGCAGGGGGCGGTGGATGCAGCTTTCGGGCGGATTTCGCCTTCGCTGCCGATGGCGGCACGGTCCTTGGGGCGCACGGCGGGCGGGGCACTACGGTCGGTGCATCTGCCCCTCATGCGCGGCTCTGTCCTCACGGCGCTGTTGATCGTCTTTGTCGATTGCGTGAAGGAACTGCCTGCGACGCTTCTGCTGCGCCCGTTCAATTACAACACACTTGCCACCCGCACCTTTGAGCTTGCGAGTCTCGAGCGGTTGGAGGAAGCCGCCCCCGCCGCGTTGCTGGTCATGCCGCAAGCTGCGCCCTTGCACATCGCGCGCGCTGGCGTTATCTGAGCACTGTGCCTCTATAGCTCAGCTGGTAGAGCACCTGATTTGTAATCAGGGGGTCGGGGGTTCGAGTCCCTCTGGGGGCACCATTTTATGTGTGACGAAAACGCATAAACCATTGAAAACAAAGCATTTTTACAAGTAACACCCTCAAAAGAGGTCAAATTTGTAACACATTTTGTCACACATTTTGTGACACATGGTGCCTGTCAAAGCGAACTAGATTGCGATTCATTCGAGCAACCAGCAGGGCAGGGGAGAGGTGACCAAGATGCAGGATGGAAAGCGTATCTGGTCCTTGAATGCAGCTATGGATGCTATCCAGAATTTAAGGGATACATTTGTATGTTGCTGATATGTGTCAAGAACTCGTCAGTATTTTAAATTCTTCGACATCGTCCATTGGTCTCAAGACTTCAAAATAATCAAAAAGGTCCCAGAATTCACTGAGACCTTATCTTTGCCATCATAGGAGTACCTACTGATTTAAAGTGAATTATGGTTTATATATGTAGTAAGTTGTTGTAGTAGTTTTATACACTGTGTCATCATTGCTTTCACGTGTTGACGTTGATGAGCACTCCTCATTTGATAGTGTAAATGCCTCTATAACGATAGAGTTAGAAGGCATCCCTGAAACTTTTTGTGCACCAGTTCCGCCTATAAACTCACCAGCATCACATGAATGGAGGACGAATGAGGTAGGATGGGGAGATGTGATGAATGGAAATGGATCCCAGCTAGAAAAACCTGTCAATGCTTGTGCATGCATGCTAACAGCCTAACACACACGCCTCCATACGTAGGCCTATATGGAGTTTCCATTCAGAAAA
>JALOTC010000019.1 GCA_025458085.1 Cypionkella sp. | reverse complement strand
ACTGACCTCTGGATCGGCCAGCTCCGATTGCGCCAGCGTTCCTGCCGAGACAGCGATCTCCTCGGCTGAAGTCGCGTCAAGCACGACAGGGGGCTCTTCAGGAGGCTCTTCGTCTTCAGCGGGCGACGGCTCCACCACCACCGCAGGCGCAGCCTCTGCCATTGGCGGAGGGACATCAACCGGCGCAGACGCAGGCGCGGCTGGGACAGTTTTTCTACAACCGAAGCGCCAACCTCTCCATCCTCGTCTTCGACAAGCTGAGGCGCGGGGCGGATCGTGGCGGTCACGGCCTGTGTGACCACCGGACGCGGTGCTTCCGGTGCAGCGGCGGGGGCCATGATCGGTGACAGGACAGGGGAAAGGGCCTGGTTCGGCGTGTCAGCATTGGCCCGCAGCACCACACCATTTTCGCCGATCTTTGCCTCCACCCGGCGTTGGATTTCGCGCTCGGCAATGCGATGCAGCATTGCGGCATCGGGCTGCGGCGGTTCCGCGCCAAAGTAGCGATCCTCGGCCGCAAGGTCGCGGAAATACTCGGCAATGGCCTTCATCGTGTTGAAAGGGTCGTCGAACCCCTCCAGCGTGCAGGAGAAGGTCCCGTAGGACACCGTTAAGATCTTGCTCGCACCGGTCATGGGGGGCCTGCTTCTTGCCAGTCGTTCGAGTGTTTGTTGCTTGTCACCCGTGCAATTCCATGGGCTAAAGGGGATAATTTGAAGGAATGATTGTGGCAGGCACCGCATTCTGCTGCCTCATTCGGGAACAGTATCTGCATGAATCAGCCAATTGTCGAATCTTCGCAGGGAATAACGCTGGTGGGTGGCGCACCTGTCGGGCGGGCATTGTTTCGCATGGCGATCAAACGGGCACCGGTTTTGGTGGCTGCCGATAGCGGGGCCGACCATTGCCTTGCACATGGCCATGAACCGCAGGCCGTGATTGGGGATATGGATTCGCTTTCCCCCCTCGCACAGGCGCGGTTGGCGGCCCGCATCCACAAGATCGCCGAGCAGGATTCGACCGATTTCGACAAGGCGCTTCGGTCGATCCGCGCGCCCTTTGTCCTTGCGCTTGGCTTTACGGGGGCGCGCGTGGACCATGAACTCGCGGCGATGAACACGCTCGTGCGCCACGATCTGCCGATCCTGCTGTTGGGGCGCGAGGATATCCTCTTTCACCTTCCGCGCGACATCACGCTGAACCTGCCTCTGGGCGAAAGGTTCAGTCTTTTTCCCATGGCGGATGTGGAAGGGCGAAGCGAAGGGCTGGAATGGCCAATCGATGGGTTGCGCCTTTCCCCGGCGGGGCGGGTCGGCACCTCGAACCGCGTGAGCCAAGCCCACGTGCGCTTGTCACTTTCGGGGCGCGGGATGCTCTGCATCCTTCCCCGCGCGCGGCTGGATCAGGCGTTGGCCGCGCTTGTCGCCTGACGCTTTTGCCGGGCCGAAAGCCTTTCGCGGTAGATGATATACAGGCCCGATCCGGTGATGACTGCGATACCCGCCCATGTCAGCGCATTGGGAAAATCGCCGAAGATCCAGTAGCCAAGCGCCACGGCCGCCACGATTTCAAGATAATGCAGCGGCGCCAAAGTGGCCGAGGGCGCAAATTTCAGCGCATAGGTCATGCACATATGGCTGACCGCGGCCCAGAACCCCACGCCGAAAAGCCACAGCCAGACGATGCCCTGCGGCATCACCGGATCAAACTGTGACCAGCCTGTGCCTTCGGACAAGGCCATGATCGGCAGGCAGATCGCCAGCCCCGTCCAAGCGGTATGGAATTGCATGGCAACGGGATGCATCCAGCCAGACACCGCACGGGTCGATAGCATGTAAAAGGCGAAGAAGAACGCCGTCCCAAGCGGCCAGAGCGCAACAAGGCCAAAGGCCGCGAGCGAGGGCTGGATCACCAGAAGCGCGCCCAGAAAGCCCACGCAAGAGGCAGCGATCCGTCTTGGACCGACCTCATCCCCAAAAAGGATGCGGCCAAGGATGAGCAGGATGAAAGGTTCCACGAAGGCAATGGCCAAGGCATCCGCCACTGGCATCACGGAAATCGCCGCAACAAAGGAATAGGTCGACAACATCAGGAAAATCGCGCGCAGCGTAATCTGGCCAAGCGCGCGCGGTGTCAGGCGTAACGACAGCCCCATGATCCAGACCACCGGCAGCATCAGCGCCGCCTGCACCAGAAAACGGGCCGTTACGATCTGCGCGACCGGAATCGTGGCCGAGGCGAGCTTGGCCGAAACATCCAGCAGCGGCGCAAGGGCACAGAAGGCGAGCATCAAGACGACGCCCGGCAAGATACGGTCGGGTTGGCGGGTCATGGACCTTGGCTAGGCCGTTGCGAAGCCAATTGCCATCGCAAAAACGACACGCCAGATCCGCTTGCGCGCCATTCGGGCACAGGCACCCTTGTTTGCTGCGCCATCGCTCCCTAGCTTGGCCCGGCGGAATGGCTGCGGGGGTGCAAGGTGCTGGTTCTGGAAAAGGCGCGGCTGGTCTATCTGGCCAATCCCAAGACAGCGACGCAATCGCTACGCGCCGTGCTTGGCCCTTTTGCCCGCCGCTTTCCCGATGATCCGCGCCATAAACATATCAATGCCCAAGTCTATGCCCGCCGTTGGGCAGAGCGTGTGCGCGATGCCGTAGGCTTTGCGCCCGAAACGGTCGCGGTGATGCGGGAACCGCTGGCCCATCTGGGCAGTTGGTTCCGGTATCGCCAGCGCACGGCACTGATCGGACATGAAAACTCGACCTATGGTCTGACCTTCGCGGAATTCATCGAAGGGTTTCTGGCCGAAGAGCAACCCGCCTTTGCCCGGATCGGGCGGCAAGACCGTTTCCTCGGCTTTCTGGGGGACTGCCCGCCGGTCGACTATATCTTTGACTACGAAAAGTTGGACCTCTTGATGGTCTTTCTTTCCGAAAGGCTTGGGCAGGAATTGAGCTTACCTGCGCGCAATATCTCGCCCGAGGTAGAGGAGGAGAAGCTGACACTCCCCCCTACCCTTCTGGCGCGGCTTAAACGCGAGCATGCGCTGCAATTCAGCCTTTATGAGCAGGTATCCGACCTAGGCGTTCTGGAGACAGGCGGCGTGAAGGATCAAAAAGGGATGTCGTCCACCTGATCAGCGGGGGTCACAAAACGGGCGACGATATTCTTGATCCCGGCATGGTCGAAATCGATCATCAGCTTGTCGCCTTCGATCCCCCGGACCTCGCCATAGCCGAATTTCTGGTGGAACACCCTATCCGGGGGAATTGTAGACATCGGCCTTGCTGACCCGTTCTTCGAGGGCCGAGCCGAAGCCGCCCCCAAAACCCGCACCCGCCGCTGCGCCAAAGCCGCCGCCGTATAGCCCCGGAGGTGTCAACACGTCTACATGCGACTGCGGCAGTTCATCGACGAACCGCGAAGGCAGTTGGCTTTGCCACTGGCCATAGACGCGACGGTTGGAGGCAAAGCTAATGGTACAAAGTTTTTCTGCCCGCGTGATGCCGACATAGGCAAGGCGGCGCTCTTCCTCCAAGCCCTTGATTCCGCTTTCATCCATGCTGCGCTGGCTGGGGAAAAGCCCATCTTCCCAACCGGGCAGGAACACCACGGGAAATTCCAACCCTTTGGCGGCGTGTAGCGTCATGATGCTGACCTTTTCGGCGGCATCTTCGCTTTCATTTTCCATAATCAGGCTGACATGTTCCAAAAAGCCCTGAAGGTTATCAAAGCTTTCCAGCGCCTTGATCAATTCCTTGAGGTTATCGAGCCGCCCCGGCGCCTCGGGCGTCTTGTCGTTTTGCCACATCGCCGTATAGCCAGATTCATCAAGGATCACCTCGGCCAGTTCGATGTGGTTATACCCTGCGGCCAGGGTCGCGCGATGCCAACGGTCCACCTGTTCGACGAAAAGCCGCAACTGCGCGCCACCCTTCCCGCCGATCGCGCCGCGCGCCACAGCCTCCCGCGCGCCATCAAGCAAGGATACCCCCGCTGCCCGCGCCATGCGTTGAATGTCGCCCTGCGCCTTTTCGCCCAAACCCCGCTTGGGCAGGTTCACCACGCGCTCAAAAGCCAGATCATCCTCGGGGCTGATGGCCAAGCGGAAATAGGCCATGGCATCGCGGATTTCTTGGCGTTCGTAGAACCGAGGGCCGCCGATCACGCGATAAGGCAGGCCGATCGTCAGGAAACGGTCCTCAAAGGCGCGCATCTGGTGGCTGGCGCGGACGAGGATGGCCTGGCGGTCAAGGCTGACCGGGTCCATGCCGCGGGTGCCGCGTTGCAGTGCCTCGATCTCTTCCCCGATCCAGCGTGCCTCCTCTTCCCCATCCCAATGGCCGATGAGGCGGACCTTCTCGCCCTCCTCCCCCGCCGTCCAGAGCGTCTTGCCAAGCCGCCCCTGATTGGCCGCGATCACCCCAGAGGCGGCGGCAAGGATATGGCCGGTCGAGCGATAGTTCTGTTCCAGCCGCACCACGGTGGCACCGGGAAAATCCTTTTCAAACCGCAAGATATTGCCCACCTCGGCCCCGCGCCAGCCATAGATCGACTGGTCATCGTCGCCCACGCAGCAAATGTTGCGATGCGCCTGCGCCAAAAGACGCAGCCACATGTACTGCGCCACGTTCGTATCCTGATATTCGTCCACCAAGATGAAGCGGAACCAACGCTGATACTGCGCCAGAACATCGGGGTGCTTTTGAAAGATCGTCACGCAATGCAAGAGCAGGTCGCCGAAATCGGTGGCGTTCAGCGTGCGGAGCCGATCCTGATACTGCTCGTAAAGTTCCGTCCCGCGGTTGTTATAGACCGAGGCATCTGATGAAGGCACCCGGTCCGGCGTCAGCGCACGGTTCTTCCAGCCGTCAATCAACCCCGCCAGCATCCGCGCGGGCCAGCGTTTTTCGTCAATATTGGCGGCAAGGATAAGCTGTTTCAGAAGGCGGATCTGGTCGTCGGTATCCAGAATGGTGAAATTTGGCTTCAACCCCACCAGTTCGGCGTGCCGCCGCAGGATTTTGACCGAAAGGGAATGGAAAGTGCCCATCCAGGGCATGCCTTCGGCGACCTGCCCCAACATGCGGCCCACGCGATCCTTCATCTCGCGCGCGGCTTTGTTGGTGAAGGTCACGGCCAGAATTTCATTCGGTCGGGCCTTGCCGGTCTGCAACAGATGCACGATCCGGCTGGTCAGCGCCTTGGTCTTGCCCGTGCCAGCCCCCGCCAGCATCAGAACCGGCCCATCGGTGGCAAGCACCGCCGCGCGCTGCGCTTCATTCAGCCCGTCAAGATAAGGCATGGGCCGCGCAGCCATGGCGCGGGCGGAAAGCGGCAGGGCCGCAGCCTCGAAGGCGTCCTGGTCATCCCAATCGTTCATGGGGCGCGAGACTAGCGCAGGTCACGGCGAAGGGAAAGCACTGTTCTTGCTCTGTTCGCAAGCCACTGCCTGCGGCACCCTGCCCCGCACCATTCCCTTGCCCAATCCTACGACAGGCCCATCTTTGCCCGATGAGCGACAAGATCGAAGTCCTTTACAATGCGGAATGCCCGGTCTGCCGGGTGGAAATCGACGCCTATCGCCGCCGGGCCGAAAAAGAGGGACTGGCGATGGAATTCCTCGGGCTCGAAGAAGCCGGACGCTTTGGTCTGACCGCGGATCGCGCGGCGCAAAGCCTCCATCTGCGCAAGGACGGAGAGGTCTTAGAGGGAGTGGCAGCCTTTCGCACCTTGTGGTCAGCCATGCCCGGCTTGCGGTGGCTGGCACGTCTGACCGGCCTTCCCGTCGCGGCCCCCCTTACGGATTGGATTTACCGGCGGGTGCTTGCGCCTTTGCTTTACCGCGCACATCTGCGGCGGCAGCGACGGGAGTAAGGCGCAAGGCTTCGCCCATATCCTGTGGTGTGCACCTGAATAAGACACGAGGGCTGCGACGACCAAGACAGCCTGCGGCAGTTCTGCATCAGAAATCTTCCATAGGTACGTCTTTATTGACTTAAAGACGGGGTTTCTGCACCCTTATCGGCAAAACACAGTAACCCGAGCAGGTTCACAACATGACATTTCGTATCGTGGCAACCCTTGCCATGGGACTGGCGCTTGCCGGATGTGGCGGCAATCCTTTTGTCGATGAAGATGGCGAGGGCGGCGGCGATGGTGGCGGTGAAGTCACCGATCCGATCCCCGAGGCGCTTCGGATGAATGTTCAGTCGGTCACCTATGACGGCACAACGCTGACCGCCCGGATCGATGGCTTTGCATCAAATGAACCGATCACCACGTTCCAGCGCGCGGAAGCTTTTGATGTCAACGGTTTCAACGCCTATACCTATCGGGAAACGTCTTCCAACCGTCTGTTCGTCGCGCTTGTGTCGAATTCTCAGGGCGATGACGGCACCGCGACTGTTATTGGCAGCGGTCAGTTCACCGAGATGGTCTGGGGTGCGCGGTATCAGGCCAACACAGCCTTTGATGCGCCCACCGATGGTGGCCTTGCGACCTACAGCGGACGGTATGTTGGATTGCTAAACGTTGGCACGAATGCCGGTGGCCCCGGCTTTCCCAATAACCCGATCCGTCCGGCGCGCGTAGAGGGCACCACCCTTTTGAATGCTGATTTCAACAACATGCAGGTTGAAGGCAGCATTTACGGGCGAGAAGTTGTTGAACTTGCCGAGGACGACCCCAACAAGCAGTTGGAAAACATATTCCTGCAGATCACTGCGATCGAGCCGGATGGCAGTTTTGCCGGGAATTTGGTTTTCGACGATCGGGAAGCGGCCGGAACTGCCGGAGGCACCTTTGTCGGCGAAGATGGAACCGGCGTTGTCGGCGCGACGGAACTGACCCCGATCCGGACCAATCGCGATGTCCTTGAAATTGGTGTTTTTTCCGCGGATCGTTGTGCCTCTGGTGATCCCCTGCCCTGCCCGCAGCCTTCGATCCCTGCGCCATGATCCGTCGCGGCCTGTTCGCCGCGCTCTGTCTGCTTGCGTTCGGACTGCCTTTCGCTAGCCCCTCGCGGGCTGATCCGGTGGAAAGCGCACGGGCCGCGCAGGCGGCGCTGGCGGTGGGGCAGGTGGAAATCGCGCGATTGCTGGCGCTGGCCGCGCTGCAAGAGGCCCCGCACAATGCCGAGGCTCTTGCCGTTCTGGCGGCGGTGGGTCTGGTGACGGGCGCGCCGGATGCGGCAGCAGTCGTCGCAAAACGCGCGTGGCGCGGGGCACAAGAGCCGGAGTTACGTTTTGCCGCGTCCCGGCTTGTGGCACGGGCCAAGGCGGATGCGGACAAAAACATGCAAGCGCTCTTTTGGTTGCGCCGTGCCTATGATGCGGCCCCTTCGCCTGCGTTGCGCGCGCAAACCGCCGCCGAGATCCGTCGCTTTCGAACGGCTCGTCCGTTCCGACTGGACTTTTCGCTGGCGGTGCGCCCATCCGAAAATGTGAATGGCGGGTCAGAGCAACGGCACTTGACGGTGGATGGAAGACCGACGTGGTTCTTCTTTGATCCGGCCAGTATGGCGCTGCCGGGGGTGGAGGCGTCGTCAAACCTTGGCGCGACTTGGCGGATCACAGGGCACCAACAGCAAAGGACGGAACTTGGCCTGCGCCTGCGCCATCGAGGCGTCGCCTTGTCCGAGCGTGCGAAAGCGGCGGCACCCAACGCGCGCGGGTCGGATTTCGCGACGGCAAGTCTTGATCTGTCCTTGATGCATGCGCGCAACCTGGGCGAAGGTCGTGGGCTTCGGGTTGGACTAAGCTACGGGCGCGACTGGCTGGCAGACGTGGCCTCGGCGGATCGCGCACGCGCCGATCTGGCGCTGATCGCCCCGATCAGCGATCAGCGGATGGTCCGATTTGGGGCTGCGCTGGAGCGGCAATGGCAGGCCAACGGTCGCGCTTCAGCCACGGCACTCGTTCTGGATGCTGGACTGCAACAGGACTTGTCAGAGGGGAGCCGTCTGGCACTGAGGCTTGACCTTGGCCAAACCATCTCAGGCGATGCCAATCAGGAAAACCGGCGGATCGGGCTTATGCTGGGTTACGACCATGGGCAACCTCTTGCAGGCGCGTTGCTGTCGGCAAGAGTGAGCCTTTCCGCACGGGATTACCCTGTTTTTTTCGGTGGGGTTTTTAACGCGCAAGGGCGGCAGGACATCAGCCTTGCAGGCAGCCTTGATCTTGCCCTGCCCAACCTCGGGCGCCTTGGATTTGAGCCGGTCATCTCGCTTGAGGCCAGCCAGACGCGGTCAAACATCAGCCGCTATGAAGGCAAGGCGCTTGGCCTTGGCTTCACCTTGCGGTCGGCCTTCTGACCTCCGCATACTCGCCTTTCGCGCGCAAAGCGCTAGGATGGGGGCATCGGAACGGAGGAAGGACTGATGGCGATCCGCTATTTACACACAATGGTTCGCGTGCTGGACCTTGAAAAAAGCATGGCCTTCTACAGGCTTCTCGGGTTGGAAGAAACGCGACGCTATGAAAACGAACAGGGCCGCTTCACGCTTGTCTTCATGGCACCGCCCGGTCAGCCCGATTGCCCGGTGGAACTGACCTATAACTGGGACGGGGATACGGGCCTGCCATCGGACAGCCGCCACTTCGGCCATCTGGCCTATGAGGTGGACGACATCCACGCAACTTGCGCGCATCTGATGGCCAATGGCGTGCTGATCAACCGCCCGCCACGCGATGGCAGGATGGCTTTTGTCCGCAGCCCGGACAATATCTCGATCGAATTGCTGCAAAAAGGCGCGGCGCTGACGCCGGCAGAGCCTTGGGTCAGCATGCCGAATACGGGGCATTGGTAAGGCCGATCCTGCGACGCGGACCGTTGGGTCCTTGATCCAAACCGGGGAGGGCTGTCTGCCCTCCCCGCACCCCTCCCGAGGATATTTGAGAACAGATGAAGGGGATCGTGGGCGTCTGCGCGGGATCAGGCGCGGCGGGCGGCACAGATTTCCATGGCATTGGTCAGTTCGTGCCAAGCCGTGCGCGCCATGGACCGGAAGGTCATCAGACGAAAGGCCTCCGGCCCCTCCACCATGAGGATGAGGGGCGTGTGGTTCAAGCCGCTGCGCGCGGCCTGTCCTGCCTTTGCGCCTCGCAGGTCCAGCGGCACAAGCCGCGCGAGCACCTCGCGCGCTTGGGGCCCCATCAGATGCAGAGTGACCCAAGCATCGGATTGATCGGTGATGGCGGCAGGAATGTCCGCAGGCGGTCTGGCCCCGATGAGGAAGGCCTGTGCTCGGCCGGTCCAGACGATCTGCGCGCCATCCTTGCCCGCAGTCCAACTATTCGGCGCGGGAAAGCCAAGACCAAGAGGCGCGAGCGCGGCGTTGACGCCCGCCTCGCCCCCCGGAAATGGCGCGAGGGAATGGACAGAGGTCCATGCCGCCTCAGCCAGCGTAACCGCCCCATAGGTCACAGGGGCGAGGCCAAGCGCGGGTTTTGCGATCAGGTCAGGCACGAAGCTTTTCCCCCTGCGGATCATGGAAGACCGGGTCAGTCACAAGGCACAGCACATCCACCCCGCGCAACCTATCCACCAGTCGGATCGTTTCGCCATGCCGCGCGCGGCCGTTCTTGAGGAAGGCCAGGCCAAGCCAAGAAGCCAGTGTGGGGGAATAGCCAACCGAAGTGACATAGCCCGCGCTATTGGGGCGCGTTAGATCCGCGCCTTGGGCGAAAAGATGCGCGCCAGCGGTGATCGGGCTGTCGGTAAGGGGCTTGAGGCCCACCAATTGCTCACGCTCGCTCCCCATCATGCCGGGGCGGGCGGCGGCGGCTTTGCCGATGCAGTCCTTTTTCGCGCTGACCATCTGTGCCATGCCGACATCGAAGGCCGTCGTCCGGCCATGAATCTCGGCATGGGTGATGAAGCCCTTTTCGATGCGCAGGACGTTCAGCGCCTCCATCCCATAAGGACCGCCCCCCATGGTTTCGGCACGCGCGACCAGATCGCGGAACAAAGCCTCGCCATAGCGGGTGGGCACGGCGATTTCATAGCCTTCCTCGCCCGAGAAGGAGATTCGGAAAAGCCGCCCCTCGACCCCTTGGATCGTGACTGGCCCGCAACCCATAAAGGCGAGCCCCGGCGCGCGGCCAAGGGCCGAGGTCAGCAGATCGCGCGCCAAGGGCCCCGCGACGGCGAATTGCGCCCAAGCCTCGGTCACGCTGATAAACCGCACCTTCCAATCCGCACAAAACGCCTGATGGACGAATTCCATATGCCGCATCACCAGCCCTGCCGCGGCGGTGGTGGTGGTCATCAGCCAGTGGTCTTCGCCCAAGCGCGCGGTCGTGCCATCATCCAGCACATGCCCATCTTCGCGCAGCATCAGCCCATAACGCACCTTGCCCACGGGAAGGGTGGAGAAGGTATTGGTATAGACGAAATCAAGGAAGCGGCCCGCATCGGGACCTTGGATGTCAATCTTGCCCAAGGTGGAGACATCGGTCACGCCAACCGTGCTGCGCACCATCGCGACCTCGCGGTCACAAGCCTCGCGCCATGTGGTTTCCCCCGGTTTGGGGAAATAGGAGGGGCGATACCACAGCCCTGCCTCGATCATCGGGGCGGCACGGTCGCGACTGGCCTGATCGGAGGTCAGGAAGCGCTGGGGCGCGAAACCTTCGGCCCGGCCCCCTGCCCCCATCGCGGCGATGGAGACAGGCGTGAAGGGCGGGCGGAAGGTGGTGGTCCCCGTCTCTGGGATGGCGCGGCCCGTCACATCGGCCAGCACCGCCAAGGCCGCGACGTTGGAGTTCTTGCCCTGATCCGGGGCCATGCCTTGGGTCGTGTAGCGTTTCATATGTTCGACCGAACGGAAGCCTTCTTGTGCCGAAAGCGTAACATCCTTGGTCGTCACATCATTCGCGAAATCGAGCCAAGCCCGGCCCTTGCCCGGAACTGCCCAAAGCGGCGCAATGCGATAGGGGCGATCTTCGGCTTCTGGCAGAGCCAGCTCGGGGGCCTTGAGGCCAAGCGCTTCCAGAGAGCGACGGGCGGCCTCTGCCCCGGCGGCAAGGCAGCCATGGGTAGAGAAGGTGCCATTGGCTGCCCCCGCCGTGATCAGGCCGGGAATGGCCCCATCGGACGGCACGAAAGCCGCCAGATCATCAGACCAGCGCGGGCGCCCGTTCATGTGGCAGGTCAGGTGCAGGGTCGGGTTCCAGCCGCCCGAGATACCAAGGCAATCGGTCGCGATCCGGGTTTCGGTGCTGCCCTTGCGCAGGGTGATCTCGCGCAGGCCAAGCCTGCCACGCGCGCCCACAACCACCGCCCCGCGATGGACGATGGTGCCGGGTTCATCCGGCGCATCCTCGCGACTGTCGATGATGGCCGTGACAGGAACACCCGCCGCGATCATGGACCGCGCAACATCTCGCGCGCTGTCATTATTGGCAAAGAAGGTCACCGCCTTTCCCGGAACCACGCCGTAGCGGTTCAGATACGTCTGCAGCGCTGAGGCCAGCATGATACCGGGGCGGTCGTTGTTCGGGAAAGCGATCTGCCGCTCCAAAGCGCCAGCGGCAAGGATCGCGCGGCGCGCAACGATGCGCCAGAAACATTCACGCGGCAGTGCGGGCCGCGTCTTGCGGTGCAAGCCCACACGCTCCAAAGCGCCATAGGTGCCATTGTCATAGGCCCCGGTCACCGTGGTGCGGGGCATGATCCGCACATTGGGCAGGCTTTCGAGTTCCCCAAGAACTCCGGCCAGCCAGTCTGGCACCGGGTCAAGCGACAGAAGGCGCCCACCGGGTTCCGAGGAGTCATCGGCCAAAATCACGTCTGCCCCGGCCCTGCCTGCAGTCAACGCAGCCATAAGCCCCGCGGGTCCTGCGCCAACCACCAACAGATCACAAAAAGCCCAAGCCTTTTCGTAAGTCCCTTCATCATGCCGGCCCGAAAGCCGCCCAAGCCCGGCCGCGCGGCGGATCAGCGGCTCGTAGAGTCCTTCCCAGAGCCTGCGGGGCCACATGAAGGTCTTGTAATAAAACCCCGCACTCAGGAACGGCGCGGCAAGATCGTTCACCTCCATGAGGTCGAAGCCAAGGCTTGGCCAGCGGTTCTGACTGCGGGCTACCAGCCCCTCAAAGATTTCCTGCACCGTGGCACGGGTATTTGGCGTCACATTCGCGGGCCCAACCACCTCGACCAAAGCATTGGGTTCTTCGGCCCCTGCTGTCAAAAGGCCGCGAGGGCGGTGATATTTGAAGCTGCGGCCGAAAAGGCGAACGTCATTGGCAAGAAGCGCCGAGGCCAAAGTATCGCCGCGATAGCCAGCATAAGCTGTGCCATCGAAGGTGAAGGTGACCGGGCGGGTGCGATCCACCCTGCCCTTTCCGTCGATCCTCATGCCGCCCCCCCTGCCACCGCCTCGACCGCCAGGATTTCATGAGTCACCGTATTTCGCGTGACCTTAAGCCAGGAGGCGCAGCCCTGTTCATGAAACCAAAGGTCCTGCGTCACCCCTGCCGGATTGTCACGGTTATGCAGATAATCGTCCCATGCCGAAGCGGGGGCATCTGCTTTAGGGGCGTGGTGCAGGGGCTCCGCCCCTCGGCCTTCGGCCTCACCCCGGAGTATTTTTGCCAAGATGAAGGACCCTGCCGCTTCATCTTGGCAGAAATACTCCCGCCGGAGGCATCCAACAGCGCGGCAGGGCGCAGCGAATGGGAAACTGGGGCCATGATCAATGCAGATTGTGCTGGCTGCCCGTGCCTTCCTCATCGATGAGGTGGCCCTTGGCAAAGCGGTTGAGGGTAAAGCGGCGTGCGACCTCGTGGCTTTCGCCCGTGGCCATCAGATGGGCCATGCACCAACCCGAGGCCGGCACGGCCTTGAAGCCGCCGTAGTTCCAGCCGCAGTCCAGATACAGCCCCTCAATCGGGGTACGGTCGATAATGGGAGAGCCATCGGGCGACATATCCATGATGCCCCCCCAAGACCGCAGCACACGGGCGCGACCGATCATGGGCATCAGGGTCATGCCCGCCTCCATCACATGTTCAACCATCGGCAGATTGCCGCGGCTGGCGTAACTTGCGTAGAAATCCAGATCGCCGCCAAAGACCAGCCCGCCCTTGTCGGACTGGCTGATATAGAAATGCCCCATACCGAAGCTGATCACATGGTCGATCACGGGCTTTAGCCCTTCGGTGACGAAAGCTTGCAGAATGTGACTTTCGATGGGGAGGCGCAGGCCTGCCATCGCCGCGACCTGACTGGAGCGGCCCGCGACGACAATGCCCACCTTTTTTGCACGGATCGCGCCACGGGTGGTCTGAACACCTGTCACGCGGCCATTCTGAACATCGATCCCCGTGACCTCGCAATTCTGGATCAGGTCCACGCCGCGCCGGTCGGCTGCACGGGCATAGCCCCAAGCGACCGCATCATGGCGCGCGGTGCCGCCGCGGGGGTGCAGCAGACCGCCGTAGATCGGAAAGCGCGTGTTGTCGTAATCCAGATAGGGCAGCAACTCGCGCACCCCGTCACGATCCAGCAGGATCGCATCATCGCCCTGATTGATCATGGCATTGCCGCGCCGGGCAAAGGCATCGCGCTGCCCATCGGAATGGAACAGGTTGATCAACCCCCGCTGCGAATGCATCACATTGTAATTGAGTTCAGACTCCAGCCCCTCCCAGAGCTTGAGCGAATGGCTGTAGAATTCCGAATTGCCCGGCAGAAAATAATTCGCGCGCACGATGGTGGTGTTGCGCCCGATATTGCCGCTGCCCAGATAGCCCTTTTCCAGCACGGCGATATTCGTCAGCCCATGGTTCTTGGCCAGATAATAGGCCGTGGAAAGCCCATGCCCGCCACCGCCGATGATAATCGCGTCATATTCCGCCTTGGGCGCGGGATCGCGCCAAGCGGGCTTCCAGCCGCGATTGCCGAAAAGACCTTGGGTCAGAACCTTGAAGCCCGAGTATCGCATGACGCCCCTCTCCGCTTCGCTGAAAAAAGCACGTTGCCCCCGGCCCTGCAAGGACCGGGGGCGACTCGCCATGTCGTTTTCGAGCATAGCCCGCCGCTCAAAAGGGACGGGCGCGGGGCACGCGGATTCTCAGCCCTCGCGCGCCGTCTCTGGCTGGGTTGACCCTTGCAGGGCAAGGAAAAGGCCGCCCGCCAAGAGCATCAGATGAAACTGGTTGAACATCAAAAGCTCCAGTGGCGGGGCCCAGTAGGCAACATAGATCACCCCGGCCACGATGGCGGCGGCCCCTGCCCCAGCAAGGCGCGTGACCAGATCACCTGCTGCGCCACGCAACACCCCGCCCAGCACGAGGAGGATCGCTACCGCAACCTCTCCCCCTGCGGCCATGGCCCAAAGGAAGAAGGGTAGGCCGAACCCCTCCGCCTCGGCGGCGGAGAGCGGAAATTTCTGCAACCCGTTCTGCATCAAAACACCTGCCAGCGGCAGACGCAGGAACCAATGGGCAAAACCAAAACGCGGCAAGGCGCGAGCCGTGCGGTTGATCAGGGCGAAGGCGTGGTCCATGGCAAGGCTTCCTTCTGTAAGGGGACAATGTGCTCCCTTTACGCAGGCCGCGCCGTGGCCGTTCACCCCGGCCCCTTCACGTTCGGTCACAACCGCGCCAGCGGTTACGCCATCAAAGCCCCTTGGACCGATAGGTCTTTGCCACCCGGTCGATCGAGACGATATAGGCAGCCGTACGCAGATCCTCGACGTCCGACCGCCCGTGCCAGACCTCACGCATCGACTGATAGGCGGTGCGCATCGTGTCATCGAGGCCAGAACGGACAAGGGCCAACTCATCCGAACCAGTGAGGAAACGATCCTTGAAATCCTCCGCCAAGGTCCAACCCAGCCCCTTGTCGGAGCTCAGCCGTTCCAACTCTTCGATCAGAAGGCGCGAACGGGCCTCTTCGGCGCGGCGCTGCATCCGGCCAAAACGGATATGGGACAAGTTCTTGACCCATTCGAAATAGCTGACCGTTACACCGCCTGCATTGGCATACATGTCGGGAATGATCAGCGCACCCTTCTGGCGCAGGATTTCATCAGCGCCAAAGGTGATCGGGCCATTGGCCGCTTCGATGATCAGCGGGGCCTTGATCCGTGCCGCATTGCCCAGATGGATCACGCCCTCCATCGCGGCGGGGATCAGAATGTCGCAATCCATTTCAAGGACAGAGGCACCATCGGCAACGTGCCGACCGTGCGGATAGCCCGCGACAAGGCCCTTGGTCCCGTCCATGTGCTGGCGGAGCGCCGCGATATCGATCCCCGTCTCGTCAACGATTGCGCCATCGCGTTCGATTACCGCGATAACCTTTGCGCCATCCTCTTCGGACAGGAATTTCGCGGCATGGAAACCAACATTCCCGAGGCCCTGCACGACGATGCGCTTTCCTTCCAGCCCGCCTGAGAGTTTGGCCTGCGCCACATCTTCGGGATGGCGGAAGAATTCGCGCAAGGCATATTGGACGCCGCGCCCCGTGGCCTCTACCCGGCCTTGAATCCCGCCCGCATGGGGTGGCTTGCCAGTGACGCAGGCCTTGGCGTTGATATCGGTCGTGTTCATCCGGGCATATTGGTCGGCGATCCAGGCCATCTCGCGCTCGCCCGTGCCCATGTCGGGGGCAGGCACGTTTTGCGCAGGATGGATGAGGTCGCGCTTGATCAGTTCATAGGCAAAGCGGCGGGTGATCTGTTCCAGTTCATGTTCGTCCCAAGCGCGCGGATCGATACAAAGACCGCCCTTCGAGCCACCAAACGGCGTTTCCACCAGCGCGCATTTATAGGTCATAAGGGCGGCCAAGGCCTCAACTTCGTCCTGATGGACCGAAAGCGCATAGCGGATGCCACCCTTTACCGGTTCCATATGTTCGGAATGGACAGATCTGTAGCCTGTGAAGGTTTCGATCTTGCCGCGTAGCCGCACCCCGAAACGCACCGTATAGGTCGAATTGCAGACCCTGATTTTTTCCTCCAATCCGGGGCTAAGGTCCATCAACCGCACCGCGCGACGGAACATCAGATCCACGGACTCCCTGAACGAGGGTTCACCTTGCCTTTGCATGAGTATCCTCCTTTTCATGCAGGATGCATCTGGGCACCCACCTCAGACCATAACGGCAGCTTTGTCTTTGGATAGCAGGAAAAAGGCAGCGCCTCTGGTTGCTGAACCGATTCGCGATTGCTCTGGCACGGATTCGCTATCTTGGCCTAAACCCTGAGGCATCGGACCGATCTACCGGGGATCGCTGTCGCCAATCGCCAAACAATACGAAAGACCATGTGCTATCGTTTCGTATGGGTTCGGCAATCCTTCGGTTGTGAACGATTTGCCACATTTTCGCCCCGGTGAATCGATTACTTGGCCTCTCGTGGAACGCATCCGGGCGCCCCTTTTGGGTGTGCGGGCTTCGAAAGGTTTGACCATGTCGTTCAGAATGTCGATCACTTCACGCCTTGTGCGCCGTGCGGCGGGCTTTGGCCGGGCCGAGGACGGCACCATCCTGATCTTCACGGCAATCATGCTGATCACGATGCTTGTCCTTGCCGGTATGGGGCTGGACATCATGAAATATGAAACCACGCGCACGAATTTGCAGCAGACCGCCGACCGCGCAACACTGGCCTCCGCTTCACTGTCACAGCAGCTTGATCCCGAAGACGTGGCGCGGGATTACTTCGAAAAGGCTGGCTTGGCCGACAAACTGACCATGGTCCGCGTGACAACGGCAATCAACGCCCGCACGGTTGAAGTCGAGGCGCGGGCGGAAACCAACCCCATTTTCCTTGATCTGATCGACCGTTTCGAAGAAGCGACGCTGCAAGCGCGTGCCTTTTCGGCGGCTGAACAGCGGATTACAAATCTCGAAATCATGCTGGTCCTCGACGTTTCGGGGTCAATGGGATCGAATAGCCGCCTCACCAACCTGCAAAGCGCCGCGCGCGAATTCGTCGACACGGTTTTCGAAAACGACACGGAAAATCGCATCTCGATCGGGATCGTCCCGTTCAACGGACAGGTAAACCTGCCCGAAAACATGCAGCAGCTCTTTAACCGGCAATTCGATCATGGGCGTGCGAATGTGAACTGCTTCGACCTGCCCGCTGCGGTATATTCCGGCATGTCCTTGTCCTCGGCAACGCCGCTTCCGGTCACCGGGGATGTGGATACATTTTCGCCCACCAGCCAGAGCAACAGCTTTGTCGACCCCGCCAATACGAGCGAGACGAGCGGCGCGACCCCGCGTGAGGCCAATAAATGGTGCCCGCCTCGCAGCGTGAACCAGGTTGTCCCGCCGACGCGCAATGCCACGCTTCTTAAGAATCGGATCAGCGGGCTTCAGGCTGTGGGCGCAACGTCGATCAACGCCGGCTTCAAATGGGGCCTTGCCATGCTTGACCCCGCCTTCCGGCCCCAGCAGCAGGCGCTGGTCACTGCGGGATTGATTCCGGCCCACCTGAACAACCGCCCCTATAACTACAAGCAGGAAGATACGCTTAAGATCATCGTGCTGATGACAGATGGTGAGCATTTTGCCGAAGAGCGCTTGAACAACGGCTATCGAACAGAAATGTCGCCGATCTACTTCGGCGACAGCGACAATCGGTACTCCATCTTTCATGCCAGCCAGGTCGATAACTCGAACTCCACCCGCCTGTGCAACAGCCGCCCCTTCTGGGTGCCCCATCTGGGTCAATGGCAATCGCGCGCTTGGCGTGGATCATCACCCAGCGGTTCTGCATGCTACAACCCGAGCACTGCGACGACAGGCGCGACGCAGCAGCGATGGGATCAGGTCTGGCAGCGTAATCGTATGCAATGGGTAGCCTGGCAGCTTTATGCCCGCCCCTTTGGCGGTGGCCAAACCAGGATGGATGCACAGATGAATGTCTTCCGCGCCCGCACCCCGATTGAAACGATGGACAGCCAGCTAGACGGCCTGTGTGACATGGCGCGCGCTGAAGAGGTTATCGTCTATGGCATTGCCTTCGAGGCGCCTGAAAATGGCCGAACAGCGATTGCGAACTGTGCCATGTCACCGAGCCATTATTTCAATGCCGATGGGCTGGAGATCCGTTCTGCCTTCCGCGCAATCGCGTCGAACATCAGCCAGTTGAGATTGACGCAATGACCCACAAAGCATTTCGGTTCCTCCCGCGCGCCTTCCTGCGCAAAGAGGAAGGAACGGTAACCGTCGAATTCGCGCTGCTGTTCCCGGTTGTGTTCTTCATGTTCATCTGGGCCACGGAACTGGGCTTGATCATGACCAAACAGGTGATGATGGAACATGCCGTGGATATGTCGATGCGCGAGCTTCGGCTAGGTCGGATGCAGAATCCAAGCTCTGACACGCTCAAGGACGAAATCTGTAGCCGGGCCGCGATCCTGACGAATTGCCGTGACACGCTCATGATCGAACTTCAGCCGGTCAATACAGCCACATGGGCGATGCCAGCGACACCTGTCAGCTGCACAGACCGGGAGCAGCCCCTTCAGCCGGTCGTCACGTTCTCGCCTGGGGCGCAAAACCAGATCATGCTGATGCGGGCCTGCGTTCTGGTCGAACCTGTCTTTCCCGGAGTGGGGATTGGTGCAGGGCTTGAAAAAGATCCTCAGGGTGGCTTCGCGATGGTCGCCGCCTCTGCCTTCGTGAACGAACCGTAAGAGGAGAGACGCGATGAACTTGCCGTCCATCCAAAAGCATCTGCGTCACTTGATCGGCCGCTTTTTGCAGCGGACCGACGGGATCATCGTGCATGAATTCATCATCGCACTCCCCGTCTTTTTGTTCGCGACCGTGGGTGTCTATTCCTACTGGGATGCCTATCGTTCGCTGAATACGGCGGAAAAAGCCGCCTATGCCGTTTCTGACCTGATCTCGCGCGAGACGCGGACGATCAATGTGCAGTATCTCAACGGCTTGCATGATGTCATGGAATACATGATGGGCAACGACCTGCCGGTGCAGATGCGCGTAACCTCGATCACTTACAGCGGGGTGCGGTCGCGCTATGAGGTGATCTGGTCGCGGTCGCCTTATGCAGAACTGCCGCAACTGACCACGACGTCGCTTCAGGCTTTGGTACCCAACCTGCCCATCGTCAGCGACGGGGATTCCCTCATCCTCGTGGAGGCGCGGGTGCAATTCACCCCGTCGGTGGCCCAAGCGCCTGCCTTCAACATGTATGTGGGCGAAACGGAATTCGATCTGTTCATTCCGACCAGACCGCGTTTCCTGTCAAAGATTTGCTTGCAGAACGTGGCCTGCGGCTAGAACGCATGCAGCGGGGTTTAGCCCCTGCTGCGCGAGGCAATCATGTCGGTCAGGATATCCGCCATATAGCGACCTTCGTGCTTGTGGGTGATGCCGCCCACCCCGATCCGCCGCCCCAATCGCCACCACAGGCCAGGCGCCCAGCCGCGCGCGCCGGGGGTGCGGGTTACAACGGTAAAGCCACCCGCCGGTTTGAAGGCAAAGACGGTCCTGTCCACCGAAAGCATATCCTCGACCCGCGCGATCACATGGCCCCGGTCATCGCGCAGGACTGTCCTTGTCAGCACAAGGCCTGGTCCCCCGGTCGTCTGCCACATGCGTACCGCAAGCCAGATCGACAGGGCCGCGCCCAGCAAGACAAAAATCCGCCAGCCAAAGCCCAGGGTTGGCGCGGTAAGCACCATCCACAGCATCGATAGGCCAAGCGCCGCAAGGATCGCCACGCCCAACAGGCGCCGCGGGGCCGAAGGGCGCAGTTCGGCAAGAACGGGGTCAGCAGAGGGCTTGTGATCGGTCATCTGGATTTCTCGCGGCAAGGCGCCCTTCAGATAGGCGAGGTGGCCCTCCGCGTCGAGAGGGCATTGCCCCGCAAAGCCCTTTTGCGGCACGCTCAGCCCTTGCCGCCGCTCTTGCGCGGCCCTAGGGTCGGTGCAAAGCTCGTCATAGGTCCAGATGAACAGGCAACATTCGCCCCGATCACCGCGCTGCCCGCAAGCCGGGGCTATCCGCCTTCGCCGGAGCATGGGGCCCTGCCTTGCCGCCTTGACGCTTGGACTGTTTGCCGCCTGCGCGCCTCTGCCCCGCCCCACAGCAGAGCAGGATGCAACCGCTGGACTTGCGCAGCCCGAGCTTGTGCCGATTGATGCGATTCTGGCCGAAGCGGAGAGCGCAGGCGTTGCCGAAGCTGCGATTGACCCGATGGAGGCGCGGCTCGCTGCGTTGCGCGCCCGCGCAGACCGGTTGCGATAGCGCGGAAGCCACCCTGCACCCGCGTTGCCTTGGCCACGGAGACGGGCTAAGACCTGCCCAACCTCACCGATGGAGCAACCCCATGCCAGCCTCTGCCACTCCCCTGCGTCTTGGCCTTGCCGGTCTGGGCACCGTGGGCATCGGCGTGGTCAAGATTGTGCAGCGCCATGCCGATTTGATCGCAGCCCGTGCGGGCAGACCCGTGGTCATCACCGCCGTTTCCGCCCGGGATCGGACGAAGAACCGTGATGCCGATCTGTCGGATTATGAATGGGAGACCGACCCGGTCGCGCTGGCCCGGCGCGCGGATGTAGATGTTTTTGTCGAGGTGATGGGCGGCCATGAAGGCCCGGCCCGCGATGCGACCGAAGCCGCGATTGCCGCGGGAAAGGATGTGGTCACGGCCAACAAGGCGCTGCTGGCCCATCACGGCCAAGCCCTGGCCGAGGCGGCAGAGGCCGCAGGCCGTGTGATCCGGTTCGAGGCGGCAGTGGCAGGCGGGATCCCGGTGATCAAGGCCCTGACCGAAGGGCTGGCCGGTAACCGCATGACCCGCGTCATGGGCGTGATGAACGGCACCTGCAACTACATCCTGACCCGGATGCAGAACGCGGGCCTGCCCTATGAGGTGGTGTTCGAGGAAGCCCGCCAGCTTGGCTATCTGGAAGCGGACCCGAACCTTGATGTTGGGGGGATTGATGCGGGACATAAGCTTTCGCTTCTCGCCGCCATCGCCTTTGGCACCAAGGTCGCCTTCGACCACGTGGAATTGCAGGGCATCGGCGATGTCTCGATTGAAGATATCCAGCTTGCCGATGACATGGGCTATCACATCAAGCTCTTGGGCGTGGCGCAGATGACAGGCCGGGGGTTGGAGCAACGCATGACGCCTTGCCTCGTGCCCGCCGAAAGCCCCTTGGGCCAGTTGCAGGGCGGGACCAACATGGTCGTGCTGGAAGGCGACAGCGTGGGCCAGATCGTGATGCGTGGCCCCGGCGCGGGCGAAGGCCCGACAGCAAGCGCGGTAATGGCGGATGTGATCGACCTTGCGCGCGGCACGCGGCTGTCCACCTTTGGCCAGCCTGCCGCCACGCTCAAAGAAGCGGTCCCCGCGCGATCCGCCACGCCTGCGCCCTATTACCTGCGCATGACGCTTTTGGATAAGCCGGGCGCTTTGGCAAAAATCGCCACCTGCATCGGCGAGGCGGGCATCTCCATCGATCAGATGCGCCAGTTGAACCAGCCGGGCGAGGCCGACGAAAAGGCCGTTGTCCTCATCGTCACGCACAAGGCTGCCCCCGCAGACATCGCCCATGCCATGGCAGGCTTTGCTGCGACCGGCGTTCTGGTAGGCCAACCGGTCGCGATCCGCATCGAAGAGGTCTGACCCCTTGCGTTAGCGCGACCACGCTTGCCCGCATGGCCCTTGCGCGCTATGCGGGCAGCAAAGGCGCGTTGAGGCGCAAGACAAGGGGACAGACCATGGCCAATGCCGCAGAATTCCAAGATCGCCTGCTTTCGCTGGGCCTTGCCCGCGTATCAGAGGCGGCGGCTCTGGCCTCGGCCCGGCTGATCGGGCGCGGCGATGAAAAGGCCGCCGATCAGGCCGCTGTCAACGCCATGCGCGACCAGTTGAACCTGCTGGATATCGCAGGCGTCGTGGTGATCGGCGAAGGCGAACGTGACGAGGCGCCGATGCTCTACATCGGCGAGGAAGTGGGCACAGGGCAAGGCCCGGCGGTGGATATCGCGCTTGACCCGCTGGAAGGCACCACGCTGACCGCCAAGGACATGCCCAATGCGCTCACCGTGATCGCGATGGCCCCGCGCGGCACGCTGTTGCATGCGCCCGATGTCTACATGGAAAAGCTCGCCATTGGCCCCGGCTACAAGCCCGGCACCGTGACCATGGCCATGTCCCCGTCTGAGCGTGTTTCGGCCCTTGCCGCCGCCAAGGGGGTGTCGACCGAGAATATCACCGTCTGCGTTCTGGAACGCCCCCGGCATGAAGAGATGATCCGCGAGATCCGCTCCACCGGCGCGTCCATCCGGCTGATTACCGATGGCGATGTGGCAGGCGTGATGCATTGTGCCGAACCGCAGGTCACAGGGATCGACATGTATATGGGTTCCGGCGGCGCGCCCGAAGGCGTTCTGGCGGCGGCTGCGCTGAAATGCATGGGCGGGCAGTTCTTCGGCAAGCTTCTGTTCCGCAACGACGACGAGAAAGCCCGCGCCAAGAAGGCCGGCATCACCAATTTCGACCGCGTCTATACCCGTGACGATCTGGTACGCGGCGATGTGATCTTTGCCGCGACCGGCGTAACCGATGGCAGCCTTCTGGCGGGCATCAAGCGTGAACCGGGCTATCTGACCGCCGAGACAATCCTGATGCGGTCCAAGACCGGGTCGGTGCGGCGCATGACCTATCGCAACCCGGTGAAGTGACCAAGGCGCTGGCCCGCCTTGCGCTCTGCTGCGTGACGGGGCAAAGCTGAGGCCATGTCACAGCCCCGTGCCTTTCTGAATGTCGAAAGCTCGCTTCTCGGGCGCCGTTGGGTCGGCCCGACGGGCGAGGAGGAGCGGCTTGCCGAAGCCATGGCGCAGGCCACGCGCTTGCCGCTGTCGCTGTGCCAAATCCTTGTGCGTCGCGGGGTCAGCCCAGCAGAGGCCTCGGGTTTCCTTGCGCCCGCCCTGCGCGACCTTTTGCCAGACCCGCTATCCCTACGCGATATGGGACCAGCGGCGGAGCGTTTCCTCGCCGCACTGAAGCGGCGTGAGAAGATTGCGGTTTTTGCCGATTATGATGTGGATGGCGGGTCCTCGGCGGCGCTGTTGCTTACATGGCTGCGCGCGATGGGGCATGAAGCCACGCTCTATATCCCCGACCGTATCGACGAAGGCTACGGCCCGAATGTGCCCGCGATGCAGGCGCTCGGGCGGGAACACCGGCTGATCCTCTGCGTCGATTGCGGGACACTGAGCCATGAGCCGATTGCCGCGGCAGGCTGCGATGTTGTGGTGCTGGACCATCACCTTGGGGCAGAGACGCTCCCCGCCGCCGTGGCAGTGGTCAATCCCAACCGTCAGGATGAGGATGGCAGCCTTGGCCATCTCTGCGCGGCGGGGGTGGTGTTCCTGATGCTGGTAGAGGCGAACCGCCGGCTGCGCAGCGAAGGCGTGCAAGGACCGGATCTGATGGCGCTGCTGGATCTTGTGGCGCTGGCGACCGTGGCCGATGTCGCGCCCTTGATCGGGGTGAACCGCGCCTTGGTGCGGCAGGGGCTGAAGGTCATGGCGCGGCGCGAGCGCGTGGGGCTGACGGCACTCGCCGATCTGGCACGGATGGATCAGGCCCCAACGCCCTATGCGCTTGGCTATGTGCTGGGGCCGCGGATCAATGCGGGCGGGCGGATCGGTCAGGCCGATCTGGGCGCGCGGCTTTTGGCCACCGACGATCCGCGCAAGGCAGCCGCTATCGCCGCGCGGCTGGAAGAGTTGAACGCCGAGCGGCGCGACATCACCGAACGGGTCCGCGAAGAGGCTATGGCGCAGGCCGAAGCACGAGGGATCGACGGCCCCCTTGTCTGGGCCGCGGGCGAAGGCTGGCATCCGGGCGTGGTGGGGATCGTCGCCGCACGACTGAAAGAGGCAACGAACCGCCCTGCCGTGGTGATCGGGCTGGAAGGTGGCATCGGCAAAGGCTCTGCCCGGTCGATCTCTGGCGTGGACCTCGGCGCTGCTGTTCATCGCGTGGCGGCAGAGGGGCTGTTGCTGAAAGGCGGCGGCCACCGGATGGCCGCAGGCCTGACGGTAGAGGCAGGGCAGCTTGAGGCGGCGATGGAGCGCCTTTCCGAACTTCTGGCCCGCCAAGGGGCAGGGTCGGACGGCCCGCGCGAGATGAAGGTGGACAGCCTCCTCATGGCTTCCGCCGCGACACCGGCGCTGGTGGAACAGATCGAACAGGCAGGCCCCTTCGGCGCTGCCGCCCCTGCCCCCCGCTTTGCCTTTGCCGATATGGCCGTGGCCGGGCGACGGATCGGCGAGAACCATCTGCGCCTCACGCTCTCTGACGGCAGCGGCACGGCGGTCGAAGCCATGGCCTTTGGAGCTTTTGATGGCCCGCTTGGCCCCGCACTGGAAAACCCCGGTCACCGCCGTTTTCACCTTGTCGGGCGGCTGGAATTGAACCACTGGGGCGGACGCACAAAAGTCCAACTGAAACTCGAAGACGCCGCCGAAGCGCACCACGAAAAATGATGCGTTGTATCCACCCGTCATGCCTTAAGTGGCCCGTTCGTCTATCGGTTAGGACACCAGGTTTTCAACCTGGGAAGAGGGGTTCGACTCCCCTACGGGCTGCCACTCCTCCCATCTAACACATTGATTTTGGTCATAAGCTGTCCTTTGGCAGGTTGCTGGTCTGCCATTTATTCTGCGCCAATGCCCCCCAAACGGCCCCTCATGCGTTGCAGTAGTCTGGGTACAGTCGCGCATGGGTGAATGAAGCCAGATCAGAGGAGATTGCCCAAAGAACAGCCGGCACAGGGTTCGCGAACATCATTTTCCGCGCCCTCTCTGGCATGAACATCGCGAACGGGACTGTATCGACCAAGTTGATGCACAGGCGAATGAGGTGCGGGTGATGGTTTGGATTGGGCAATTTCCCTTATCTATTGTCCTCGCAAGCCTTGGTCACCGAAATCGCAAGCGCGAATTTCTGAAAAAGATTGCCCCAACGGTTTACCCGACGGGGCAATCGAGTTTTCAGGGCTGAACAAGATCGGACAGGCGACCTTCCTCCACCGCATGGCAGGCCACGCCGCCGAGTGTGCGGGGCACTTCGGTCTTGCAGCGGTCATTGGCGAAGGGGCAACGCGGATGAAAAGCACAGCCGGGAGGAGGCGACAGGGGCGAGGGGATTTCGCCTTCCACCTTTTTGCGCCGCCGCCCCGTCATCTCGATATCGGGGACCGCGTCTAGCAACATCCGCGTGTAAGGATGGCGCGGCGCCTCAAAGAGGTCCCGCGCAGGCGCAACTTCCGCCAGACGGCCAAGGTAGAGCACCCCAATATGGTCCGCCATATGCCGCACAACCTGCAGGTTATGCGAGATGAACACATAGGTGAGGCCGAATTCCTTTTGCAGATCCTTCATCAGGTTCAGGATCTGCGCCTGCACCGACACATCCAGCGCCGAGGTTGGTTCATCGCAGACAATGAATTCCGGCTTGGCCGCAAGCGCGCGCGCAATGGCGATCCGCTGGCGCTGACCGCCCGAAAACTGATGCGGGAATTTCACGCCATCTTCGGGAGACAGGCCCACCAGCGTCAGCAATTCCCCCACCCGCAGGCGACGCGCCCGGTCATCCATGCTGCGCTCAAAGACGCGCAAGGGTTCTGCGATGATATCCGTCACCCGCCAGCGCGGGTTAAGGCTGGCCAGCGGGTCTTGAAAAATCATCTGGAAGCGCCGCCGCAACCGGCGCGCCTCTGCCCCCGAAAGACCACGGGCCAGAGATTGGCCGCTAAAGAAGATTTCGCCCTGCGTTGGCTTCAACAGACCCACGATCAGCTTTGCGATAGTAGATTTGCCCGATCCGCTTTCACCCACCAGCGCAAAGGTTTCGCCCCGGTTCACCGTAAAGCTGACATCATCGACAGCCTTGACGTAAAGCTTTTCCAGCCCTTCCAGCTTGCGGTTCAGCCAAGGTTTCGACACATCGAACCGGCGCGACAGGTTACGCACATCAAGAAGAACATCGCTCATGCTTCAGTCACTCCGTCATAAAGCCAGCAGGCCACCTGACGCCCTACCTCTGCCTGTGACAGGGAGGGGCGATGGCTGCGGCATCGGTCAAAGACCTTTGGGCAGCGTGGGTTGAAGGCACAGCCCTGCGGAATGGACGACAGGCGCGGCATGGCACCCGGGATCTGCTGAAGCCGGTCAAGATTCTCCCCCAGCCGTGGGATCGCCCCCATAAGCCCAGCGGTATAGGGATGGCGCGCGTCCTTGATCACCTCACGCACGGGGCCGATCTCGGCGATCCGCCCGGCATACATCACCGCCACGCGGTTGGCGGTTTCCGCGATCACGCCCATGTCATGCGTGACAAGCAAGATCGCGGCCCCCCGGTCAGCACAAAGCTGCTTCATCACATCGATGATCTGCGCTTGTACGGACACATCCAGCGCCGTCGTCGGTTCATCGGCGATCACCAGATCGGGTTCGGCACAGAGCGCCAGTGCGATCACCACACGCTGCCGCATGCCCCCCGAAAACTGATGCGGATAATCGTCGATCCGCCGCGCGGCATCGGGGATACCCACATCATCCAGCAACTGGATAGCCCGCTTGCGCGCGGCCTCCTGCGACATGGGCAGATGGGTCCGGATGGTTTCCACAAGCTGATCCGAGATGCGATACAGCGGGTTGAGCGAGGTCAGAGGATCTTGAAAGATCATCCCGATCCGCCGCCCGCGGATGGCGCGCATCTCGTCTGGAGGCAGATTGTCGATGCGCTGGCCTTTCAAGAGGATCTCCCCCCGCGCGATGCGGCCGGGCGGTTCGATCAGGCCGATGATTGCATTGCCTGTCATGGATTTTCCGGCCCCGGATTCCCCGACCATGCCCAGCACCTCGCCGGGCATGATGTCGAGCGTGATATCCTCGACCGCGGTCAGGATGCCGTGTCGGGTGGGGAATTCCACCGTGAGGCCGCGCACGGAAAGAAGCGGTTCTGTCATCGCCATCTCCTTAGCGCAGCTTGGGGTTCAGTGCATCGCGCAGCCAGTCGCCCAGAAGGTTGACCGACAGCGCCAGCAAGATCAGCGTCACCGCCGGGAAGAACAGGATCCACCATTCCCCCGAAAACAGATACTGCTGACCGATGCGGATCAACGTGCCAAGGCTGGGCTGGGTTGGCGGCACGCCCACACCAAGGAAGGAGAGCGTCGCCTCCTCGATGATGGCCAGCGCAAGGCCGATCGTGCCGATCACCAGAACCGGGCCAAGGACATTGGGCAGGATATGGCGCAAGAGGATCAGGATCGGATGCACGCCCATGATCCGTGCGGCAGAGACGTAATCCTTTTCGCGCTCCACCATCGTCGCGCCGCGCACGGTACGCGCGAATTGCGCCCAGTTGGACAGGCCAATGGCAAGGATCAGCACCCAGATCGCCATGCTTTCCTGATGGCTGGCCGGGATCATCCCCCGCGCCACGCCAAAGATCAAAAGCGCGATGAGGATGGCAGGAAAGCTGAGCTGGATATCGGCAATCCGCATGATGACCGCATCGATCATCCCGCCGTTGTAACCCGCCGTCAGGCCAAGACCCACGCCCAACACCATGGCGAACATCGTGGCCATGAACCCCACAAACAGAGAGACACGGCTGCCATACATGATGGTGGAAAGCACATCGCGGCCCTGATTGTCGGCCCCCATCAGGAACCAGTTCTCGCTGAACGGGCCTTGGCTTACGGGCGGCGTAAAGCCATCCATCAAGTTCAGGCTGGCCGGATTGAACGGATCATAGGGCGCAATCCACGGCGCAAGGATCGCGATCAGGATCAAGGTCAGCGCCGTAACGGTGGCCAGGATCGTCACTGGCGACCGCTTCCATGAATAGAAGATATCGCTATCCAGAAAGCGGCGCAGGCGGCTTTCGGGGCGCGGTGGGGCCTGCGGCGTTGCAGGCGGGCGGGGGGGAGTTTCAGTCATGCTCATGGGTCAGTTCCCGGAAGCGCCGCCATCCACGCGCAGGCGTGGGTCAACGACATAGTAAAGAATATCGACGATCAGGTTGATCAGCACAAAGACCAGCGCGATGAACATCAAATATGCCGCCATTACCGGCACATCGACCACCTGAACCGAGGTGATGAAAAGCGACCCGACTCCGGGCCATTGGAACACCGTTTCCGTCACGATCGCAAAGGCGATGACAGACCCCAGTTGCAGGCCGGTGATCGTGATTACGGGCACCATGGTGTTCTTCAACGCATGGCCAAAATTGATCGCCCGCTGGGTCAGGCCTCGGGCGCGGGCAAAGCGGATGTATTCGGTGCGCAGGACCTCCAGCATCTCGGCCCGCACAAGGCGCATGATCAATGTCAATTGAAACAGAGATAGGGTAATGGCAGGCAGGATGATGGATTTCAGCCCGCTTTCCGTCAGCAGGCCCGTGCGCCACCAGCCCAAATCCACCACCTCTCCGCGCCCAAAGGACGGAAGCCAACCCAACTCGACCGAAAAGACATAGATCAATCCGATACCGATCAGGAAAGTAGGCAAGGACACCCCTACAAGAGAGGCAGCCATGATCCCGGCGGTGACAAAGCTTTTGGGGCGGAGCGCCGTAAAGACCCCAAGTACCACGCCAAAGACCAAAGCGATCAGGGCCGAGGCGACTGCCAATTCCAGCGTGGCCGGCAGGCGCGACAGGATCAACTCCGTCACCGGCTGTTGCAGGCGATAAGAGATGCCGAATTCACCCTGCAACGCATTGCCGATGAATCGGGCGAATTGGATCACGACCGGGTCGTTCAGGCCTAGCCGGTCACGCATGATTTCCTGATCTTCCAGACGGGTTTCAACGCCCACCATGCTGGTGATCGGGTCGCCCACATAGCGAAAGATCACAAAGGCGATCAGCGCCACGAACAGCATGACCAGCACGGATTGCGCCAGTCTTCGGATGATGAAGGCCAGCATTGGCCACCTCCTTCAGCAATAGAAAACCGCCGCGGAGGCGCATGGCCCTCGCGGCGGCACGGGATTTGGCACGCGTCAGTTATTGAACCGAAGCGAGGTCATCAGCGGCTGGTTCTCCGGATGCACCGGCAGCGTGATGCTGTCCTTCATCGCATAGGCCAGAACCTGATTGTGGATCGGCAGCAGGACACGATCCTCCTTCACCACTTTCCAGATTTCCGCGATCGTGGCGTTCCGCTTTTCAAGATCAGTCTCAGTGCCCAGCGAGCGGATCTTTTCGTCCAGTTCCGGGTTCGAATACAGCCCACCGTTATAGGCGCCGTAGCTGCCATCCTTGGTGTGCACCAGATCGTTGAACACATAGGCGGAGTCAAACGTCGGCACGCCCCAGCCCAGCAGGTAGAAATCCGTTTCGTTCGCGGTGACGAGCGGCGAATGCTGCGCCACCGGGCGCGAGGCCAAGGTCACCTGAATGCCGATCCGGCCCAGCATCCCGACAACCGCTTGGCTGATCGCCTCGTCGTTCACATAGCGGTTGTTCGGCGTATCCAGCGTGACCGTGAAGCCATCTGGATAGCCCGCTTCGGCCAACAGCGCCTTGGCGCGGTCAAGGTCCACCGCCGGATAGGCGTTGAGTTCCTCGGTCCAGCCATTCACGAAGGGCGGGTTGGCCACGCCGGTCGGGATCGACTGGCCGCGCATCACGACCTGACGGATCGCATCGCGGTCAATCGCCAGTTCCATCGCCTCACGCACGCGCGGGTCGTTGAACGGGTTGGCATCGGTGACATTCGACGATTTCAGCGGTGCATCGCCAAAGCGGTAGCCGAAATAGATCACCCGGTTTTCCGGCCCGGTTTCGATCTTGATCCCGGCGGTCGAGGAAAGGCGGTCGATGTCCTGCACCGGCACATCCTGCACGATATCCACCTCGCCCGAAAGCAGGGCAGCAACGCGGGTCGCGGCATCGGCGATTGGCAGATAGATGATCTCGGTCACCGCGGGCTTTTCAGCCGCCCAGTGGTTTTCGTTGATCGCCATCACGGAACGGACGTCCACTTCGCGCGACACCAGCTTGTAAGGACCGGTCCCATTGGTGTTGCGGACGGCAAAATTGTCTTCGCCCGCGGCATAGTCCTGCACCTCGACCACGTTGTTGGTCTCGGACCAAGTCTTGTCCATGATGAAAGTATTGGTCAGGTTGTTGGGATAAAGCGGCGACGGCCCCTTCATCTTGACCTCAACGGTGTAATCATCCACCGCGATCACCTGATCCACGTCAACATGCAACTGGCGCATGTTAGACTTTTCCGACCGTGCCCGATCCAGAGAAAAGACGACATCTTCGGCGGTAAAGGTCGCGCCATCATGGAAAGTCACGCCTTCGCGCAGCTTAAAGACCCAGGTGGTTGGGTCATCCGCCTTCAACTCCCACGACAAGGCAAGGCGCGGCTGAAGGTTGCCATCGACATCGCGGTCGACCAGCGTTTCATAAATGTGATGGGCAAAGTTATGCGTCACGCCCTGATTTTGTGAATGCGGATCGAGCGTCAGCGCGTCCGAGGCGCGAGCCCAACGGATCGTCTCTGCCGCCGCGGCCGACACAAGCATCGTGGTGCAGAGCAGCGCGACGCCAAGGCCCTTGATTGCGTTTCTCATATGAAGAACTCCCAAGTTGTTGTTCTCTTTTTGCTCTTTGGTAGAGGCTCTCTGACAAAGCGGGTTTTGCGCCCGATTGCAAGATTTTTTGACCTATCGGTCAAGACAGCTTTGTTGAACGAAACATTCCTTCAAGACAGCAAAACATGCGAAGGATGGTGCAGCCCGCCTGCACCGCTGAATCTAGCACAAAAGATTACAGAAAAACGGCACAAAAGGAAGGAAACGCGGCAATCCCGGGAACATCGACCTGACTGACACCTTTTGGAGATTTGCGGACAAGTTCCCCGTTGCGCTTGTACCACGGTACGGCCGCCCCCAGCAAAACGATTTGCAAAGCGACAGATTGGCCGCCACCCACACAACAACCAAAGGATGCATGATGCGGAGGAAAGACAGCGCGTCCGGATGCCGTGCGTTCGACGTCCACATCAGCGCCAAAGACCTGCACCAACCTTCGTCGCTCTCTAACGGTCGGGCGCGCCTTTGGCCGGAATGTCGCCGTCCTTCAACGGAATGGCCCGTGCCCTAAGGGCCAGGGCTTGATCCGGATCATCTGGTGACAAGACGATGGGCGGTCAATCTGTCCGGGCCAGATTCGAAATGCGTGCGAGCAAAGGCGCCTGATTGCCGAAATAGAGACTGGCATCCGCCGCCCGTGACGAGGGGTGTCGCCTCTTGCCTCAGGGCACGCGCGCTCATCAGCAATTTGATCCGCCACCGTACCGGATTCACAGGCAAAAGCCCACTAACCACAATAGACAGAGCATGGCCAAGGTTCGGCGCCGTAGTGCTGACCAGCGAACCAAATATGCAGAAAGCGATGACCGGAACTGGTCCTATAAGTCGGCCTGCTTGGTGACTGCGACCGCGAGGGCAACGAAAACCGAAAGCGCCAGAGCGAAAAAAGGGCTATCAAGTCTGGTCCCCTTTTTGGCTGTGGCTCCATGCTGGTTCAAGGCCGGGCCTGAAAAGCCAGTTCTGGACAGGGGCAAAAACCATCTCAGCCAGCGCTGCGACCTTTGGAACAGCACCCAAACGGCGCTTCTTCCGGGCATGGGCAGCACGGACATGAAGCGTCTTAGGCAGTCTGGCTATGTGCGGGTTGGGGTATCGGCCTTCGCGGCAAGGCCGTAGCAGCGAGAAGTCAGGAAGACCTCTGCCTTTCCAGAGGCAACCAGCCATGCACGGCTTCGCGCCCTTTTGGCGCAACGGGCAGCCCCGGCGCTCCTTTCAATAGCGCGCGTCTGCGCGGCACGTCCTGCACCGGGGCATACGAGCATCGAAATTTTGGATCAATAAAACCCCGACTAATAAAAATTATTTTATTCAATGATTTAACCCCCCACCATCCCATTTGTTTATTTTTTTAATCAACAATCTTGCAACGGCGCACTGGCGCACCCACCTCCCCATCGCCTGACTAATTTTGTCGGAATAACTAGGGAGCCACTCATGCGTCCGTTTCCACTCTTTGCCGCAGCGCTTTGTGCACTTGTCGCGGCTGCACCAGCCGTCATGGCGCAGGGCGAAGTCAACATCTATTCGGCCCGGCACTATGATAACGACGACAAACTTTATGACGACTTCACCGCCGCAACCGGGATCACTGTGAACCGGATCGAAGGCAATGCCGATGAGATCATCGAACGAATGAAAGCCGAAGGCGCGAACAGCCCGGCTGATGTCGTCCTTCTGGTCGATGCGGGGCGCCTGTTTCAGGCAGATCAGGATGCCTTGTTCCGTCCTATCACCTCTACCACGCTGAACGAACGCATCCCGGCGGAACTGCGCCATCCCGAAGGTCACTGGTTCGGCTTTGCCACACGGGCACGTGTCTTTTTCTATGACACGGAAAAGGTCGCCAACCCGCCCCAGACCTATGCCGATCTGGCAAAGCCGGAATACAAGGGCCAGATCTGCATGCGTTCCGCCTCCAACATCTATTCTCTCTCGCTCCTCGCCTCGATCATCGCGCATGAAGGCGAAGAGGCCGCCCGCGCTTGGGCCGCAGGCCTGAAAGACAATCTGGCCCGTGACCCCGAAGGCGGCGACACCGACCAGATCCGTGCCGTGGCTTCGGGCCAATGCGCGATTGCGGTGGCCAATACCTATTACTTCGCCCGCGCCTTGGCTGAAGAGGTGGATGCGCTGACCCCGGCTGACGGACGTGATCGGATCGGTTGGGTTTTCCCCAATCAAGGCGACCGCGGCACGCATATCAACATCTCGGGCGCGGCCGTGGCGGCAAATTCGCCGAACAGCGAAAATGCCATCAAGTTCCTTGAATACCTTGCCTCGGATGAGGCGCAGCAATTCTTTGCGGCGATCAACTACGAATATCCGGCAGTCCCGGGCGCAACGGTGGACAGCACGGTGCAAGGCATGGGGACGTTCAAGGCCGATACGCTGAACCTTTCGGCACTTGGCGAACATCAGGCCCGCGCGCAGGAAATCTACAACGAACTGGGCTGGAAATAACACGCGCTTAGAACGGCGACGAAGCCCCCGGTCTGGACCGGGGGCTTTTGTCTGCCTAGCGACGGCGCAAAGATGTCTGGCTAGCCTTGCGCATCAACAAAAGCACCGGGATCAACCCGAAGGCCACGATCACAAGCGAGGGGACCGCCGCCCCTTCCAACCGCTCGTCGGCGGCCAGTCGAAAGGCCTGCACAGCCAGCGTGTCAAAGTTGAAAGGCCGCATGATAAGCGTCGCGGGCAATTCCTTCATCACATCAACAAAGACCAGCAAGGCCGCGGTCAGAACGGCGGGTGTGGTCAGCGGCAGCAAAAGCCGCCAGATCACGGCACCGGGTCCCGCCCCCAAGGTGCGCGCAACCAGATGCATCTGCGGCGGCACCGCCGACAGCCCCGCATCCACCGCATTCATCGCCACTGCGGCAAAGCGGACGTAATAGGCAAAAAGCAGAAGGCCGAGGCTACCGCTCAGCAACAGCCCGGTCGATAGGCCAAAGGCCTCGCGCATGAAGGCATCCAGCGCATTGTCAAAGCTGGACACCGGCACCAGCACACCCAGCGCAATTACCCCGCCGGGAACCGCATAGCCAAGTCGCGCCACCTGCACCGCGCTTTGGGCGGGCAAGCCGGGGTCAAGCCGCGCGTTGAACCGCAGGATCACCGCTGCCAAGACCGTTAGCCCTGCTGCCAGCGTGGCCAGTGTCAAGGAATTCCCGATCAACCGCATATATCGGGAGGACAGGATATTCTGCCCCGACCCGATAGCCATTTCAAAAAGAATGACCACGGGCAGGACAAAGCCCCCAAGCACCGGCAGCGCGCAGGCCAGCATCGCCGCCGCAGCCGCAGGTCCGCGCAACTGCGCGGGGGCCGCCTGTTCAAACCGGCGACCGGAATTGTGGAACCGCGCCCGCCCCCGAAGGCCCCGTTCCGCCAAGGCAAGGGCCAGCGCAACCGTCAGCAGGCATAGCGCAAGCTGTGCCGCAGCAGCCCTATCCCCCATCGAGAACCAAGCCTGATAGATGCCGGTTGCAAAGGTCTGCACGCCGAAGTGGAATACCGTGCCGACATCGGCCACCGTCTCCATCACGGCCAGAAGAACCCCGCCCGCGATGGCGGGCCATGCCATCGGCAAGCTCACCCGGAAAAACGCGCCCCAAGGGCCAAGCCCAAGCGTGCGCGCCGCAACCCAAGCACTGGCAGACTGGCTCAGGAACAAGGCCCGCACCAAAAGATAGACGTAAGGATAAAGAACAAGGATCAGCATCACCGCCGCGCCGGGAAGCGAGCGAATGTCGGGAAACCAATAGTCATTCGGGCCCCAGCCCATCACCTCGCGCAGGCTGCGCTGGACGGGGCCGGGATGGGACAACAGCGTGGTATAGGCATAGGCCAGCACATAGGCAGGAAAGGCCAGAGGCAGCGGCAGTAGATATTCCAGAACCCGTACACCGGGAAACCGCGTCATGGTCACAAGCCAGGCTGCACCAGTGCCTATGGCCGCCGTCCCGATGGAAACCAACACCACGAGCAGCAGGGTGTTCCCCGCGAAAACCGGAAGCAGGGTCGAGGCGAGATGTAGACCCGTCTCAAGGCTCCCCGCCGCGGCAGCCAGCACAACGGCGACCATCGGTAACAGGCAAAGAGCCCCCAAGAAAAGGGCAAGCGACCGAACCGCTCGGCCAGAACGGGCTGATCTTGTCTCTGTGCTGTCGGTCTCACGGAACATGCGGGGGATCTATGCATCCCAAGTGCCGCAAGCAACGGCCAGAAAGGGCTGAGGAGTAATGCCGTAACCCTTTTGGCGCTGTGGTCTTGCCAGAGATGACCAGTTGCGCAGAAGATGCACCGGCGAGGCTTCAGCCCACGTGCCGCACGCCGGGACATCGCGCGCCTTGATGCGCCGATCCTAAGACGCTTTCGCCCCCATCGGCCGGATAGGTGGCGAGAAAAGGCAGCGATCCGGTTTGATATCAATCAGCGGGGTCCCATTGACGCATTCCAGACCTCGCACGACGAGCCTGTTCCCATCACGGCCGACGAGACGCACCTGCGACAGCCCGATCGGATTGGGCCGGACCGGAGACCGCAGACTGAAGGTACCCCTGGCCGAAGGCCCATGATGAGGGTTCTGCATCACAAGATCGCGACGCGACAAATGCAGCCAGTACAGGACCTCGAGGGCTTCATAAGCTTCTGTCCCATTCAGTCCTGCATCCCATGGCGCAAAAACGGTAATGGTACAGTCAGGACCATCCAGACTACCTTGGCGCGGGCAATCTTCACGGCGAGGCCAAGGTGTTTCGATCCGACCGATGAACGCCAAAGTGGCGTCGACAGGCAATTCATGATCAATCGCCACTTCATGTGGCCTGATCTTCTGTGGCCCCTCCATCGTCTCCCCTCCCCTTTGTTTTCCATCGCCCGCCGTGCTTTCGATACACGGGATACAAGAAAGGTCAAACCGCGTCCTGCTTTGGGTCGAATATCTGTCATACAGAAACACCTTCGGCCAAGAGGCGGGTCCGCGTTGCCTCCTGCTGCGCCTTGAAATCAGCCGTGTCGATCACCGCCATCATCATCGCAGGGACCGGCACGCAAAGTCCAAACTCATCGTCAAGGATCGCCTTAGGTCACGCTGCCTAAAGTGCTATCGGTGGCAGATCTGCGGGGCTCGCAGGCAAGCCACCCGCAGCCGCCCCCCTTCTCTTCGGCACGGCCTTGCAATCGGATCAGCAGGCCACGCGAGTCGGAAAGAACCGTGATACTTGGGCATCAAGCAAAAGCTCCCGCCCTGCCCAAGCCCGCCAAAGTCTCACCCACCTTGATCTTCCGAGTTTTGCGGCGCAAACAGGCCTTCGGTTGCAGCCTCACCCGGCGCGGCTTCGAGCAAATCTCCTGGCTGACATTCCAGAACCGCACAAATGCGCGCCAGCGTATCGAACCTGATGCCTTTGACCTGCCCCGTCTTGAGCAGGCTCAGGTTTTGCACGGTAATCCCGATGGCTTCGGCAAGATCCTTTGACTTCATCTTGCGCCGGGCAAGCATGACATCAAGGCGGACAACGATCTGCATCAGATGAAACCTTCGTTCTCGCTCTTCAGGCGGATCGCCTCGGTCATGATCCAGCCTGTCAAATAGAAGCCACCTCCACAAAGCACCAATCCGGCAGCCTCAGAGTTGAAGTAGAAATTGGGGGCAAACGGACCCGACGGATTATGCCACGACAGGATTGTAGGGGTGAACAGATTGGCGACGTGGTCCAACACACCCGAACCCGCACAGCCCAAACCGACAGTGCGAAATCCCGTCGCTATACGGGGCGCAAAGACGATGCCCTTTCGCACCTGCCACAACAGCCCCATCGCTGCGCCAACAGCGATCAGGCCAGCCATGACAGGCAATAGCCAAAGAGCCGCATAGGCAAGACGTGTCGCAAGGGCGATCTGCGCGCCGGGCTCCACCCATGGGCTCTGCATCCACAGATCAGGCGCACCCAAAGCGAACTCCAGCGTACCCCAGGCGGTGATCGTCACGTAAAGCGCCAGAAATATCCCAAGCAGCGGAAGAAGCCTTTGCGCCGTGGTTTTGATCTTTTCCACACATGCCTCCCTTGATTTATTACTGTTTAGCATTGATTTTTGAATTTGAAAAGGTATCGTTTCGATAGTTTCGAGTTTCGGGGGTTTCATGTCACTGTCCTTCCCAAGCCTGCTTTGGGCCACTTTCCAGATGCTTGCCGATCATCGCCATGCGATCATAACGCGGCTTCTGCCGGCCTATCTTCTGTGGTCCGCCGCCTATGCCGCCTTGACGCTGGTTGTGCATGGACGATTGACAAGCGAACCACTGCATGCCGTCTTTGCCACGATCTCGGGCCCTGCTTCCCCCATGGTTTGGACCGGGATCGTTGCAGAAATCGTCCTTTGGCTCGTCTTCGCGCCCCTGCTGGCCGTCCTTTGGCATCGTAGCGTTCTGACCGCGACAGCCTGGCGCCCGACGGCTCGGCAAGTTGTCACCTATTTGGGCTGGCTTGCGGTCTTTGTGCTCCTGTCAACGCTGATCAGCACGGCCATGACGCTCGTGCCGGCCATGACAATCTCCTCACCGGAAACGACACTTCTAACAGTATTGATTTGGGGCAATGAACTGATCCTGTCTTGGGGCTTGTTTCGGCTTGGCCTCGTCTTGCCGGCGGTGGCCCTCGGGGCTGTGGGATATGGGCTGCTGGCATCTTGGAAGGTGACAGCGCCTCTTGCCGTGGCGCTTATGGGAATTGCCATCGTCGATGTCGCCCTGTGGTGGATCGTCGATAGCTTCGTGCAGGCAGCAGATCTCTGGTCGGAACCCTTTGGCCTCTTGGTATTCCTGGCTCTGTGGCCGCTTCCAGTTTTGCTTGGCCTATCGGTTCTGACCCTGCTGTACCGCACGAGTGCAACGCCAGCCGCAGATCGCACAGGTGCTGAACCTCATGCAAAAATCGGGCGGTAAAGCGATGCAACGCGCCGTTTTCATCCTGCTGGGGCCGGCAATCGGGGCTGTGGGTCTACTTCTCTGGCACGTTCTGTCAGACGCCATCGCCTTTCCCCAAAATGCGATCCCGGTCCTTTGCCTGTTTGTGATGCTTTGGGTGCAGACTATTCTGGTTCTCCATGCCTCACCCCTGCCGGGTGGCAAACTGCAACAGGCACGGCGGATGCTCAGGACTGACTTGGGTCTTTTGGCTCTCATGGTAGCGGCCTTAGCTATGCCTCAAGAAGATATGAGCCTTCTCATCGCACTAGGTCTCATGGCGACAGCCAGCGTTCCTGCGGTGGTGTTTGGTTTGCATTCGACCTTTCCCCTTTGGCGAGACCTATTGGACCGCCAGAGGCTCCGCCGCGTTGCCCTGCGACGCACGCTTCAAACCTGTGGCAGCATCGCGCTCGTCATCGGCTTTTGGGCGGCCACATCGGGCTGGACAGTTGCCTATGCACTTTGGGCAGGGATCGTCATCCTTGGCGCAGTGATGCTTTTGGTCTGGCCTTTCGGGCTTTCCGGGCAGAGCGGAGCTGCACCTGACAAGCGAAGTGCCGCTTTGGCCGAAGCGATGTCCACCAATGCCTTTGTGATGCTGTTCATCGTTTTGGCGGGGGAACCGGTCACCACCTGGGCAGAACATGGCGAGATACAATTCGGCTTGATGATCGGCGGCAGCATTGGTCTGATGGCCTATCGGATCATGCAACCAAACCGGACCCGCCCATATCGTCTGTGACCCAGCAAAGGGGTGGGGCGGGCCATCGGTAATGCATCTGCGCATGTGCGAAGCACATCAAAAGTATTCTTCGTGCGGCGCCGGGTCTTTTCTGGGGCACCGCCACAATCATCGAACTTTCCCTTATGTAGAGTGCCAAAGATCAAGGATACTGGGCGCAGCGACCCCTGCGATGGGCAGTTTGCAACTGCAAAACTTTTCTGAATATTTCGCAAAACTTTGCAGGAGAGTCGCAGAGCGTGCTTGCGCTGCACCGCAGCACCCCTAGAGTGCCCGCAGCCGCTGGCCTCACAAAGGAGTGAACGATGCCCGAGTTCCGCAAGATCCTTGTCGCCAATCGTGGGGAAATCGCCATCCGCGTGATGCGGGCGGCGAATGAAATGGGCAAAAAGACCGTCGCGGTTTATGCCGAAGAGGACAAGCTGAGCCTGCACCGCTTTAAGGCGGATGAGGCCTATCGCATCGGCGAAGGCCTGTCGCCTGTGGGGGCTTATCTGTCGATCCCCGAGATCATCCGCGTCGCCAAGATGGCGGGGGCAGATGCGATCCACCCCGGCTATGGTCTTTTGTCCGAAAACCCGGATTTCGTGGAAGCCTGCGAGTCGAACGGCATCATCTTCATCGGCCCCACGGCGGAAACCATGCGCGCGCTTGGCGACAAGGCCAGTGCGCGGCGCGTCGCCATTGCGGCGGGTGTGCCAGTCATCCCCGCGACCGAAGTGCTGGGCGAGGATATGGCGGCGATCAAGAAAGAAGCCGCCGCCATCGGCTACCCCCTCATGCTGAAGGCAAGCTGGGGCGGCGGTGGGCGGGGTATGCGTCCGATCCTGTCGGAGGACGAGCTTGAAACAAAGGTCCGCGAAGGCCGGCGCGAGGCGGAAGCCGCCTTTGGCAATGGTGAAGGCTATCTGGAAAAGATGATCCTGCGCGCCCGCCACGTGGAGGTACAGATCCTTGGCGACAAGCAAGGCAATGTCTGGCACCTGTGGGAACGTGACTGCACGGTGCAGCGCCGCAACCAAAAGGTCGTGGAGCGCGCCCCCGCCCCCTACCTGACGCAGGACCAGCGCGAAGAGGTCTGCGCCATGGCCAAGCGCATCTGCCAGCATGTGAATTATGAATGTGCGGGCACCGTCGAATTCCTGATGGATATGGATACGGGCAAGTTCTACTTCATCGAAGTGAACCCGCGCGTGCAGGTCGAGCATACCGTGACCGAGGAAGTCACGGGCATCGACATTGTGCAGGCCCAGATCCTGATCGAAGAAGGCAAGTCACTGGCCGAGGCGACAGGCCTGCCCAGCCAAGACGATGTGAAGCTGAACGGCCACGCCCTGCAATGCCGGGTGACGACCGAAGATCCGTTGAACAACTTCATCCCCGACTATGGCCGCCTGACCGCCTATCGCTCTGCCACGGGCAATGGCATCCGGCTTGATGGCGGCACGGCCTATGCGGGGGGCGTGATCACGCGGTATTACGACTCGCTCTTGGTCAAGGTCACCGCCCATGCGCAAACGCCGGAAAAGGCGATTGCCCGGATGGACCGGGCGCTGCGCGAATTCCGGATCAGGGGGGTGGCGACGAATATCGAATTCGTCATCAACCTGCTGAAACACCCGACCTTCCTTGATTATTCCTACACCACCAAATTCATCGACACGACGCCGGACTTGTTCCACTTCCGCAAGCGGCGGGACCGGGCGACGAAAATCCTGACCTATATCGCCGACATCACGGTGAACGGGCACCCGGAAACGGCGGGTCGCCCCAAACCCCCGGCAGAAGCAAAAGCCCCAAAGCCTCCGAAGCTTAAAGCTGAACCCGCCATGGGCACACGCAACCTGCTGGAACAAAAGGGCCCGCAGGCCGTCGCCGACTGGATGAAGGCGCAAAAGAAGGTCCTTCTGACCGACACCACGATGCGGGATGGCCACCAGAGCCTTCTGGCAACACGAATGCGGTCGATCGACATGATCAAGGTGGCACCCGCCTATGCCGCGAACCTGCCACAGCTTTTTAGTGTGGAATGCTGGGGCGGGGCGACCTTCGATGTGGCCTATCGTTTCCTGCAAGAATGCCCGTGGCAGCGCCTGCGCGATCTGCGCGCGGCCATGCCCAATCTGATGACCCAGATGCTTTTGCGCGCGTCAAACGGGGTGGGATACACGAACTACCCCGACAATGTGGTGCAGGCCTTTGTCAAACAGGCCGCCGAAACCGGGGTCGATGTGTTCCGCGTGTTCGACAGCCTGAACTGGGTTGAAAACATGCGCGTCGCCATGGATGCCGTGCTGGAGGCGAACAAGGTCTGCGAAGGCACGATCTGCTATACCGGCGATCTGCTAGATCCCTCGCGCAGCAAATATGACCTGAAATATTATGTGGACCGCGCGAAGGAATTGAAGGCCGCAGGCGCGCATGTCCTTGGCCTCAAGGATATGGCCGGGCTTTTGAAACCCGCCTCCGCCCGTATTCTGGTGAAGGCTTTGAAACAGGAAGTCGGCCTGCCGATCCACTTCCACACCCATGACACCTCTGGTGCCTCTGCCGCCACCATTCTTGCGGCCTGTGATGCGGGCGTTGATGCGGTGGATGCGGCGATGGATGCTTTCTCGGGCGGAACTTCGCAGCCCTGCCTCGGGTCGATTGTGGAAGCTTTGCGCCATACCGACCGCGACACGGGCCTCGATATCGCCGCGATCCGCGAGATTTCAAACTATTGGGAAGGGGTGCGCAAACTTTATGCCGCTTTCGAATCCGGCCTGCCTGCCCCGGCGAGCGAGGTTTACCTGCACGAAATGCCAGGCGGCCAGTTCACCAACCTCAAGGCGCAGGCCCGTAGCCTTGGGCTGGAGGATCGCTGGCACGAAGTGGCGCAGGCTTACGCCGATGCGAACCAGATGTTCGGCGACATCGTGAAGGTCACGCCCTCCTCCAAGGTCGTGGGCGATATGGCGCTGATGATGGTGGCCCAAGGGCTAACGCGAGCGCAGGTCGAAGACCCCACCGTGGATGTCGCCTTCCCCGACTCAGTCGTGGATATGCTCAAGGGCAATATCGGCCAACCCCATGGCGGCTGGCCCGAGGCCATTCAGAAAAAGGTGCTGAAGGGCGAGGCCCCGATGACCGACCGCCCCGGCGCACATCTGCCGCCTGTCGATCTGGAAGGGGTGCGCGCGAAACTCTCTGCAGAACTTAATGGCTATGCCGTGGATGACGAGGATCTGAACGGTTACCTCATGTATCCCAAGGTCTTCCTGGATTACATGGGCCGCCACCGCGCCTATGGCCCTGTGCGGGTGTTGCCCACACGGACCTTCTTTTACGGCATGGAACCAGGGGACGAGATCACGGCAGAGATCGACCCCGGCAAGACGCTGGAAATCCGCCTGCAAGCGGTGGGGGAAACCTCTGAGGATGGTGAGGTCAAGGTTTTCTTCGAACTGAACGGTCAGCCCCGCGTTATCCGGGTGCCGAACCGCGCGGTAAAAGCCAAAACCGCCGCGCGCCCAAAGGCAGCCGAGGGCAACCCCGCCCATATCGGCGCACCAATGCCGGGTTCGGTGGCCTCGGTCGCGGTCAGCGCGGGCCAAAAGGTGCGGGCGGGCGACCTGCTTTTGACCATCGAAGCGATGAAGATGGAGACGGGCCTCCATGCCGACCGCGAGGCGACGGTAAAGGCCGTGCATGTTCATGCTGGCAGCCAGATCGAGGCAAAAGACCTGCTGATCGAATTGGAATGACGCGCGCCGAAAATCCGGCAAGGGGGATGATTTTTCCCCTTGCAGCCCCCCGCGCCTTCGCCTAAAT
>JALOTC010000149.1 GCA_025458085.1 Cypionkella sp. | reverse complement strand
TTCTGGGGCACGCCCGGCAATGCCGAGCGTTTGGCGCAAAGCATCCTGACCGATGTCACCTCGCTCACCAATATCGGGCTGCTGGCGGGGGCCTTCCTCATCGCGGCTTGGCGCGGCGGCTTTGCCCAACCCTTGCCCAAACTCCCCGCGCGGGCATGGATCGCCACCATCATCGCAGGCTTCCTTCTGGGCTATGCCTCGCGACTTGCCTTTGGCTGCAACGTGGGGGCCTTCTTCAGCGGCATCTCCTCGGGCAGCCTGCACGGCTGGGCGTGGTTCGCGGCCGCCTTCGCAGGCTCCATCCTCGGCGTGCGCCTGCGCCCGATGCTCGGGCTGGAGGCACGCTGATGACCGGAACCCGCCGCATCACCGCCGCCCTCGTTGTCCTGTTCCTTCTGGGCCTTCTGGCGCTGGATCAGGCGCAAAGCCGCCCGCTCAACCCCTATGCCGCACCGCCCCTTCTGGCACTCGGCTCGGGCCAGGCCGCAGGCGGTGCGCATTGCGCGGCCCTGCCGAACTAAGAACCAGTCGCAGAAAAACCAAAACGCCGCCTCATCCGGGGCGGCGTTTGTCATTCTGCACCGCAGATAAGAAGAAAAAGTGGTCGGGGCGGAGGGATTCGAACTCTCGACCTACGGTACCCAAAACCGTCGCGCTACCAGGCTGCGCTACGCCCCGACCGGGATGCCCTCTCCTAACGAAAGCCTTTGCCGTTGGAAAGGGCGATTTTGTGCAAAACCTATTCCGCGTCACAACTCCAGACAGGCTCTGCAATCGCCGGGTGCCGCATCTCTGCCCCCGGCACGATGCCAAGCCGCCCGGCCAGCCCGCCGTTGATCTCCAGAACATATTTCACACCCGCGCCCCCCCGGATCGGCGTTTCATCCCCCGGAATGGCATTGGCATGAACAGATATCACCCGCCCGCCCGCATCGGCAAAGATCATGTCCAGCGGGATCAGCGTGTTCTTCATCCAGAAACTGGCCTCCCGCGGCGTCGGGTAAACGAACAGCATCCCGGCAGAACTCGCCATCGCCTCGCGGAACATCAGGCCCCGCGCGCGCTCCGCCTCATCATCGGCCACTTCCACCGTGAACCGTGCCTGCCCCTCAGGCCAGCGCAAGTCAAGCTGATCCTCCCGGCACGCCGCCGCTGCCGCCGGACCAAGGCCCAGCGCCAGACAGACAGCTGCCAGCCCTACAGTTACGCCGCGCCGCGCGCTGCCACTTCCCATGCCAGAACCTGCACCGCCATCCGCCCGCGCCGCCCTTGAATGATCTTCAGACAGACAGCCTCGCCCGGCTGAAGATCGGCAAAGCCCGACATACGGAGCACTTCAATGTGAATGAACACGTCTTCGGCCTGACCAAAGACATTGGCAAATCCAAAGCCCTTCGCCTTGTCGAACCATTTCACCCGCGCAGGTTCAAGCGGAAGGCTCGCCAGAACCTCCGGCGCGATCTCCCCTTCCTCGGGCGATACCGTCACAGGGCCAGCCACGGGCGGCTCGATCGAGACCACTTCAACCGCTTGGGTCCCGCGTTGGGTCGCCTGCACGCGCACAGCGATACCTGCACCATCCGCAACGGTGCTTTGACCATAGTTTCTAAGCACATTTCCATGCAGCAGGATATCCGATGGCTCGCCGTCAGCCACAATAAAGCCGAAACCCTTGGTGGGATCAAACCATTTCACGCGCCCGCGCACAAGGCGCGGCGCTTCATTTTCGCTCGACATGTCTCGGTCGTTCCCCAGATTGACCATCAGCTACCACTCGTCATCCTTCGGCGACAAAAATTCAAGGTCAAAAACGCCAACACACCGAAGGATGATGATCGCCGCCTGTCAAGGACTCAGTCGAGACACCTGCCACGGTTGGCCCACCGCAGAGCGGGTCCACCGAAACCTATCATGCAGACGGAAGGCTCCGTCCGCCCAGAACTCTATCTCTACCGGCCGGATACGAAAACCGCCCCAAAAGGATGGTCTTTTGGGGTGCAACCCATCCGAAAGGGTTAATCCCGCCACCCGCATCATCAATGACTCCCGGCTGTCCAGCGGCTCCGACTGTCGGCTCGCAATCGCGCCCAAACGGCTTTTCAGGCTCCGGCTGTCGAAATAGGCATCTGCTTTCGGCCCATCCTCGCGCGTCACCTCCCCCCTGACACGGATCTGGCGATGCAGGCTTTTCCAATGCATCACGAATGCCGCCTTACCGCTGGCCGTGATTTCGCGCCCCTTGGCCGATCCGTAATTGGTGTAAAAGACAAAGGCCCCCTCGCCCCCGCCCTCCTGCTCGATGTCCTTGAGCAGCACCATCCGCACATTGGGCATCCCGCCCGCATCCACCGTGGCCAAGGCAATCGCATTGGGATCGTTGATCTCGCTCCCCTCTGCCTCCTTCAACCACGCCTGCGCGATCACAAAAGGGTCGTCCCCAGCAAAAATCCCGCCCCGATCCATCGCGTCCTTCCTTTCCTGCCCCATGCGCCCACCCTTGAACGCCTGCGGCCTTTCGCCTATGCGTCACTTCAATGCGACAAGTGGGCGAGGGGTCTGGAATGTCAACAGGGCTGATGGCGGGCAAGCGCGGGCTGATCATGGGGCTTGCGAATGATAAATCCATCGCTTGGGGCATCGCCAAGGCGCTGGCAGACCACGGCGCCACGCTCGCCTTCTCCTATCAGGGCGATGCGCTGAAAAAGCGGGTGGAACCCTTGGCCGCCTCCGTCGGCAAACCGCTGCTCTTCGAATGCGATGTGGCGGACGAGGCCTCGATGGACGCACTGTTTGCGGGGCTCAAGGCCGAATGGGGCACGATCGATTTCGTCGTCCATGCCATCGGGTTCTCCGACAAGAACGAACTGCGTGGCCGCTATGTCGATACCAGCCGCCAGAACTTCCTGATGTCGATGGATATTTCCGTCTATTCCTTCACCGCCATCTGCCAGCGCGCGGCAGCCCTCATGCCCCATGGCGGCAGCCTGCTCACGCTCACCTATTACGGCGCGGAAAAGGTCATGCCGCATTACAACGTCATGGGCCTGTGCAAGGCCGCGCTGGAGGCGAGCGTGAAATACATCGCCGAAGACCTTGGCAAGGATGGCATCCGCGTCAACGCCATTTCTGCCGGCCCGATCAAGACGCTTGCCGCTTCCGGCATCGGCGATTTCCGCTATATCATGAAGTGGAACGAGCTGAACTCGCCCCTGCGCCGCAACGTCACGCAAGAGGAAGTGGGCAAGGCCGCGCTCTACCTGCTTTCCGACCTCGGCTCCGGCACCACGGGCGAAAACCTGCATGTCGATGCGGGCTATCATGTGGTGGGCATGAAGGCAGTGGACGCCCCCGATATCGATGCCGTCACCGGCAGGCACGGCAAGGAATGACCCTCGCAGCCTTCCTCGCCTTCTGCGCGCTCTGCGTCTTTGGCGCGATCAGCCCCGGCCCCGCCGTGCTGATGGCCGCGCGCACCGGCCTGACCGAAGGCTTCCGCACCGGCGCCTTCCTCGCCGCAGGCATCGGCGCGGGCGCGGTCTTTTGGGCCGCCATGGCGATGTTCGGCCTCAACCTCGTCTTTGCCGCCGCCCCCGCGCTCCTCTGGGCCTTGAAGATCGGCGGCGCGGCATGGCTGCTCTGGCTCGCCTTCGGGCTTTGGCGCGATGCGACCAAACCCATCGCCCAAGTGCAGGTCAATGTGCCGCGCTCACCCTTCTCTGCCTTCCGGCTGGGCGTGGTCACCCAACTGACCAACCCCAAGCCCGTGGTGTTCTTCTCTGCCGTCTTTCTCGGCACCGTGCCGCAGGGCACGCCGCTCTGGACCTATCTCGCCCTTCTCGCCGTGATCTTTCTGGCGGAAATGGTCTGGAACACCCTCGTCGCCCGCATCTTCTCGCTCGCCCAGACCCGCGCGCGCTACATCAGCCTGAAAACCGTCATCGACCGCACCTTCGGCGGCCTTCTCGCCCTTCTGGGCGCCAAGCTCGCCACGACCTGAGGAGAGGCCCCATGTCCGCCGACCGCTTGCCCCATGAAAAAGGCTTCCACGTCAGCTGGGATCAGATCCACCGCGATGGCCGCGCGCTCGCGTGGCGGCTGGATGGCAAAGGCCCGGGCGAAGGCGGCACATGGAAAGCCGTGGTCGGCATCACCCGTGGCGGCCTCGTCCCCGCGATGATCGTCAGCCGCGAGCTTGATATCCGCATCGTCGATACGATCAGCGTGAAAAGCTACAGTCACCAGTCGCAAACCGAAGCCCGCGTCCTCAAGGCCCCGCAGGCCGATCTCATGGGCGATGGCACCGGCATCCTGATCGTCGACGATCTGGTCGATAGCGGCAAGACGCTGGAACTCGTCCGCCGTCTGTATCCAAAGGCGCATTTCGCCACTGTCTATGCCAAACCCAGCGGCAAGCCGCAGGTCGATACCTATATCACCGAGGTCAGCCAGGACACTTGGATCTTCTTCCCCTGGGACATGGCGCTGCAATATGTCCAACCCTTCCGCGGGACGGACTGACAGAAGGGGAAGGGGGCCTTCTGCCCCCTCTGGCCCGTTCCGGGCCATTCACCCCCGAGAGTATTTTTGCCAAGATGAAGGCAAGGACCCTCCCCTCTTCATCTTGGCCCAAATACTCTCCGGGGGTGCGGGGGTGGAAAACCCCCGCTCCGCCGACGCAGGAAAGGCTCGCCGATGACGCTCCCGCTCAACCCCGCCATGGCCGCGACCGAAGCCCCCCCGGTGATGGAGGCGCGGCGCTGGCTGGATGGCGTCACCTTCCCGCCCGACCGGCCCCTGATCAACGTCAGCCAAGCCGCCCCGGTGGACCCGCCGCCGCTGGCGCTGCGCCAAGCGATTGCCGAGGCGTCGCCATTACGCAGGGCTGCAATCAGGCTTTCACCGCCGTCCTCTCCACCCTCGCCGGCGCGGGGGATGAGGTGATCTTGCCAACGCCTTGGTATTTCAATCATAAAATGTGGCTCGATATGCAGGGCATCCACACCCTGCCCCTGGATACAGGCGACAGCCTGATCCCCGATCCACAGGCCGCCGCCCGCCTCATCACGCCGCGCACCCGCGCCATCGTGCTGGTCAGCCCCAACAACCCCGGCGGGGTGGAATATCCGCCCGAAACCCTTGCCGCCTTCCGCGATTTGGCCCGCGCCCGCGGCCTCGCGCTCATTTTGGACGAGACCTACCGCGATTTCGACGCCCGCCATTCGCTCGCCGAAGGCGGCCGCCCGCATGACCTCTTCACCGATCCCGCTTGGGCGGATACGCTGATCCAGCTCTACAGCTTCTCCAAAGCCTACCGCCTCACCGGCCACCGCGTCGGTGCCATCGTGGCCAGCACGGCGCGACTGGCCGAGGTCGAGAAATTCCTCGACACCGTCGCCATCTGCCCCAGCCAATTGGGCCAGATCGCAGCGCTCTGGGGCATGCGCAACCTTGGCACATGGGTCGCGGGCGAACGCGCCGAAATCCTCGCCCGCCGCGCGGCGATGGTCGCGGGCTTCTCCGCTCTCCCCGGCTGGCGGCTCCTCGGCTGCGGTGCCTATTTCGCCTATGTCGAACACCCCTTCCCCCTCGCCTCGCCTGACCTGTGCAAGCGCCTCGTGCGCGAGGCGGGCGTGCTCATGCTCCCCGGCACCATGTTCCAACCCGAAGGCAGCGCGGCAGGCCGCCGCCAAATCCGCATCGCCTTTGCCAATGTCGATGCCGCGGGCATTGCCGAACTGTTCCGCCGCCTCGCCGCCTTTCGCCCGTGAAGCCCCTAACAGCGGCGTGACCCATCTCTGATCCACGGCCCCGCGCCCCTTGCCGGGGGGGCGCGAATTCCTTAGACATCGGCAAAACCTGAATTCCAAAGGGGCGAGCATGGCGAAAGACAGCGAAGACACTCCGCGCAAGAAAAAAGGCACGGGCGGGCAGATCGTCGTCTACGGCCTTCTCGGCCTTCTGGTGATCGGCCTTTCCGGCTTCGGGGTGACAAGCTTCTCGGGCGGGGCCACCGCCATCGGCTCCGTGGGCGAACGGGACATCACTGCCGCCCGCTATGCCCGCGCGCTCCAGTCCGAACTCAGCGCGCTCTCCGCACAGGTGGGCCAGAACGTGCCCCTGTCACAGGCGCAGACCTTCGGCATCGACCGGCAGGTCCTGCAAACGCTGGTCGCCCAAGCCGCGCTCGACAACGAAGCCGCCCGCGCGGGCCTCTCCGTCGGGGACGAGGCCGTGGCCGGCCTTATCACCGAAACACCTGCCTTTTCCGGCACCGCAGGGCAGTTTGACCGCGACACCTATCGCTTCGTCCTCGAACGCCAGAACCTGACCGAATCCGAATTCGAAGCCGACCTGCGCGCCGATCTTGCCCGCCAATTGCTGACCGGCGCCGTCGCGGGCGGCTTCGTCGCCCCGGCCTCCGCTGTCGAAGCCTTCCACGCCTGGATCGCGGAACGCCGTGGCTTTTCCGTGCTGCGCCTGACCGAGGCCGATCTTACCACGCCCCTTGCCACGGCCACAGAAGACGCGCTGCGGAGCTATTATGAGGAAAACATCGGCCGCTTCACCGCGCCCGAAGCCAAGCGCATCACCTATGCCGCCCTTCTGCCAGCCGATATCGCAGAGGCGCAACCGGTCGATGAGGAAACGCTCCGCCGCCTCTATCAGGACCGGATCGCCGAATTCGTCCAACCCGAAAAGCGTCTGGTCGAACGGCTGGTTTATCCCACCGCCGAAGCTGCTGCCGCCGCTCGGGCTGCGCTTGATGCGGGCACGCCCTTCGAAAGCCTCGTCGCCGAACGGGGCCTCGCTCTGGAAGACATCGACCTTGGCGATGTCGCGCGCGAAGACCTCGGCGCCGCCGCCGAGGCCGTCTTTGCCCTCACAGAACCCGGCGTTGCAGGCCCGGTCGACACCGAATTCGGCCCCGCGCTGTTTCGCATGAATGCGATTCTCGCCGCGCAGGAAACCACGTTCGACGAAGCCCGCGCCGACCTCGCCCTCGAAATCCAGATGGATGCGGCCCGCCGCGCCATCACAGACCGGGTCGAGGCGATTGACGATCTCCTCGCCGGGGGCGCCACGCTCGAAGACCTCGCGCGCGAAGAGAATATGACGATCGACACGATCACCTTCGTCCCCTCTGCCCCCGCGCCCGAAGGCATCGCCGCCTACCCGGCTTTCCGCGACGCGGCCGCAGCCGCAGCCGAAGGTGATTTCGCCGAAGCCGTGCTGTTGGATGATGGCGGCGTCGTCTCGCTCCGTCTGGACGAGGTGATCCCGCCAACCCCCATCCCCTTCGAAGAGGCCCGCGCCGATGTCGAGGCCGCATGGCGCGCCGATGCATTGGCCGTGGCGCTCGCCGCCCGCGCCGCTGAAATCCGCACCGCCGTCGAAGGCGGGGCCGCCTTGGGCAGCTTCGGCATCGTTGACCGCACCGCCGCCATCGCCCGCGAAGGCTTCATCGAAGATGCCCCCCCCAGCCTGATCGAAACCGTTTTCGACATGGCGACAGGCGAATTGCGCGTGGTCGAAGCCCCGGGCTACACCGCCCTTGTCCGACTGGACGAGGTGATCGCCGCCGATCCGGCCAGCGAAGATGCGCTCGCGCTCAAAGACGCGCTTGGCGCGCAACTGCGCCAAGCCATCTCCTCCGATGCGCTGACGCTCTTTTCCAACGCGCTGACGAATGAGGCGGGCATCACGCTCGACCAAACCGCGATCAACGCCGTGCACGCCCAGTTCAACTGACCGGAACCCCAGACGATGCGCCTTTCCCCCTCCTTCGAAGACTTCGAACGCAACTGGGCCGGGGGCAAGAACCAACTCGTCTGGGCGCGGCTGGCCGCAGACCTCGATACCCCCGTCAGCCTCATGCTCAAACTGGGCGAGGCGCGCAAAGACACTTTCATGCTCGAAAGCGTGACGGGGGGAGAGGTCCGGGGCCGCTATTCCATCGTGGGCCTCAAGCCCGATCTGATCTGGCGTTGTCGCGGCACCGAAAGCGCGATCAACCGCGAGGCGCGCTTTGACGCGACCGCCTTCACCCCGCTGGATGGCCACCCGCTAGAGACGCTCCGCGCGCTGATCGCTGAATGCCGGATTGACATGCCCGAGGGCCTGCCCGCCGTCTCCGCCGGGCTGTTCGGCTATCTCGGCTATGACATGATCCGTCTGGTCGAAAACCTGCCCGATGTGAACCCCGACCCGCTTGGCCTGCCCGATGCCGTGCTGATGCGCCCAACCGTCATCGCCGTGCTGGATGGGGTCAAAGGCGAAGTCACGCTCGTCGCCCCCGCTTGGGCCGGATCGGGGCTGTCGGCCCGCGCGGCCTATGCGCAGGCCGCCGAACGCGTGATGGATGCGCTGCGCGACCTCGACCGCGCGCCCGCCGCCCAGCGCGACCTTGGCCA
>JALOTC010000148.1 GCA_025458085.1 Cypionkella sp. | reverse complement strand
GATTGCCGCGAAAAAGGGCGGGCGGATCGTCAATCTGGCCAGTCAGGCGGGTTCCGTCGCGATTGACGGACATGTGGCCTATTGCGCCTCGAAATTTGGCGTCATTGGTGTGACGAAAACGCTTGCCCTTGAATGGGGTCAATATGGGATCACGGTCAATTCCATCTCTCCGACGGTGGTGTTGACGGATCTGGGCCGCAAGGCCTGGGACGGGCCGAAAGGCATGAGATTGCAGCCGCCGCGGTCTTTCTTGCATCCGACGAGTCGGCCATGATCAATGGCGCAGATCTTCTGGTCGATGGCGGTTACACGGTGAAGTGAGGCGAAGATGCAGAGATTTCTAAACAACCCGGATGATCTGGTGGACGAGACGGTTGCAGGTTTCGTCAAGGCGCATCGTGATCTGGTTCATCTTTCGCCAGAGAACCCGCGTGTCGTCGTGTCGAACGCTGCACCCAAGGCGGGACGCGTGGGTATCGTGACTGGGGGCGGGTCCGGGCATGAGCCCGCTTTCATCGGCTATACCGGGCGCAACCTCGTGGATGCGGTGGCGGTGGGGGAAATCTTTTCCTCGCCGACAGCCAAGAGCTTTGCCGATGCGATCAAGGCCGCGAATGGCGGCGCAGGCGTTGCTGTTCTTTATGGCAATTACGCGGGCGACAATATGAACGTCAAAATGGCCGCGCGGATGGTGGCCAAAGAGGGTATCGAGGTCGCGACGGTCGTGGCCAATGACGATGTCTGTTCTGCGCCCTTGGCCGAGCGGGAAAAGCGCCGCGGTGTCGCGGGCGAAATTTTCATGTGGAAAATCGGCGGCGCGAAGGCAGCTGCCGGGGGGACACTGGCAGAGGTGCAGGCTGCGGCGCAAAAGGCCATTGATGCCTGCCGCTCGGTTGGCGTTGGCCTTGGTCCCTGCACCTTGCCCGCGGTGGGCCACCCCAATTTTCAGATCGCGCCGGGCATGATGGAAGTGGGCATCGGCCATCACGGTGAGCCAGGCGCAAGGGTGGAACCCTTGCGGACGGCCAATGAGGTGGCCGACGATATGCTTAAGATCGTGATGGACGACCATGCCCTGCCTGCGGGAAGCGAGGTGGCTGTTCTGGTCTCTGGCCTTGGGGCAACCCCGGTGAACGAGCTCTATGTGCTTTATGACCGGATTGAGTCGGGTCTGGTGGGAATGGGGATGAAGGTGCATCGCGCTTTTGTTGGAAATTACTTCACCTCGCTTGAAATGGTGGGGGCCACGCTGACGGTGATGGCACTGGATTCCGAGTTGAAGGCGCTTCTGGATGTCGATTGCGCATCGCCCGCATTGTGAGGACATGATGACTGCACTTCCCAACGTGGGCCTTGGCCCTGTCATCGAAGAGCTGGCCGAAGTGATCGTGGCCAACAAAGCATGGCTGTCTGAAATCGACGGCAAGATCGGCGATGGCGACCATGGCAGCAACATGGCCAAGGGCTTTGGACGCGCGGCTGAACGCATTCACGGACAGGACATGACGCTGGATGCCGGAATGCTGGTCCTCTCCGAAGTTTTGATGGGCGAAATCGGTGGTTCCATGGGGCCGCTTTACGGATTGATGTTCGAAGACATGGCCGCAGCTCTCGCGGGGAAGTCGGTCATCGATACGCAGACCTTCGCAGCGATGCTTCAGGCAGGGCTTGAGGGTGTTCAGGGCGTTGGCAATGCGCAGGTCGGTGACAAGACGCTCATCGATACGCTCGTTCCTGCCGTCGCGGCGTTCAAGGCGCAGAGCGCCGCGGGTTTTGCCGTGGCGATTCCCGCGATGATTGCCGCAGCCGAACAGGGGCGGGACAGCACGATTGATCTTGTGGCCCGGATCGGGCGGTCGAGCCGACTCGGCGAACGCTCGCGCGGGGTGCTTGATGCGGGAGCAACCTCTTGCTGCCTTATCCTAACCAGCCTTGGCCAGTCGATCTTGAAACGCCTGGGTTGACGGGAAAGTCGGGATGGGCGCCCTAGGCCATCTTGCATCGGGGCCGGGCTTCTGGCCAACTGCGAGCATGACCGAATTCAGCGCTCACCATCTCGTCGACCTTTTCCGCCTCTTTGCCCTGAGACTGGCCGAAGCGCGCATCGATCTTGGCGCGCTGGATGGCGCGATTGGCGATGCTGACCACGGTAACTCCATGGCTGAAGGATTTGCCGCTGTCGTGCGCGCGACCCTTGCGGCGCCGCAAGACCTCCCGGGTCCCCTGATGGCCGTGGCGGCGCGGTCTTTCCTTTCCGCTGTTGGTGCGACGACCGGCCCCTTGTATGCCAGCGCACTTCAGGCTGGGTCGCGGCGTTTGGGAGAGAGGGCGAGTTTTGGCCCAGAGGATGTCGCGGCGCTGGTCGGGGCCTTTGCCGATGGCATCGCCCACCGCGGCAATGCGCGCCCCGGCGACAAAACGATGATGGATGTCTGGTTTCCTGCCGCCCGTGCAGTTGCAGAGGCAGCACGCAGCGGTGCGAGCCCGCTCGAGCAGTTGCGTCAGGCCGAACGTGCAGCCGCCGAAGGGCGTGAGGCAACGCGCGCGATGATCGCCGCGGTAGGGCGGGCGGCGCGGCTTGGTCCGCGCAGTCTTGGCCATGTCGATCCCGGGGCAGCCTCTGCTGCGATCCTCATCTCTGCGCTGCGCGAATGGCTGGAGGCGCAGGTGGGCGACCCGCCGATGGGGAGGATCGGCTGATGCCTTTGCGCCCCGGCAACCGCGCCGCCGAGGGCGGTGACGATTTGATCCCCTTGCGCTTCGGCGATGACCCGTTGCTGTGGGCTTCGTGGCTTTACTATGAAGAAGGGATGACCCAAGGCGATATTGCCGAGCAGATGGGCGTTTCGCGGCCTTCGGTGAATGCTTATCTGGCCGATGCGCGGGCCCGCGGAATTGTCAGCATCGAAATCGCCCCGGATCGCTTTCGCAGTCTCAGCATCGCCAAGGCGCTGCGTGACCATTTCAATTTGCAAGATTGCCTCGTCATCCCAACGGAAGGGGGGGAAAGGTCGCTGATCGCGCGCTTGGGGGATGCGGGGGCTCGGGTCCTGTCGCGCTTCATGCGGTCGGGCGATACGCTGGCGGTGACCTGGGGGCGCACCGTCCTTTCGATTGCTGACCAGATCCAGCCACCGATCTTGCAAGATGTGCGGGTGGTGCAGGCAACGGGCGGCACCACTGCAAAAATCCCTTGGACACCAGAGGCCTGCGCTTCGCGTCTGGCCAAGGCTCTTAATGCCCGCGCGATCCCAATTTCGGCCCCTGCGATCGTTTCATCGCCAGAGGTACGGGCACTCTTGATGCAGGAAGCGGTTTTGTCCGAGCAACTTGGCATGCTCGCCGAAGCGGATCGAATTGTCATGGGCATTTCCTCGCTTCGACCGGAAAGCACGATCCATTCCAGCGGCTTTTTGGAAGGTGGCATGCAGCACGCCCATTATCAGGATGCCGTAGGCAGCATTGTGGGCCGTTTCATCTCAGCCCGGGGAGAGCCTGTCATTGGCCCGATGCATGACCGCACCATCGGGCTGGATCTGGACCAGTTGCGCCGTGTTCCTCAGCGGATCGCTGTGGCAGGCGGGATGGACAAAGTGGCTGCGATCCTTGCCGCTTTGCGGGGGGGCTATGTCAATGTGCTTGTGACGGATATCGCCACAGGGCGCGGGATTCTAACGGCCGAAGGCTATCGTGATACGCCTCGGCGCCCTCCGTCAGAACCTGATCGGCCGCCACGGGCACGGACGCATGTGAAAAAGCTGATCAATGCCCCGCAGGATGCGGTAGATGAGACATTGAAGGGCGCGCTTTTGGCCCATGAACATTTGATCGCACCTGTTGCGGGCAGCAGCAGGGTTGTGCGTGCGCTTGATGCGCCGCGGCAAGGCAAGGTGGCCATCGTGGTGGGCGGTGGGGCCGGGCATGAGCCTGCCTTTTGGGGTTACGTCGGGCCTGGGCTTGCAGATGCGGCTGTCGTGGGCAACATTTTTGCCTCTCCTCCGCCCGATCCGATCATTGCCGCCACGCGTGCGGTGAACGGGCAGGCGGGTGTTATCTATATCTATGGCAACTTTTCCGGCGACGTGATGAACTTCGACATGGCAGCCGAGGTGATGGCAGCCGAGGGGGTAGAGGTCCGTTCGGTAATTACCACCGATGATATCGCTTCTTCTCCGCGGGAGACGCGCTCTGCCCGGCGTGGAGTTGCGGGCAACATCTTCACCTTCAAGATCGCAGGGGCCGCAGCAGCGCGCATGATGTCACTCGACGCTTGCGAGGCGCTGGCCCGCCACGCCAATGCGCGGACATATACGATGGGCCTCGCCCTTGAACCGGGCAGCTTGCCAGAGACGCGTCAGCCGAGTTTTGACCTCGGGCCGGAGGATATGGAAATCGGCGTCGGGGTCCATGGCGAACCGGGGGTGGAGCGGCGGGGCCTTGCTTCCGCTGATGCCTGCGCCGATCTGCTGTTGGAGCGCATTCTAGAAGAAATGCACGCAGCAGAGGGCGATGAAGTGGCACTGCTGATCAATTCGCTGGGTAGCATCCCGACTATGGAGATGTATATTGTCCTCCGCCGGGTGCGTCAGCGATTGAAGGCGCGCGGGCTGAGGGTACATTCAAGCCTCGTCGGCCCCTATTACACTTCGTTGGACATGGCAGGGTTGTCGCTTTCTGTCCTGCATCTGGACAAGGAACTGAAGGAACTTCTGGAAGTGCCGTGCCGATCTGCTGCGCTGACCATTGGTTAAGGGCGCAGTGCCACGGGCGTTCCGAGGTTCCGGCCACCCGAAAAGACCAGGGGCAAGCCACCGGCTCGCCCCTTTCTCGATCAACCGATCAGCGCATTTAGTGTAGCCGAGGGCCGCATCACCTTGGCCGTCTTGACCGGATCTGTGTGATAATAGCCGCCCAAGTCGGCAGGCTTGCCTTGAACGGCGGCCAGTTCCCCAAGGATCTTCGCCTCGTTTTCTTCGAGCGCGCGGGCAAGTGGGGCAAATTCCGCAGCCATGGCCGCGTCCTTCGTCTGCTTGGCCAAAGCCTGCGCCCAATAAAGCGCGAAGTAGAAATGCGTATCGCGCGTGTCGGGCTGGCCCACCTTTCGGCCGGGCGAACGGTCGTGATCCAGAATGCCCTTTGTCGCCTCATCCACCGCTTCGCCCAGAACGAGCGCGCGGGCATTGCCCGTCACATCGCCCAGGAACTTGAAGCTTTCGCCAAGCGCTGCTCGACATGCTTGGGGGCCGATCCGCCCGCGCCGGTTTCGAACATGCCGCCGCCCTGCATCAGCTTGACGATCGACAGCATCTTGGCCGAGGTGCCGAGTTCCAGAATGGGGAAAAGGTCGGTCAGATAGTCGCGCAACACGTTGCCGGTGATCGCGATGGAATTGGCCCCCTTGCGGATCGTTTCCAGCGTGACGCGGGTGGCCCTTGCAGGCGACATGATGCGGAATTTCGCCGCGACGCCCTTCGCCTCAAGGATCGGTTTCACATAGGCGATCAGTTCGCGGTCATGGGCGCGGGTTTCGTCCAGCCAGAAGATCGCCTCGCAGCCTTCGAGCCGCTGACGGTCCATCGCCAGTTGGACCCAGTCAAGGATCGCGGCCTTGCGGGTGGAGGCCGAGCGCCAGATGTCGCCCGCCTCAACCTGATGGCGGTGGATCACCGTCCCATCGGCAAGGACCATACGCACTTCGCCATCTGCGGCGATTTCAAAGGTGGTGGGGTGCGAGCCGTATTCTTCGGCCTTTTGCGCCATCAGGCCCACGTTCTGCACCGTGCCTGCGGTGCGCGGGTCCAGCGCGCCGGTTTCTTTGAAATAGGCGATAGGCGAAAACCGCGGCATAGCTCGAGTCCGGGATCACGCAGTTCGAATCTGCGGCCTTGCCATCGGGGCCCCAGCCCTTGCCGCCCGCACGGATCAGCGCGGGCATCGAGGCATCGACGATCACGTCAGAGGGCACATGCAGGTTGGTGATGCCCTTGTCGGAATTCACCATATAAAGCGGCGGGCGCGCGGCCATGCAGGCGGCGATATCGGCCTCGATCACGGCGCGCTCGGGCATTTCGGCCACGCGGTCCATCAGTGCGCCAAGGCCAGAATTCGGGTTCACCCCAGCCGCCGCCAGTGCAGCGCCATGCTTGTCGAACACTGGCTGCAGCCAAGCGGTCACGGCATGGCCAAAGATGATCGGGTCCGAGACCTTCATCATCGTGGCCTTGAGGTGGATCGAAAACAACGTGCCATCCTTGGCCGTCTCTTCGATTTGCTTCGCAAGAAACGCTTTCAGCGCCTTAGCCGAAAGGAAGGTGGCATCGACCACCGTGCCTGCGGGGAACTTCAGGCCATCTTTCAGGACGGTGACCTTGCCATCCTTGCCCTCATGCTCGATCCGGGCGACCGCATCCGACGCCAGCGTGACCGAGGTTTCGTTCGACCGGAAGTCATTGGCACCCATGGTCGAGACTTTGGTCTTGCTGTCTGCCGACCATGCGCCCATCGAATGGGGGTTGGCTTGGGCATAGGCTTTCACTGCCTTGGCGGCGCGACGGTCAGAGTTGCCTTCGCGCAGAACCGGGTTCACGGCAGAGCCTTTGATCGCATCATACCGGGCGCGGGCCTCTTTTTCAGCGGCTGTCTGCGGATTTTCGGGGAAATCCGGCACGGCATAGCCCTGTCCCTGAAGTTCGCGGATCGCTTCTTCCAATTGCGGAACCGAGGCGGAGATATTCGGCAGCTTGATCACATTGGCCGAAGGCGTCTTGACCAGATCGCCAAGGATGGCGAGGTCGTCGCTCTGGCGCTGATCTTCGCGCAGGTGATCGGCGAAGGCGGCAAGGATGCGCCCAGCAAGCGAGATGTCGCGCACGCCCACTTTCAGGCCCGCTGCGGCGGCAAAGCGCTGCACGATGGGCAGGAGCGAGGCCGAGGCAAGCTCGGGGGCTTCGTCAACCTTGGTATAGATGATGTCGGTCATGGCGCCGGTCCCTTCCGTTGCGGTTGCGGGCGGCATACCACAGTATACCGTTTAAGCCAAGCACCGCGTCCGAGCCTTTTTCGCGGCACTCTGGCGCAGCGGGGTAGGGCGGCATCAACCGAAAAGACGCAATTCCACCGACCGCAAATGTGCCCGCATCGCGCCTTGCGCCGCTTCGGGGTCACGGCCGGAAATGGCGGCCACGATCGCCTCATGCTGGTCAAAGCTCGAATGATTGCGGGGGGGGCGCGTCCCTTCGCGCACGATTCGGCCCCAAGACACCATGCGCCGCAAGGTGTTGAGTTGGTCAAACAGTGCAACCAGCGTGGTCGAGCCGCTCGCCTCGGCCAATAGGCGGTGGAATTCATTGTCCAACGCCTCGTATTCTCGCCAGGTCGCGGCTTGTCTGGCGCGTTCCGTGTTCAGGGCCAGCCGCTGGATGGCAGATGCGCTGGCGTGCAGCGCGGCTTCCCGTGCGATGGCAGGTTCCAGCGCGCCGCGCGCCCGCATCACATCGGCAGGGCTCAGCTGCTGGGACAATCGGTCAAAATCGCCCTGATGGGTCTGCCCGGTGCCCGAACTCAGGAAAGTGCCTTTGCCCACATGCCGCCACAGCGCGCCCTCGCGTTCCATGGTTTCCAAAGCGCGGCGCAGTTCTGACCGTCGTAGGCCAAGCTCGTCGCACAACTGCCGTTCCGGCGGCAGGCGGTCACCGGGGCCAAGTGCGCTATCGGCGATAAAGGCGCGCAATTGCGCCAGTGCAGCGCTGTCGGACAGGCCAAGACCCACACCATCGGGTCGCCGTAGCCGCATGGCCCGCCCAGTCGGGGTAAGGCCATGATCGTCAAGATGGTCTTCGGGCATGGTTCGCACAATCCGCTAATTGGTATGCAATTGTATATTGGTCTGGATTGATTTTCGAGGGGGAATCTGCAATCACCCAATTGTAAGCCCTAAAAGGAGTTTCCTTCGATGTCGAATCTTGTCCTCAACCCGCCGCCTGTGGTGACCATCGCCATCGAAGGGTCTGATCAGCAGTTCCCGGTGCGGCGCGTCTATTGCATCGGGCGCAACTACGCTGCCCATGCGATTGAAATGGGCCATGACCCGAATCGCGAGCCGCCGTTCTTCTTTCAAAAGAATCCCGACAACCTCTATGTCGGCGATACCTTCCCCTATCCGGAACAGACCAAAGATGTGCACCACGAGATTGAAATGGTGGTCGCCCTGAAATCTGGCGGGCGGAACATCCCGGTGGAGAAAGCGCTGGATCATGTCTGGGGCTATGGCGTCGGGCTGGATATGACACGCCGTGATTTGCAGGGCATTGCCAAGGAAATGGGCCGCCCGTGGGAAATCGGCAAAGCTTTTGAACATTCCGCCCCCATCGGCCCGCTGCGTCCGGTGTCAGACGTGGGCCACCCCTCGCAGGGTCTGGTGCAGCTGAAGGTGAACGGGAAGCCAAAGCAGACGGGCGACCTCAACCAGATGATCTGGAAGGTGCCAGAGATGATCGCGTATCTCTCTGATTATTTTGAACTTGCTGCTGGAGATGTCATCATGACCGGCACGCCCGCAGGCGTTGGTCCTGTGGTCAAGGGCGATGTGATGGAATGCCACGTCGAAGGCGTGGGGACTTGGACGGTGACAGTTGTCTGATCCGATGGGCTGGCCGCCAAGGCCAGCCCTCGCTTCTGCTCAGCCCTTCAAGGTCGGCAGGATCCTCTCCCTGACCGCCACCATGTGATCACGCATCAATCGGGCGGCAAGCGCGTCTTGCCGCCCGGAAATTGCCTCGCAGATCGCATCATGCTGGGCAAAGCTGAAATGATCGGGCGCGGGGCGCTGTGTCGTGCGTTTTTGCCCCCAGACGGTCGACCGGCGTACCGTGTTCAGCATATCAAAAAGATAGAGCAACACCTTGTTGTGCGTGGCTTTTGCGATGGCATGGTGCAGGTTGTTATCTGCCGCTTCATAGCTGCGCCAATCGGGGGCCGTGCGGCAGCGCTGCGTCCAGTGGCGGATTTCCTCCATATCCGCGCGCGAGGCGACGAGGGCGGCCAGTCGCGCCAATTCCGGCTCTATTGCGATCCGCGCTGTCATCACCTGCGAGGGGCTGGCGAGTTCGCCGAGATAGGTCGCATCCGCAAGGTTCAAGACCGGCCGCGCCCCGATAAAGGTGCCGCGCCCGACATGCCGCCAGATCAACCCATCCGCCTCCAACTCCGCCAGAGCTTTGCGCAGTTCCGCCCGACTGACTCCGAAGCGCAGGCTAAGGTCGCGTTCCGGGGGCAGGCGGTCATTATGGTGGAACCCCCCTTCGGTGATGAACTGGCGCAGAATTTGGGACAGGCTTTCCATGGATGGGCTTTCGGTTCAACCAATCGAAATATTGGTTTTACATTCCTGCTATCGAGACAGGGCGAATCTGCGTAACGTTTCCTGATAGTGGTTCGGTGCGCGTGCAGTGGGAAGGGTAGAGGAGAGACTCTTTCCAGATCAATCCCGGAAAGTCTGATCAGCAGGCTTGGGGGGGGGCGCGGCGGGGCCGTGCTGCGCGTGACGGGTCGGTTCGAACGGGGAGGAACGGTTCGATGCGTCTTGCAACGGTGAACAAAGGCGGGCGCGAAACCTGCGCCGCGATCATGGCGGATGGGCGAATGCTCGA
>JALOTC010000018.1 GCA_025458085.1 Cypionkella sp. | reverse complement strand
ATACCGGGGGATGCGACCTATGCGAATTATCAAGAGGCGAACCGGGCGTTTTATCGCCTGACCGTATTGCCCTTGGCGCAGAAGGTTCTGGCGGATGTCAGCCATTGGTTGGCCGGATTTGGCGGCGAAGCGGTGGAGTTGCGGGTGGATCTGGACCAGATTCCCGCGCTGGCGGCAGAGCGTGACCAGCAATGGGCGCGCGTGGGGGCGGCGGATTTTCTGACAGTGGCCGAGAAGCGGCGGCTGCTGGGTCTGCCGCCCCTTGAGGACGATCTTGAGGACGATCTTGAGGACGATCTTGAGGACGATCTTGGGGAGGGCGCATGAGCGCCCGGCGCGCGCCCGGAGGGTCACGGTTTTTGTATGACAGTTTCGATGCTGCCACGGCGCGGATCGAGGCGAATGAGCGCGTGGCCGAAGAGCGCTGGGCGGCGCTGGACTTTCGGCTTTCGCAGATCGACGCGGCGCTGGAGCGGCTGGAGAAGCGGCTTTGGCTGGGCGTCTATGGGGTGGCGGCCTTTCTGCTGGCGCAGGGGGCGGAGGCACTCATTCAAGCGGCAACGAGGTGAGGCATGGACGATTTCGGTGCGCCGGAGCGGAAATATCTGCGACCGGACAAAGGCTTGACGATGGCTGAGGGGCATGTGCTCGAGGGCTATGCGAGCCTGTTCGGCAAGGCCGACCAAGGGGGGGATGTGGTGCAGCCCGGCGCCTATGCGGCAAGCTTGAAGCGGCTGGCGGCACGGGGCGAGAAGGTGCGGATGCTGTGGCAGCATGACCCGAGCCAGCCCATCGGGATTTGGGATGAGGTGCGGGAGGATGGGACGGGCCTGTGGGTCAAGGGGCGTATCCTGACGGAAGTGGCGCGGGGGCGGGAGGCTGTGGCCTTGCTGTCGGCCGGGGCGCTGGATGGGTTGTCGATCGGCTATCGCACGGTGCGGGCCGAGCGTGACGGCAAGGGGCGCAGGCTTTTGACGGAACTGGAGCTTTGGGAAGTGTCTTTGGTGACCTTCCCGATGCTGCGCGAGGCGCGGGTGGCGGCGAAGGCCGAGGATGCGATCTGGCGCGACCTTGCGGCCGAGGTCGAGGCGGCCCGCCGCGCATTGGCCGGGCGTTAGCCGGCGGTCTTTCAAGCGAAAGGAGAAGGGATGACCGAGAGAGAGGCTCGGGCCGGGCAGTCATGTCCCGCGCCCATGACCCCGGTGGCGGAACTTGCCGCGTCATTGGGGGGATTTCTGAAGGAGATCAATCTCTTTCAGGCGGAAGTGAAACAAGTGCTGCAACATCAGGAAGAGCGACTGACCATGTTGAACCAAAAGACGATGACCTATGGCCGCCCGGCGCTTGCGCTGGCTGCCGAGATGGAAGCCCCGCATCAGAAGGCCTTTGATGCCTATCTGCGCCGGGGCGATGATGATGGGCTTCGGGGCCTTGTGCTGGAAGGCAAGGCGCTGAACACCGCTGTGGCGGCGGAGGGTGGCTTTCTGGTCGATCCGCAGACGGCGGAGATGATCCGCACCAGCCTTGCGTCGAGCGCATCGATCCGGGCGATTGCGAATGTGGTGCAGGTGGAGGCCAGTTCCTTTGACGTGATCGTGGATCATTCCGACCTCGGTTCGGGCTGGGCCACGGAGGCGGGGACGGTGGCGGAAACCGGGACGCCGGTGATCGAGCGGATTTCGATCCCCCTGCATGAGCTTTCGGCCATGCCCAAGGCGAGCCAGCGGTTGCTGGAGGACTCGGCCTTTGATGTGGAGGGCTGGCTGGCGGGTCGGATCGCGGACCGTTTTGCCAAGGCGGAGGCGGCGGCTTTTGTTTCGGGCGATGGCGTGGACAAGCCGATGGGCTTTCTGGCCCATGACAAGGTGGCTGAAGCCACATGGTCTTGGGGCAACCTTGGCTATATCGCCACGGGCGAGGCGGGGGATTTTGACGCGGCCGCGCCTGCGGATGCGATTGTGGACCTCGTTTATGCTTTGGATGCGGGTTACCGCGCCAATGCGAGTTTCGTGATGAATTCGAAAACCGCAGGTGCCGTGCGCAAGATGAAGGATGCGGATGGGCGGTTCCTGTGGTCAGACGGGCTTGCCGCCGGGGAGCCTGCGCGGTTGATGGGCTATCCGGTACTGATTGCCGAGGATATGCCCGACATTGCGGCAGATGCCTATGCGGTCGCCTTTGGCGATTTTGCAGCCGGCTATACGATTGCCGAACGCCCTGATCTGCGGGTGTTGCGTGACCCGTTCAGCGCGAAGCCCCATGTCCTGTTCTATGCGACGAAGCGTGTGGGCGGGGATGTGTCTGACTTTGCCGCGATCAAGCTGTTGAAATTCGCCCTGTCCTGAGGCCGGGCGATCAGGGGCGGGGCCTTTGCCTCGCCCAAGCCTCGGGCATCCGAGGCAGGAACGGGCGCGCGGTTTCCCATGCCGTCTAGCTGCTCCCCCCTCCGACCGAGCGGTGTGGCGCGCGCCCGAACCCTTTTCGATGGGGGCGAGCGGAGGATTTCGGATGATGGTGACCGAGGAGACGGGCGTGCCGGATGCGGCGCTGCCGGTGGCCTTGCTGCGCGAGCATTTGCGGCTGGGCACGGGATTTGGCGAGGACGGGCTGGAGGATGGGATTCTGGCCCGGCATCTGCGGGCGGCGATGGCCGCGATCGAGGGGCGCACGGGGAAGGTGGTTTTGGCGCGGCGGTTCCGGCTGCGGTTGGATCGGTGGCGCGGCGGGAAGGCGGGGCAGGCCTTGCCCTTGGCCCCGGTGCGGTCCGTGGTTTCGGTGGAGGTGATGGGGGGGGCTGCGCTTGTGGCGGTGCCGCCCGCGCGCTGGCGGCTTGTGCCCGATCTGTCGCGGCCACGGTTGGTGGCGGCGGGGGGCTGGCCTGCTGTGCCCGAGGGCGGCGCGGTGGAGATTGTCTTTGACGCAGGCTTTGGCGCGGATTGGGCGGCGGTGCCGCCTGATCTGGCGCAGGCCGTGCTGCTGTTGGCGGCAGAGTTCCATGAGCGGCGTCATGAGGTTGGCCTTCCGGCGGCCGCCTTGCCGCGCACGGTGCAGGCCTTGATCGAACGCTGGCGCACAGTGCGGATTTTGGGTGGGGGTGGCGCATGACCGGGGTGCGGTTGTCGCGCCGCCTGACGCTGGAGCAGGTGGAGAGCCTACCTGATGGGGCGGGCGGTTTTACGGCTGCTTGGCAGGAGGTTGGGCGGGTCTGGGCCGAGGTGCGGCCCGGACTTGGGCGGGAACGCGCGGGGGAGGCGGTGAGCTTGTCGCGCGTGGCCTGTCGGATCACGGTGCGGGCCGCCCCGACCGGAACGGCGCGCAGGCCCGTGGCGGGCCAGCGGTTTCGCGAGGGAGAGCGTATCTTTGCCATTCGCGCGGTGACAGAGCGCGATGCGGAGGGGCGGTATCTGACCTGCTTTGCCGAAGAGGAGGTCTTGGCATGAGCTATCAAGCGGCGGCGGCCTTGCAGACTGCGATTTACGGCGTGCTGAGCAGCGCGCCTGCTTTGGCCGGGGTGTCGGTGGTGGATGCCCAGCCCCCCGGTGGTGGCGCTGGAACCTTTGTGCTGATCGGGCCGGAGGAGGTGCTGGATGCCTCGGACAAGACGGGCGCGGGGGCAGAGCATCGCTTTACCGTTTCCGTCCTTTCGGATGCGGCGGGGTTCTTGGCTGCGAAAACGGTGGCTGGTCATGTGGCGGAGGCCTTGGCCGATGCGCGGCCCGCGTTGGCGCAGGGCCGAGTGGTGGGCATCCATTTCCTGCGCGCCCGGGCCGAGCGGCGCGAGGGGGGAGAGATGCGGCGGATCGACTTGATGTTTCGCGCAAGGATTGAAGTGTAACGCCCTGAATTCAGGGGAATGTTGGAGATATCCATGTCTGTTCAGAATGGTCGGGATCTGCTGTTGAAGGTGGATCTTTCGAATGATGGGACTTTTGAGACGGTGGCGGGCCTGCGGGCGACGCGGATCAGTTTCAATGCCGAAACGGTGGATGTGACGAGCCTGGAGAGTGCCGGAGGCTGGCGGGAATTGTTGGCGGGCGCGGGCGTGAAATCGGCCACGATCAGCGGGTCGGGTGTGTTTCGCGATGCCGGGACGGATGAGCGTGCGCGGCAGATCTTTTTCGATGGCGAGGTGCCGGATTGGCAGGTGATCATCCCCGACTTCGGGGTGGTGGAGGGGCCGTTCCTGATGACTGCCATTGAATACTCGGGCAGCCATAATGGCGAGGCGACCTATGAGCTTTCGCTCGCCTCGGCCGGGGCGCTGACCTTCACGGCGCTGTGATGGCAAACCCTTGGGCGGGTGAGGTGGAGGTTCTGCTGGATGGGCAGCCGCATGTGGCCAAGCTGACCCTTGGCGCCTTGGCTGAGTTGGAAGCGGCGCTGGGGGCGGGGTCGCTTGTCGATCTGGTGGAGCGGTTCGAGGCGGGCCGGTTTTCCAGCCGGGATGTTCTGGCGCTGCTTGTCGCGGGGCTGCGGGGTGGGGGCTGGACCGGGGGGGCGGAGGACCTGCGCACGGTGGAGATCGGCGCGGGGCCGGTAGATGCGGCGCGGCTTGCGGCGGAACTGCTGGCGCGGGCCTTTGCGAGCCCTGCTGCGTGATGGCAGGGCGCGCGCGCGGGATCGACTGGCCGGGGCTTCTGCGGATCGGCCTGCGGGAGTTGCGGTTGGAACCGGCGGCCTTTTGGCGGCTGACGCCTGTGGAATTGCGATTGATGCTGGGGGCGGAGGCTGCGGCCCCGCCCCTCACACGCGCGCGGCTGGAAGAACTGGCCGCGGCCTTTCCCGATGCGGGACGGATGAGGTGCAAGGATGCGGATCGAGGAACTTGAGGCGCAGGTTGAGGCGCTGGAGGAAAGGCTGGGGGCATCCGGCGCGATGGTCGCGGCTTTTGAAGGCGAACTCGCGCGGATGGGGCAGACGATGCTCTTCACGGGGCGGGAGGTGAACAGCCTGTCGACTGGAATCGGGACTGGTTTGCGGCGGGCATTCGACGGGCTGATCTTTGATGGGATGCGGCTGTCGGATGCGTTGAAGCAGGTGGCGCAGTCGATGGCCAACAGCGTCTATTCCGCAGCAATGCGGCCGGTGCAGCAGGCGGTGGGCGGCTTTTTGGCCAATGGGATCAATGCGGTGATGGGCGGGTTGATGCCCTTTGCCGATGGGGGTGCCTTTGCCCAAGGCCGGGTGATGCCTTTTGCCAAGGGCGGGGTCGTCACCGCGCCCACGACTTTTCCCATGCGGGGGGGGCGCGGTCTGATGGGGGAGGCGGGGCCGGAGGCGATCATGCCTTTGGCGCGCGGGCCGGATGGACGGCTTGGCGTGCAGGCGGGTGGGGCCGGGCGGCCTGTTACGGTGGTGATGAACATCACGACCCCCGATGTGCAGGGCTTTCAGCGCAGTCAGAGCCAGATCGCGGCGCAGGCGGCGCGGGCCTTGGCGCGTGGGCAGCGAAACCGGTGAGGAGGGATCATGGCATTTCACGAGATCAGATTTCCGGCGAACCTGTCGTTCGGTGCGATGGGCGGGCCCGAACGGCGCACGGAAGTGGTGACGCTTGCCAATGGCTTTGAGGAGCGCAACGCGCCATGGGCAGAGTCGCGCAGGCGCTTTGAGGCGGGGGCAGGCCTGCGGACATTGGATGACATCGCGGCGCTGATTGCGTTTTTTGAGGCGCGGGGCGGGCGGATGCATGGCTTTCGTTGGAAGGATTGGTCGGATTGGAAATCTTGCCCGCCTTCGGCCAAACCTTCGCCTTTCGATCAGGAAATCGGGATCGGCGATGGCGTGCGGCACGTCTTTGCGCTGACCAAGACCTATCGGTCTGGGGCACAGAGCTATATGCGGCGGATCACCAAGCCGGTGGCAGGGACAGTGCTGGTCGCCGTGGCGGGGGACCCGAAGGTCGAGGATCTGGAGTTCTCTCTGGATGCCGAGAGGGGCGAGGTCACCTTTGCGGTGCCGCCTGACATAGGGGTGCGGGTGACGGCCGGCTATGAATTCGATGTGCCGGTGCGGTTTGATACGGACCGCATCATGGCCTCGGTCGCGTCTTTTCAGGCGGGTGAGGTGCCGGATGTGCCGGTGGTGGAGGTCAGGACATGACCGGGCAGGGGTTGGCGGCGCATCTGGCCATTGGTGTGACCACGGTCTGCCGGGCTTGGGTTGTGCGGCGCAAGGATGGTGTGGCCTTTGGTTTTACAGACCATGACCGCGATCTGATGATCGACGGCGTGACCTGTGCGGCCAGCACCGGGCTTTCGGCGCGGGCCTTGCAGCAGGCAACAGGGCTTTCGGTCGACAATAGCGAGGCGATGGGGGCGTTGTCGGATGTGGCGGTGCGCGAGGAGGATATCGCAGCCGGGCGCTTCGATGCGGCAGAGGTGACAGCGTGGCTTGTCAACTGGCAGGCGCCGGAGGAGCGGATGGTGCTGTTCCGCGGCAGTTTTGGCGAGATCGTTCGAGAGAAGGGCGCGTTCCGGGTGGAATTGCGCGGTCTGACCGAGCGGTTGAACCTGCCGATGGGGCGGGTTTATCAGGCGGCTTGTTCGGCGCGGTTGGGCGATGCGCGGTGCAGCGTTGATCTGGCCGCGCCCGGGATGCGGGCGCAAGGAACCGTTCGGGAAAGACTGGGACCTGAACGGCTCATGATCAGCCTTGACGTCGAGCCGGGTGAGGCGAGGCCAGAGGGTTGGTTTGCCTTTGGTCAGCTTGCGGTCCTGTCTGGTGCGGCTACGGGCCTTGCGTTCGAGGTGCGGGCAGATCGTGGCACCATTGTTGCCCGTGACATTCGGCTTTGGCAGGCCGCTGCGGTAGATCTGCACTCAGGTGATCGCGTCGAATTGGTTGCCGGATGCGACCGGCGCAAGGAAACCTGTGCAGGAAAATTCGGCAATATACTCAATTTTCGTGGATTTCCCTATATTCCGGGGGAGGATTGGCTGCGGCGTCCACCTTCGGATGGGGCTGCAGTGGGGCGCGTATCGCGCCCGCGGTCGATCTTTGGATCGCCGACATGACGGGGCGTATGGATGTTGTTCTGGCGGCACGGGGCTGGCTTGGAACGCCCTATGTGCATCAAGCTTCTTGCCTTGGGGCGGGCACGGACTGCCTTGGGTTGATCCGGGGACTGTGGCGTGAGGTTGTGGGGCCAGAGCCGGTTTTGCCGCCCGCCTATAGCATGGACTGGGGAGAATATGGGCAGGATGAGGTTTTATGGCGCGCGGCTTTGGCATGGCTTAAGCCTGTTGCGCCTGAGCCGCTATGTCCGGGCCATGTGTTGTTGTTTCGGATGCGAGACGGGGCTGTGGCCAAGCATTTGGGCGTCGTGAGCCGCGTCTGGCCGGAGGCTGCCTTCATCCATGCCTATTCGGGACATGGGGTGGTGGAAAGCCCGTTGTCGGACCCGTGGCGCCGCCGCATCGTGGCGGTTTTTGCCTTTCCTGAAGGAGCCAAGTGAATGGCGACGATCCTTTTTGCTGCGGCAGGGGCCGCATTGGGTTCCGGCTTTGGCGGCACTTTGCTGGGGCTATCGGGGGCTGTGATCGGGCGTGCTGTTGGCGCGACGCTGGGCCGGGTGATTGACCAGCGCCTGTTGGGGGGTGGGTCGGAGCCCGTTGAGGTGGGGCGGCTGGACCGCTTGCATCTGATGGGGGCAGGCGAGGGAGCTGCTATCCCGCGTATCTGGGGCAAGATGCGGCTTCCCGGACAAGTGATCTGGGCGTCGCCTTACCGAGAAGTGCGCCGGAGTTCAGGCGGTGGCAAGGGAGCGCCGCAGCCAAGAGTGACGCAATTCAGCTACAGTGTCAGTCTTGCGATCGGCCTGTGTGAAGGCGAGATCCTAGGGGTGGGTCGTATCTGGGCAGATGGCAAGGAGGTCGCGCCATCTTCACTGAATATGCGGGTCTATCGTGGCAGCGAGTCGCAAATGCCAGACCCGGTGATTGGCGCGTGGGAAGGTGACGTGCCGGCTTTTCGGGGTCTTGCTTATGTGGTGATGGAGGAGCTTTCGCTCGAACCCTTTGGCAATCGCGTGCCGCAGTTCAGTTTTGAAGTCATGCGCAAAGCTGATGCCAGCGGGGCAGAAGGGCCCGCAGGATATCAGGACATCATTCGAGGCGTCGCCGTGATCCCCGGCACAGGGGAATACTCCTTGGCCACACAAAAGGTGCGGAGACAGGCCGGGTTGGGCGTGAATGAGGATGAGGTCCTTAACCAGAGCATGCCCGGCGATGTGACCGACTTTCCGCTTTCGTTGCAGCAGCTGACGCGAGAGTTACCGTCTTGTCGAGCGGCGGCGCTGGTCGTGTCCTGGTTTGGTGATGATCTGAGAGCTGGGTTCTGCAAGGTCAAGCCGAAGATTGCACAGCAGTTGCACTTTGCAAACGATACGCGTTCGGGCCCTGTGTTTGGCAGCCTTTTGCGCGGTGTGAACCAAACTTGGCGCGCCGGTGGTATTGCTGCGGCCGAGGCAGAGCGTCTGCCCGAAGTGGAGGGCCGGGCAATCTATGGGGGCACGCCGGGGGATGCGGCCATTCTCCAAGGCATCCGCGCGCTGCAACAGGCGGGGCAGGAGGTGATGTTTTACCCCTTTGTCCTGATGGAGCAGATGCCGGGGAATGTTCTGCCAAATCCCTACGCAGACGGAGTGGGGCAGCCAGCCTATCCTTGGCGGGGGCGTATCACCTTAGCCAATGCCCCCGGCAGGCCAGGCTCTGCCGATGGAACATTCGCCGCGCGCGCCGAGGTGGCTGCCTTCTTTGGACAGGCGCAGGCGTCTCATTTCCAGATTGATGGAGAGACGATAACCTATTCCGGTCCAGAGGATTGGGGCTATCGGCGCTTCATCCTTCATTACGCGCATCTCTGCGCGATTGCAGGTGGCGTCGAGTCCTTCTGCATTGGGTCGGAGTTGCGCGGTTTGTCCACGATCATGGCCGAGGGGCAGAGTTTTCCTGCCGTGGAGGCGTTGGTCGCCCTTGCACAAGATGTGCGGGCTATCCTTGGGCCGGGTGTGAAAATCAGCTATGCATCTGACTGGTCAGAATATTTCGGGTTTCAACGCGGGGGGGATGTGCATTTCCACCTTGATCCGCTTTGGGCGCATCCGGCAATCGATTTCATCGGGATCGACAATTACATGCCCCTGTCGGATTGGCGCGATGGATCGGATCACGCGGATGCCGGATGGGAGAGCATCTATGCGCTGGGCTACCTTGCGGGTAACGTGCTTGGCGGTGAGGGTTATGATTGGTTCTATGACGGGCCTGAGGGGCGGCAATTCCAGTTGCGTCGTCCGATCCGGGATTCGGCTCATGGCGAGGATTGGGTCTTTCGCTACAAGGACTTGCCGGGGTGGTGGGGGAATTTTCACCATCCGAGACTTGGCGGGATAAGGGCGAGCCAACCTACGGCTTGGGTGCCGGGGTCAAAGCCAATTCGCTTCACCGAATACGGCTGCCCTGCGGTGGACAAGGGCACGAATGAGCCGAATAAGTTCTTTGACCCCAAGTCGTCAGAATCTGCTGTTCCGCATTACTCCACCGGGGAGCGGGATGATGTGATTCAGATGCAGTATTTCCGCGCGATGGAGGCCGTGTGGTCGGATGTGGGAGCGAACCCTGTGGCTACGGTCTATGAGGGGCGGATGCTGGATCTTGACCATTGCTATGCTTGGTCTTGGGACGCTCGGCCTTACCCGGCTTTTCCAAGGGACGAGGCGCGCTGGGCCGATGGCCCGAACTGGCGGTTGGGCCATTGGCTGAACGGGCGGGCCACAGCGCAACCTTTGGACAGGGTCGTGGGCGAAATCTGCGCTGAGGCTGGCGTTGCATCGGTGGAGACCGCGCGGCTGCATGGGCTTGTGGCAGGCTATGCCGTGCAAGATGTGACAACCGCGAGGTCTGTGCTGCAACCCCTTGGCCTTGTTGGTGGTTTCGATGCGGTTGAGGAGGCTGGCGCTTTGGCCTTTGTCAACCGGGGTGTCGGCGCGTTTGTGCCATTGGAGGAAGCCAGTCTCGCGCTGGATCAGGCGGGTGAGCGTAGCCTTCAGGCGACACGGCTTGCCGAGTCAGAGGCCATTTCTGCGGTCCGGCTCGGTTATGTGGCTGAGGGGGCCGATCATGGCGTCCGTCTGGTCGATGCGATGGAGGGGCCGTCTGGCGCGGGACCTGTTTCGCAGAGCGAGTACTCGGGGCTTTTGCCCGACGAGCAGGCGCAGGCTTTGGTCCAGCGCTGGCTGGTTGAGGCAACGGCCGCGCGGGATGCCGTGAGTTTTCGCTTGCCACCATCGCGTCTTGATATCCGGGCGGGGCGGATGGTTGCACTGGCCGATGCGGTTTACCGGGTGGACCGGGTGGAAGTGGGCGAGGACCGTCTGATTGAGGCCACGCGGATCGAGCCCTCGATCTATGCGTTGAAGGAGTTGGCGTCGTCGCCCGTTGCTTGGTCAGGGTTTCGTCCGCCAGGGCAGGTGCTTCCGATTTGGTTGGATATCCCGCTTGTCACGCAAGCTGGTGAGGCTCATGCGCCTCATCTGGCCGTAGAGGCAGCGCCATGGCCGGGGCAGGTTGCAGTGTGGCGAGGGGAGTCAGAGGCAGGCTATTCGGTTTTTGCACTGCGCGATCAGCGGGCGGTGATTGGCCTGACCGAAACAATGCTTGAGTCCGCGCGGCCCGGTCTCTTGGATCGGGGAACGCGACTCTTGGTACGCTTACGGTCTGGGGCGCTCGCCTCTGTGCCAGAGCGGGCCTTGCTGAGTGGCGCCAACCTCGCTGCTGTTGGCAGTGGTGACCCAGATGATTGGGAGGTGATCCAATTTGCCCAAGCGGAACTTGTTTCGCCGGGGCTTTTCGCGCTTTCGGGGTTACTGCGCGGGCAGGTCGGCAGCGATGGCAGCGCGCCGGCGAACAGGCCCGAAGGCAGCGTTTTCGTGCTTTTGAACGATGCTGTTCAACCGATGAATACCGGGGCTGCGCTCCGTGGGGTTGAGATGGACTATCGCATTGGCGATGCGTCACAGGGGCCGGGCGATCCGGATGTGGTCCAACAGCGCCTTGCCTTTCGCGGCAATGGCTTACGACCCTATGCTGTCTGTCATCTGCGGGCCACCCGACTGGCTGGCGATGCTTGGCGCGCGACATGGGTGCGGCGCACACGGCAGGGGGGCGATGGTTGGGATGCGCCGGAGGTGCCGCTCGGGGAAGAGCGCGAGGAGTATCTCGCGGAACTTCTGCGCCCGAATGGCACGGTTGCCCGGCAATTCGCCGTGACAACTCCTTTGCTCAACATTTCTGCCGCGCTGGTCGCGGCAGAGGGGTTGTCGGCGGGTTTCACCCTTCGGGTGGCGCAAGTCTCGGCCCTTTACGGGCCGGGACCATGGCGCAGCCTTTCTGTCGTGCCGTGAGCGCGATCAGAAAAAAGCCTGAAGCCCCGTGATGGCCCGCCCGAGGATCAGAGCGTGGACATCATGGGTGCCTTCGTATGTATTCACGGTTTCAAGGTTCATCATGTGGCGGATGACCTGAAAATCCTCCTGAATGCCATTGCCACCATGCATGTCGCGCGCCATGCGGGCGGCTTCCAGCGCCTTGCCGCAGTTGTTGCGCTTCACGATCGAAATCATTTCTGGCGCGGCATTTGCCTGATCCAGCAGGCGACCGACCTGAAGGCTGCCCTGAAGGCCAAGCGCGATATCGGTCATCATATCGGCAAGCTTCTTTTGGAAAAGCTGGGTCTGGGCGATGGGCTTGCCAAATTGCTTGCGGTCCAGCCCATATTGCCGTGCCGCATGAAGGCAGAATTCCGCAGCCCCCATCACGCCCCAGGAAATGCCATAGCGCGCACGGTTGAGGCAGCCAAAGGGGCCTTTCAGCCCTTCAACGAAGGGCAAAAGCGCCTCCTCGCCCACTTCGACATCCTTCATCACGATTTCCCCGGTGATGGAGGCGCGGAGCGAAAGCTTGCCGCCGACTTTCGGCGCGGACAAGCCCTTCATCCCCTTTTCCAGAACGAAGCCGCGAATCTTGCCGCCATGCGCCTCTGACTTTGCCCAGACCACAAAGACATCGGCGATCGGTGCGTTCGAAATCCACATCTTCGCGCCATTCAGCACATAGCCAGTGGCGGTTTTCTTCGCGGTGGTTTTCATCCCCGCCGGGTCAGATCCGGCATCGGGTTCGGTCAGGCCAAAGCACCCGATCCATTCCCCACTGGCGAGTTTCGGCAAGTATTTCTTGCGCTGGTCCTCGGTACCATAGGCATAGATCGGATACATCACGAGGCTCGACTGCACGCTCATCATGCTGCGATAGCCGGAATCAACTCGTTCCACCTCGCGCGCGATGAGGCCGTAGGCCACATAAGACGCGCCCAGCCCGCCATATTCCTCGGGCACAGTCACCCCCAAAAGCCCCATTTCCCCCATTTCGCGGAAGATCGCGGGATCGGTCGTTTCCTCCCGATAGGCCGCAATCACGCGGGGTTGAAGCTTGTCTTGGGCGTAAGCACGTGCTGCATCGCGCAGCATCCTCTCATCTTCCGTCAATTGGTCATTCAGACGGAAGGGATCCTCCCAATCGAACCGGCCCAGATCGGGCGCGTCTTTTGCTTTCAGCTTGGGTGCGTCAAGTGCCATGGCAGATCTCCTTCCGGTCGCGCTTTGGGTCACCGCGCGGAAATCATCCCATTTCCGCATGACCCTTGCGTTGTATCTTGGCTTATGCGCCTTGCGGGTGCAGTTTCAAAGCGAAACTTGGTCAAGAAACCATGAGGGTTACGCATATGTTTGCTGCACGGCGGCTTTTGCCCTCCATGTCCGGCCTGATGGCGCTGGAGGCGGTGGACAGGCTCGGCACCGCTTCTGCCGCGGCAGAGGAACTGGCGCTGACCCAAGGGGCCGTCAGCCGCGCGCTGCAAGCGTTGGAAGGCCAACTGGGCGCGCAGCTTTTCCTCAGGGATCGGCAAAGGCTCCGCCTGACCCCGGCCGCACAGGATTATGCCCGTCAGGTCCGGTCGGGGCTGATGACCATTTCCCAAGCCTCGCTGAAACTGCGGGCCAATCCCGAAGGGGGCAGCCTGAACCTCGCCATCCTTCCCGCCTTTGGCGTGCAATGGCTGGCTCCGCGTCTGCCCCGCTTTGCCCGCGCCCATCCGGGGGTGACGGTGAACCTCTCCACCCGGCTGCGCCCCTTTGACCTCGCCTCCAGCGGCTTTGACGCGGCGATCCATTTCGGGCGGCCCGACTGGCCCGGCGCGGATCACCTTCTGCTGATGGAGGAGGTGGTGCTGCCCGTCTGCGCGCCCGCCCTCTTGCCCGAAGCCTTGGCCCATGCCGACGATCTCGCCCGCCTGCCCCTTTTGCAACTTGAAAGCCGCCCCGGCGCATGGCGGCGCTACCTCGCGGCCCAAGGTGTCACGACGGCCCCGCCTTCGGGGATGCAATTCGACCAATTCGCCACGATGATGCAGGCCGCCTTGCACGGGCTTGGCGTCGCGCTCTTGCCCCTTTTCCTGATTGACGAGGCCTTGGCCGATGGTCGCCTTGTCGCGGCCTGGCCCACAGAGGGGCGCGGGCTTGGCAGCTATTACCTCGTCTGGCCGCGCGATCTGCCCGAACGCGCACCGCTTGCGGCGTTCCGTACTTGGCTTATGGCCGAGGTGGCTACTCCGCCGCGATCCTGAACGCGGCCGGCATGGCCTTCTTCGGCTCCGCCATCCGCAGGGCAGGGCGCTGCATCGCGAAATGCATTTGTGCCGCCGCAACGCCCGCGCCAAACTCTACCCGCAACCCGGCCTCTGCCATCGCCAGTTCGGCAAGGCCAAGCGCGGTCAGGCACATGCCCTCGTTCAGATCACCAATATGCCCGATCCGGAAGGCGCGGCCCGCCAAGGGGCCAAGCCCCGCGCCAAAAGCCGCGTTATAGCGCTCATGCGCGATCCGGATGATCTGCCGCGCATCCACATCCGGATGCACCCGGATCGCCGTCACCGTGTCCGACTGGCAACCACGATGCTCGGCCACAATCTCTTGCCCCCAAGCGCGCACCGCCAGCCGCACCCCTTCGGCCAAACGGCGATGACGGGCAAAAACCGCCTCCAGCCCCTCATCAAACAACCGGTCCAAGGAGGCGCGCAGCCCATGCAAGAGCGGCACAGGCGGCGTATAGGGGAAGTATCCGTCCCGCCCCATCGCCAGCATATCCTCAAAGGCGAAATAGGCCCGATGCGACCGCGCCGTTTTCGCGGCAAGAAGCGCCTTCTCCGATACGGCCAGAATACCCATCCCCGCCGGACACATCAGCCCCTTCTGGCTGCCCGCAACGGCCAGATCAACGCCCCAAGCCTCCATCTGAAACGGGATCGACCCGAGCGACGACACCGCATCCACAAACAAAAGCGCATCATGGAAACAGGCATCCATCGCCTGCCGCACGGCGCGGATATCGCTCGTCACACCCGTCGCCGTCTCATTATGCGTGACGAAAACCGCCTTGATCTCACCCTTGCGATCCGCCCCAAGCCGCCGTGCAATCTCATGCACGGGGCAGGGCGCGCCCCATGGGGCCTCGATCAGGTCCACGACCAGCCCAAGCCGTTCCGCCATCTTGGCCCAAAGCGCCGAGAAATGGCCATGCCGCGCCATCACCACCCGGTCACCGGGCGACAGCGTGTTGGTGATCGCCGCCTCCCACGCCCCCGTCCCGGAGCCGGGGAACAGCATCACCTCGCCCGCACCCATCCCGAACACCCGCTTCAGGTCACTGAAAATCCCCAGCGTCAATTCGGGAAAATCCGGCGCGCGGTGGTCTTGCGCGGGCACCATCATCGCGCGGCGCACCGCCTCTGGCACATTGGTCGGGCCGGGGATGTAAAGATGATGGATGCCGGTTTTCATGGTCGCCTCCCGCGTTTTTCCCTGCATGCCACCCCGCGGCCTCAGGCCAAAGCAAAAGCGGGTCCTGCTGTGAATGCACCATTTTACAATTCCGCCGATTTGTAATATTGTAAAATCAACAATTCACCACAGCAGGCTTAAGGCCGCCCATGCAAAAAACCTTCATCGGCCCCCATCTGCGCCGCCTGCGCCAAGAACGGGGCGAAACGCAGGCGCAAATGGCCCGCGCGCTGGGCGTCTCCACCTCCTATGTCAACCTTCTGGAAAACAACGAACGCTCCGTCTCGGTGCAGGTCCTGCTCCGGCTGTTTGATGCTTACGGCGTCGATTGGCGCGACATCGCCGAAGAGGAAGGCTCCTCCCACCTCGCCGATCTGCGCGCCGCCATGCAGGACCCGATCTTTTCCGGCGTCCGCCCCGATCTCACCCAGATGCGCGCGGCCCTCGTCCATGCGCCCGATCTCGTCCAATCCTTCCTCGCGCTGCACCGCGCCTATCAGGGCGCGACCGACCAACTCCTCCATCTCTCTGGCCGGGCAGAGGGCGAACCGGGGGCGATCACGCTGGCCACCTCGCCTGAGGCTGCGGTGCATGATGTGTTCCGCCGCAGCCGCAACCACTTCCGCGAGTTAGAGGAAGCCGCAGACTCCTTCTGGGCGGGCCAACCCATCGCGCCCGACGAAGTTTACATGGCGCTCAAATCCCGCCTGCGCGACCGCTCCGGCGTGACCGTCCGCCTCGTCGATGTTGAAGACCTGCCCGGAACGCTCCGCCAATATGATCCCGCACAGCGCGAAATCCTGCTCTCCACCGCGCTCGACCACACGAACCGCGTGTTCCAACTCGTCCACATGGCCTGCCTTCTGGAACAGCGCGACAGGCTTGATGCGCTGATCGCCCGTGCGGGGCTGAACGATCCGCAGGGCGTGGCGCGGCTGCGCGTCGAACTGGCGAATTATTTCGCCGCCGCCGTCCTCATGCCCTATGACGCCTTCCTCGCCGCAGCACGCGCCACCAAATACGACCTCGACCTGCTCGCCACCCGCTTCGGCGTCTCTTACGAACAGGCCTGCCACCGCGCGACCACCCTCCAGCGTGAAGGCGCACAAGGCGTGCCCTTCTTCTTCCTGCGCATCGACAAAGGCGGCAATGTCACCAAACGCTTCAACGCCACCGGCTTCCACCTTGCCGAATATGGCGGGGCCTGTCCGCGGCTCGAGGTGCATACCTGCTTCCGCATGCCGGGCCGGATCGTGCCGCAATTCGTCGAAATGCCCGATCGGTCGCAATTCTTCGTCTTTTCCCGCACGGTGGACCGCCCCACTTGGGCGCGCCATGCCCAAGACAACCGCCTCGCCGTCGCCATGGGCTGCGCCATCGATCACGCCCCGGAAATCGGCTATGCCGAGGCTTTCTCCATGGGCAAGGCCCCGCTCACGCCCATCGGCATCAACTGCCGCATCTGCCCCCGCGCCAATTGCGACCAACGCGCCCATCACGCGGCCATCCTCACCCGCCCGGTGGACGAACGCCGCCGCGGCGCAACCCGCTATGATGTGTAAATTCGCACAAGTCGCGTGAGCTTATCGCCCTTCTGTCCGCTTGCGCAGAGCCTATCTTCGCGTCAAGAGCGGCGGCACCTTGCCCCGCGACAGGAGCGCATGATGACCCATATCCCCGGCATCCACCACATCACCGCGATCAGCGGCCCGGCCCAACAGAACGCCGATTTCTACACCGGCCCGATGGGGCAAAAGCTTGTCAAAAAGACCGTCAATTTCGACGATCCCGGCACCTACCACCTCTATTACGGCGACAAGACCGGCAGCCCCGGCACGATCCTCACCTTCTTTCCCTTCCCCGGTGCCGCACCGGGCCGCGCAGGCCCCGGCATGGCCAGCGCCTTCGCCTATGCCGTGCCGCCCGCCGATTTCCAGCCGCTCGTCGACCGGCTCGAAGCCGAAGGCCACGGCGCGCTCCTCTCCACCCGCTTCGGCGCGCGCGTGGCCAGCTTGCGCGATCCCGATGGCCTGACCGTGGAAGTGATCGAGGATATGACCGCCCCCGATAGCCACGGCTTCCATTCCGTCACCCTCTGGGTCCGCGACCCGGAGCCGACCCTTAAACTGCTGACCGAGGCTTTCGGCTATCAGCTCGTCGGAAAAGAGGTTCAAGACGGCTTCGACCGTCACCGCCTTGCCGCGCCGGGGGCCGAGCGCGGGCGCATCGTCGATGTGGTCCGCAGCCATGTGCCCGCCGCCGCGCGCCCCGGTGCCGGCACGATCCACCATGTCGCCTTCCGCGCCCGCACTGACGACGAACAAAAGGGCTGGATCGAAAGCCTCGCCCGCTTCGGCCATCGCACCACGCCGCCCATCGACCGCAACTATTTCAACGCGATCTATTTCCGCGAACCGGGCGGCGTGCTCTTTGAAATCGCGACCGACCCGCCAGGCTTTGCTGTCGACGAACCCGTCGAGTCGTTGGGCCAAGCGCTCAAACTGCCTGCGCAATACGAACCGATGCGCGCCCGCATCGAACAGGTCCTCCCCCCGCTCAAGGTGCGCGCATGATCTCGCACCTGCCCGAAGGCGCAAAGACCGGCGTCATCTTCCTCCACGGCCGCGGCGGTTCCGCTTGGGAAGGCCGCGCGCTGCTCGATCACGCGGGGCTTTCCACTGTGGCCCTTGCCGCGCCGCAGGCTGCGGGCCAAAGCTGGTGGCCCACCAGCTTTCTCGCCCCCGCCGCCCGGATGCAGCCCCCGCTCCTCGCCGCACTCGACCGGGTAGAGGAGGCGCTCGGCCTTCTCCGCCACTTCGGTCTCCCGCCCGAACAGATCTGGCTCATGGGCTTCAGCCAAGGCGCCTGCCTCGCGCTCGAGGCTTACGCCCGCATGGGCTGCGATCTGGCAGGCGTCCTCGCCTTCTCCGGCGGCCTCGTCGGGCAAGAGGATACCGGCACCCCCAGCCCCGCGCTCTATGGCCATGCCGACAAGACTTTCGCCTATCCCGGCGAAAGACCGGGCCGGGTCTGGCTCTCGGTCCACGAGCAAGATCCCCATATCCCCCTCAAACGCGTCCAAGACAGCGCCGCCACCTTCCGCGCGCTCGGCGCAAAGGTGGATCTGCGCCTCTACCCCGGCGCGGGCCATGCGATCCTGCCTGACGACATCACGGCCTTACGCCAGGCCCTCGCCCCCACCTCCGCCTGATCCTGCCTCTGCCCATCCCCTCTTTCATCTGTTCCCAAATATCCTCGGGAGGGGTCCGGGGAGGGCAGAAAGCCCTCCCCGGGGTATAT
>JALOTC010000147.1 GCA_025458085.1 Cypionkella sp. | reverse complement strand
ACGGATTTGCAATCCGCTGCATAACCTACCTGCCCACCCGCCGCAGATGGCGTGGAGGTACACCAAGCTTTCGTAGCCTGCAAGCCGATATTGGGCCGTGCATACGGAGTCACTTTCCCGAAGTCGAAGAGGGACGAAAGCGACGATCTGGCCCTTGCAGCCGCAGAAGGATGAGGCGATCAGGACAAGGCGAACGGCAAACGAGTGCATAACCCCCGTCTTTCGCTCCCCCGTCTTTCGCTCCCCCGTCTATCGCTCGTTGCGCGCGCTTCCGGTGGCTGATGAGCCTTTGGTTCAGGCTCTCTCAGGCGCATCGTGCGTCTGGCCCTATGGCGGATCAATCGACCGGCGTGAACAAGATCGATCCATCGGCGCAATGGCCCAACCCTCACCTGCGGGAGCGCTTTCTTGCATAAAAAAGAGTGACAAATGCCGCACGGTATCGGTAGCCTTTGCAGCGATAAGAGTGAACGCCCCGGTGCTGTCGCCTTCTGCATGAGCGGTAATGCTGGGAAAGAGAACCTCTAACTGCAGCAGGGAAACAAATGAAATCAGGAAAAAGTGTTTTCGCGGTCGCGGCTCTTCTCTGCGCGACAGCGCTTGCGACACCTGTGCTTGCGCAAAGCATTGCCATAGCAATCGGTTCAGAGCCTTCGACGCTTGATCCCCAATTGCGGGACGACGGTGGGGAGCGTCAGGTTAACGACAATATCTACGAAGCCCTGATGGCACGCACGGCATCTGGTGAGCTTGTCCCTTGGCTCGCCGCCGAGGCTCCGACCCTGATCGATGCAACCACTTGGGAATTCAAGCTGAGGAGCGGGGTTACGTTCCACAATGGAGAGCCTTTCAACGCTGATGCCGTAGTCGCGTCAGTCGCTCGCATCATAGACCCTGCCAATAATTCGGAGCAGATGGGCTATTTTGGTACCATCGTTGGCGCAACCAAGGTTGATGATCTCACGGTCCGTATTTCGACCTCAGGGCCTGACCCGATCCTGCCATCGCGCATGTATTGGATGAAGATGGTTGCGCCGGGACATGCGGCCTCGCCGGCGATTTCCGATGCACCTGTCGGAACGGGCCCCTACAAGTTTGACGCGTGGAACCGTGGTACCGATCTTCGGCTTGTCCGGAATGAGAGCTATTGGGGAAGCGAGCCGCAGATCGATGACGTCACCTTCCGCTTTATTCCGGAGTCTGGCACGCGCCTGTCTGGTCTGGTCGCGGGCGAATTCGATGTTATCACAAATCTCCTGCCCGAATTCACAACGGCGGTCCCTAAATTCGCGGCTGTCCCGGGGCTTGAGACCTCAGTGCTTGTTCTCGGGACCGATAATGAGGTGGTGAAGGACCCGAAGGTCCGTGAAGCCATGAACCTCGCGATCGATCGGCAGGCGATGGCGGACTCCCTTTTCCTTGGCTATGCGAGTGTCGCAAGCGGCATCCATGTAAACCCAGCGGCCTTTGGCTTTGATCCATCGATCCAATCTTACAGCTTCGATGTTGACCGCGCGAAAGCGCTGATCACCGAGGCAGGCGCAACAGGACAGACAGTAACCATCGTCGGCGAGGCTGGCCGTTGGTTGAAGAGTCGTGAGCAAGTGGAAGCGGTCGCTGCCTATTGGCGCGAAATCGGTCTTAACGTGAATGTGGATATCCAAGAGTTTTCGATCTACTTGGATAGTCTGATGGGCGATGGCCCGCGCCCGGACGCAATCTTCATCGCCAACTCAAACGAACTTCTCGATGCGGACCGGGAATCTTCCTTCATCTTCCATAAGGATGGCGCAGCCGCCTCGAATTCAGACGCTGAAATGGCCGGCTGGATTGATGCAGCACGGGTTGAAACGGATGTCGCCAAGCGTCAGGCGCTCTACAGTGATGTGCTGCAACGCGTGCACACGCTCAACTACACGGTGCCCCTCTTTAACTTGCAGGACATCTACGGCCTGTCTGCGCGTATGGAATGGCAAGGATGCCCGCCCTTTGCTGTACTGCGGTCCGGGGGGCAGTTGGTCTCGCATGCTGGAATTCTTGGCACGCCGCGTCTTGCAGGGCCTTTTGGTCGTTCTGGGCGTCACCTTGACGGTTTTCGTCGTGACGAGGGTTTTCAGCGACCCGGTTTCGTTAATGCTGCCGTTGAATGCAAGCGAACAGCAGCGCGAGGATTTCGCGCGCGCGATCGGTCTGGATCGCCCGCTCATGGTTCAGCTTTGGGCTTTTGCTGTCGATATGGTCACGCTCGATTTCGGCGATAGTCTTTGGCAGCGCCGACCTGCTGTCGAGGTCGTTTTCGAACGGCTTCCCAATACGCTTTTGCTCATCGCGGCCAGCTTGGCCTTTGCTATTCTCGTTGCCATCCCGTTGGGCGCGATTGCGGCGCTCAGACCGGGCGGCTTTCTAGATCGGCTCACGATGTCGATTGGCCTGATCGGATTGGCCACGCCACAGTTCTTTCTTGGCCTCGTCTTCATCATGGTTTTTGCTGTGCAATTGAAATGGCTGCCGACGTCCGGCTTTGGCACGGCGGCACATCTTGTTTTGCCTGCCCTGACATTGGCGATAACGCCGCTGGCACGCTTTACCCTCATGGTGCGCTCTTCCATGATCGAGGAGTTGAACCAGCCCTATGTGAGGACGGCACGAGCCAAGGGAATGGGGCGGGCGCGCATCCTGCGTGTGCATACCCTGCGCAATATCCTTGTGCCCTTCATGAACCTTTCCGCATGGGAACTGATCGTTGCCCTTTCGGGCTACACTGTCGTGGTCGAGACCGTCTTTGCTTGGCCCGGTCTTGGCCACACGGCAGTGCAAGCCATTCAACGGGGAGATTTGTTTCTGATGCAGGCCATCGTCTTTACCATTGCCTTCATGACGGTCTTCATCACGCTCTTGATCGATGTTGCCTCCAAGTTGATAGACCCAAGGATCAAGCTGAATTGACGGATCAGGGCATCTCACAAACCGGTCGTCGCCGGACCTCCCTCTTCAGGGAGTTGCTCTCCGATACGCCCGCGGCGATTGGCGCGGCCCTGATTGTCCTGATCGTGGTCCTGACGCTTTTTGCGCCACTGATCGCGCCATTTGATCCTGCCGATCAGAACCTGACGGCGCGGCTTGCGCCTCCGGTCTGGATTGACGGTGGCAGTTGGCAGCATGTGCTGGGAACCGACAGTCTTGGCCGCGATGTTCTCAGCCGGATCCTGCATGGTGGGCAGGTGACGCTCTTGATCGGCCTGTGCACGACGGTGATCGCGCTCGCTATTGGCGTCGTGATCGGGCTCTGGGCGGGCTACTGCGGGGGGCGCGCCGATAGCATCTTGATGCGGATCGTGGATATTCAGGTCTCTTTCCCCGGTATCCTGTTGATCCTGCTGATCGTGGGCGTGATCGGACCCGGTATGATGACGATGATCATTGTCCTGTCAGTGACAAACTGGATGGTCTATGCCCGTCTCGTCCGCAGCACAGTGATGTCACTGCGTCAGACACCCTATGTAGAGGCTGCGGAACTTGTAGGATGTCGCCCGGCTCGGGTGATCTTTGTTCACATTCTTCCCAACCTCATTCCGCCCCTGCTGACCCTGTCTATCCTCGAATTCACGAATATCGTTCTGGCGGAGGCTGCGGTATCCTTTCTTGGCTTCGGAGTTCAGCCGCCTGCGATCAGTTGGGGGCTCGATGTTGCGACAGGGCGGGACTATCTGTTCATCGCGTGGTGGTTGGTCGCATTCCCCGGAATTGCCATTGCGCTGACCGTTTTGTCGGTGAACCTCTTTGCAAATTGGGTTCGTGTCACCACCGATCCGCAAGAGCGCGAGAGGCGTTTTGCGCGCGACCTTGCAGCACGACAGCGTCGGGGTCTTTCGTCATGACGCTGACGGTGCGGGATCTCCACGTTGCCTTTGAGACGCGCGGCGGAAGGGTAAACGCCCTGCGCGGGGTGAACCTGTCAGTCGCCCCGGGTGAAACACTCGGGATCGTCGGCGAGTCTGGCTCTGGCAAGAGTGTCACGGCCCAAGCCATTATGGGCCTGATCGACCTTCCCGGGCGGATCGAGGCGGGAAGCATAACCTGGAACGGAAAATCGCTGCTTGAGGGGGATGGCTATGGCACATCCGTCTGGGGGCGTGAGATTTCCATGATCTTTCAGGATCCAATGACCTCGCTCAATCCGCTCATGACCATCGGCGCGCAGATTTGCGAGGTTCTGACGCAGCATCTGGGGATGACGGCGGAACAGGCGCGGGAACGTGCGGTTGATCTTTTGGCGGCGGTCGGCATCTCGGGGCCAAGGCGCCGGGTTGATCAATATCCACACGAATTCTCGGGCGGGATGCGCCAGCGTGCCATGATCGCCATGAGCATCGCCTGCAATCCCAAAGTGCTCATCGCCGATGAGCCAACCACGGCGCTTGACGTGACTGTTCAGGCGCAGATCCTAGATCTGCTTGCCGAATTGCAGTCTGGACTTGGTCTCGCCATCATTCTGATCACGCATGATTTGGGCACCGTCGCCGGCCTGTGCCAGCGCGTGGCAGTGATGTATTCCGGCCGCATCGTGGAAAGCCAGAGCGTGGACGCAATCTTTGAAAGGCCTCAGCACCCCTATACGCAAGGCCTTTTGCGCTCGACGCCCCGATTGGATGAACCCGCCACGCGCCTTCTATCGATCGAGGGCACACCGCCAAGTCTGATGCAGGCAGATGATGGTTGTGCTTTTCGCAAGCGCTGTCCGATCGCAGCGGATGCCTGCAAAGAAATGCCCCCGCTGGTAACCGAGGGTGCAGTCCAGATTGCCTGTCATTTCCCCGGGCGCCCTGCGTGGCAAGCGAGGCAGGCGGGATGACCCTGCCGCCAACCCTTTCGGTGGAAAACCTCACCGTGTCCTACCCTGTGAGAGCGGGCACCTTTTGGCGTCCGCCTACATTTCTCACCGCTGTCGATGAAGTCACATTTGCCATTGCGCCGGGGGAAACGCTTGGGCTTGTCGGCGAGTCTGGCTCTGGCAAGACGACGGTGGGCCGAGCAGTCATGCGGCGCGTCAACACCTCGGCGGGGAGGATTTTCTTTCGCGGGGAAGAGATTACGCAGATGGAGGGGGAGCCTCTGCGCAAGCTCCGCGCTCGTATGCAACTGGTCTTGCAGGACCCCTACACCAGTCTCAATCCAAGAATGCGCATTGCTGATATCGTGGCAGAACCCTTGCTGGTGCATGGGCGGGTCAAAAACACGAGTGAAGCGCGCGATCACGTGCGTGCGCTCCTTGATCTGGTCGGGATGCCTGCCGACGCCCATCTGCGTTATCCTCACTCCTTCTCGGGAGGACAGCGACAAAGGGTCGGCATCGCACGGGCGCTTGCCTTGGAGCCTGATCTGATCGTTGCCGATGAACCCGTATCTGCTCTCGACGTTTCCGTACAGGCGCAGGTGGTGAACCTGTTGCAGGATATCCAGCAACGCATGGGCCTCAGCTATCTGTTCATCGCCCATGATCTGTCTGTCGTGCGCCATATCTCTCACCGGATCGCGATCATGTATGCCGGTCGCATCGTTGAAATCGCACCACGTGAACGCGTCTTCGCTGCCCCGGTTCATCCCTATACGAAGACGCTTCTTTCTGCCGTTCCGATCCCGGATCCGAAAATCCAAAGAACGCGCAAAAGATTGATCCCCTTGGGAGAGCCGGTTGATTTGGCAAACCCACCGCCGGGCTGTCGGTTCCAGACCCGGTGTGCCTTTGCAACCGATCAATGCCGGGTAACATCGCCTCCGCTCCTCGAACGATCCAAAGGGCATGTGGCGGCATGCTGGAACTTCTGATTCCTGCCATCAGCCCGGGCCTGATCCTGATCGCAGGCCTCGTCCTTGTCGCGGCGGGAACAGTTCAGGGCTCTACAGGTTTTGGTTTCAACCTTCTTGCCGCACCCTTGTTGGCCCTCATCGATCCTGCCTTCATTCCGGGTCCGATGCTGTTGGTGGCCATGCTGATCAGTCTGGGGGCCGCCATCCGAGAGCGAACGTTGGTTGATCTGCAAGGATTGGGCTTTGCCCTTGCCGGTAGAATTGTCTTTTCGGTTCTGGCGGTGATGGTCTTTGGCACTCTGACGTCTGGCCAGTTTCAGATCGTTTTTGCCGCAATGCTGCTGGTTGCGGTCGCGATAAGCCTGATTGGCTGGCGCATCCAGCCAACGCCGGTCAATTTGTTCTATGCCGGAAGTCTTTCAGGTTTCATGGGAACGCTGACATCGATCGGTGCACCGCCCATGGCCCTTGTCTATCAGAATGCAAAAGGCCCCGTGATGCGTGCGACGCTTAGTTTCTTTTTCGTAGCCGGGGCGGCAATTTCCCTTGTCGCACTCTGGGCCTTTGACCGGTTGCCGCCATCCGATATCTTCCTTGCAGCCGTCATGCTGCCTTTTGCCTTGGTCGGGCTTGTCTTTTCCAACTGGGGGCGAATTTTCTTTGATAAAGGGCGGGTGAAACCAGTGGTCCTCGTGACCACGGCACTTACCGGGGTCATCATGATCGCACGTCAGGTCTTGGCATGAAAACCATTGTGATTACTGGGGCAGGCAGCGGCATCGGGGCAGAAGTGGCCCGACAGCTGTCCCGCAAGGGTTGCGCTTTGGTTTTGCACACGCGGGCCAATGCAGATGGCCTTCGCGCCGTCGCCGATCAGTGCCGGGCCGAAGGGGTACCGGTCGCAGAGGTCATGGGGGATCTGCGGGAGCCTTCCGTTTCCCTCACGCTTGCGCAAGCGGCGCGTCAGGAATTTGGGCGCATTGACGGGCTCGTCAGCAATGCGGGCCACGCCATTCAAGGAAGCTTTGCTTCCGGTGTGAGCGATGCCTTGCCGGATGCTTTCGCAACCATGCCGATCGCCTTTGCCCGGCTGGTCGAGGCGATGCTGCCCGATCTCGTTGCTTCCGGCGCGGGTCGCGTCGTGGCGGTCAGCTCTTTTGTCGCCCATCTCTTTGGAACGAACGGCCTGCATTTTCCTGCCAGCAGCGCCGCGAAAGCTGCTTTGGAGGCGCTGACAAAATCGCTCTTTACGCGCAAAGAGCGCAAAGCCAGTCAGGCCATCGCCTCGGCCCAATTTTCCGCCGCGGCACAGCTCGCCCCGACTGGTCGGCTGTGCGAACCATCCGATGTTGCAAGCCTTATCCTTTATCTGCTGAGCGATGAAGCACGACAGATCAACGGTCAGGTTTTCCATGTCGATGGTGGTTTGGGATTAGCATGATGAAAGGGAATGTGATCCTGACCACCGCCGCTCTTCCTCTGATCCCGACGGGTTTTCCCGAATGCCATTGTCGAAAGGCCAGGAGGAGCGCTCAGAGGGAGCGACCTTTTCCCGTCCTCACCAATCGCTGCGAGGCAGTCTAAGGTGATAGGGCAGTCCCGAAGCATCATTGTCATCGGCG
>JALOTC010000017.1 GCA_025458085.1 Cypionkella sp. | reverse complement strand
CCTACGCCGTGCAACCCGCCCGATGTGGCATAGGCATCGCCGCCGAATTTGCCGCCCGCGTGGAGCGTGCAAAGGATGACCTCCAGCGCCGACTTGCCGGGGAATTTCGGATGCGGGTCCACCGGGATGCCGCGACCATTGTCACGCACCGTCACCGAATTGTCGGCGTGAAGTTCCACCTCGATCCGGTTGGCGTGCCCGGCGACCATATGGTGCAGCGCGCGTTCATCCGTGCCGCCGATATACATGCCGGGGCGCTTGCGCACAGGCTCCAGCCCCTCCAGCACCTCGATCGAGGAGGCGTCGTAGGTGGGGGTCGTGCCGGACAGAAGGTCATGCGACATGTGCTGTTCGATCCTGTGTTCCGCGGGACTGGCCGCCATTAGAGCATCAGCGGGCAGGCTGGCGCAAGATGTGGGGTCCTTGCCCTGTGCGATGGGCTGTTCTAGCCTTTTGCCCGCAAGAAACGGGAGGCATCAGATGCGTGTATTCTTCACCGGCGGATCAGGCAAGGCCGGGCGGCATGTGCTGCCCTATCTGGTGGCAGCGGGGCATCGGGTGCTGAACTTCGACCGTGTGCCGTTGAATGCGGCGGGGGTGCATGACCTTCTGGGCGATATCACAGATGCGGGGCAGGTTTATTCCGCAATGAACAGCCATGCGGGCTATGACGAACTGGAAACGGGGCAGGGCGCGCGCCCCTTCGATGCGGTGGTCCATTTCGCCGCCGTGCCGCGCATGATGATGTGCCCGGATACCGAGACATGGCGTGTGAATGTCGTCGGCACCTATAACGTGCTGGAGGCAGCAGTGAAGATGGGTATCCGCAAGATCATCATCGCCTCGTCCGAGACGACCTATGGCATCTGCTTTTCCGATGGGGTGACGGACCCGCATAGCCTGCCCTTGACAGAAGACTATGACATCGACCCGATGGATACCTATGGCACCACGAAGAAGGTGAACGAAGTCACTGCCCGCAGCCTTGCCCGCCGGTCGGGGGCCGATATCTATGCGCTGCGGATCGGCAATGTGGTGGAACCGCATGAATATGCGACGCTTTTCCCCAAATACTTCGCCGATCCCGGCCTGCGGCGGCGCAATGCCTTCAACTATATCGATGCGCGGGATTTGGGGCAGATCGTCGATCTGTGCCTGAAGAAGGATGGCCTTGGCTATCAGGTGTTCAATGCCTGCAATTCGACCAATGGGATGAACCTTCCCAACGCCGAGCTTTTGGCCCGGTTTTTCCCCGGCGTGCCGGTGACCGAAGAATTGGGGCCGTGGGAGAGCCTGATGTCCAACCGCAAGGCGCGCGAGGTGCTGGGCTTTGTGGATCGCCATGATTGGCGCGACGAGGTGCCGCCAGATCTGCGGCCCTGACCCGCGCCATTTGATACGGGTCAAAGCAGGCTTTGCCTTTTTCTGCTAGGCGGATCATGCGCCAGAGAGAGGGGAGCCCGCATGGACGACATGATCCGCACCGAGGCAGAGACAGATGCCACCACGCCCGCGCCGCTGGCGGATGAAGAACCGGCCAGCACGGCAGAGCCGCTCGACCCGGCCCCTCGCGGGCCAAAGCGGTTCCCGGTGACAGAGGCCAGCATCGCCCGCGTTTTCGAAGGCGGGGAATATCCCTATGGCCGCCCCATGGCGCGCAAGGAGTATGAGGCGGAAAAGGCCAAATTGCAGGCCGAACTTCTGAAGGTCCAGATTTGGGCGCAGGAGACGGGGCAGAAATTCGTGATCCTGATGGAAGGGCGCGATGCGGCGGGCAAGGGCGGCACGATCAAGCGGTTCATGGAACATCTGAACCCCCGTTATGCCCGCGTTGTTGCGCTGACCAAACCGTCAGAGACCGAAAAGGGCCAATGGTTCTTTCAGCGCTATATCCAGCACCTGCCCACCTCGGGCGAGATCGTGTTCTTTGACAGAAGCTGGTATAACCGCGCGGGGGTGGAGCGTGTGATGGGCTTTTGCACGCCTTCCGAATATCTAGAATTCATGCGCGAAGCGCCCGAGTTGGAGCGGATGCTCGTGCGGTCCGGCATCCGGCTTTACAAATACTGGTTCAGCGTGACGCAGGACGAACAGCGACGCCGGTTCGAGGCGCGTGAGACGGACCCGCTGAAAATGTGGAAACTTTCGCCCATCGACAAGGCCAGCCTCGACAAATGGGATGACTATACCGAGGCGAAGGAGGCGATGTTCTTCTATACCGACACCGCCGATGCGCCCTGGGTGATCGTGAAGTCGAACGACAAGAAGCGAGCGCGGCTGAACTGTATGCGCCATTTCCTGTCTACCATCGACTATCCGGGCAAGGATGTGTCGGTGATTGGCGAGGTGGACCCGCTGATCGTGGGCCATGCCGCGCAGGTGATTGGTGGGGCCGGTCACATCCTTGATACCGCAACCCATCCTGTCCTGCGGCGGACTTGACGGCAGGGGCCTCTTGGCCCCACTCCCTTTGACAGCAGCCCGCGGGCGAGCGAAGGGGCGAGGTCTATGGTGAGAGGGGCGCTTTTGGGCGTGGCTTTGCTGGCTGGCACTGTTCCTGCCGCGCTGGCCCATCCCCATATCTTCATTGACGCAACGCTTGAGGTGATCTTTGACGCCGATGGCCGGGCCGAGGCGCTGAGGATCGGCTGGGCCTATGACGACCTCTATTCCCTGACCTATCTGGTCGAAAATGGGTTTGATCCTGAATTCGATGGCGTCTTGACCGCCGAAGAAATCGCTCGGCTGCAAGGCTTTGACATGAACTGGGAAGAAGGCTTTCCCGGCGATACCTATGCCTTGCAGGCAGGCCAGCCGCTTGCCCTTGGGCGACCAGAGGCGTTCAGTGCCGAATTGCGCGAGGGGCGGCTTGTTTCCAGCCATCTGCGGCGGTTCGCGGCCCCCGTGGCCATGACCGCGCCGCTGGTGGTGCAGGTCTATGATCCATCCTTTTACACCGCCTATACCATCGCTGCGATGCCGGTTCTGACGGGTGCGGCGGTGACGGGGAAGGCGCTGATGGGGAAGGCGCTGATGGGGGCTGGGGCCTGCACTGTCGAAGTGTTCGAACCCGACCGCGCCGCGGCAGATGCGCGCCTTCAGGCCGCGCTGGAGGAATTGGCCGGCAGCCCGGATGTGGAACTCGATTTTCCCGCCATCGGGGATGCCTATGCCGAAGAAGCGGTGGTCACATGCGCCGCGCCCTGATGCTGTCGGGCCTCTGCTTGGGGCTTTTGGTCGCCATGGTCTGGGCCGTGGGCGGGGCAGAGCCGTTGTCGCGCTGGGCGGCGGACCAACAGCGCGAGGTGCAGGATTCGCTCGCTGCCGCCGTGCGCGCCCTTCGCGCGGGAGAGGCGGGGGCTTGGGCGGGGCTTTTGACCATCTGCTTTGGCTATGGCCTGCTCCATGCGCTTGGCCCCGGACATGGCAAGGCCGTGATCGGGGCCTATGGCATGGCCAGCCGTGTGCCGCTTTTGCGGCTGTCGATCCTCGCCCTTGCCGCATCGCTGGCGCAGGCGGGGGTGGCGGTTGTCCTCGTGGCGGTCGGGGCGGCGCTTTTGGGCTGGACCCGCCCGGCGATGGAAGATTTCGCGGAAACTGCGATGCTGCCCTTTTCCTATCTGATGGTGGCGGGGTTGGGCCTGTGGCTTGTGCTGCGCGGGGCGGCGGGCCTGCGGCGGCAGGCGCGCCCGGAGGCGGGCGGTCCGCATCCCCACGACCATCACCACCACGATCACGACCATGACGCATCCTGCGGCTGTGGCCATGCCCATGGCCCCACCCCCGCGCAGGTGGCGCAAGTGGGCAGCCTGCGCGATGGCCTTTTACTGATCGGCGCGGTGGCGATGCGCCCTTGTTCGGGGGCGATCTTCCTCTTGATCCTGACCTTTGCCATGGGCATCGGGGCCGCTGGTGTGGCGGGCGCCTTCGCCATGGGCCTTGGTACGGCATTGGTCACGCTGGGCGCGGCACTGGCGTCCGTGTGGCTGCGCGAAGGCGCTTTGGCCGCGCTGCCCGGTGCGGCGCTTGCCCGTGCCGTGCCGCTGATCGAGGTCATGGCCGGTGGCCTGATCGTTCTTGTCGCGCTTGCCCTTCTGGCTGCGTGAGGCGGCGCTTGCGGGCGGCGCGGGCAGGGCCTAAGCCTTGGCCATGGCAGTTACGACTCCTCCCTCCCTTCCGCTCGCCCCCGCGGGCCACGCGCGCGCGATCCTTGCGCTGGGCCTGCCCCTGATCGGCAGCCATCTGGCGCAATTCGCGCTGCATGTGACCGATACGATCATGCTGGGCTGGTATGGCGTCTTGCCTCTGGCCGCGGGCGTTCTGGGCGCCTCCAGCTTTTTCGTGCTGTTTGTCCTTGGTTCGGGCTTTGCCAAGGCGGTGATGCCCATGGTCGCCTCGGCCAATGCCGGGGGGGATGATGCGCAGGTCCGCCGCGTGACGCGGATGGGCATGTGGCTATCGATCCTGTTCGGTGTCCTGATCTATCCGGCATTTTGGTGGGCAGATCTGATCCTTCTCCGCCTTGGCCAAAAGCCCGAGGTGGCGGCTTTGGCCGGGGAATACCTGCGCATCGCGGGCCTTGGCATGATCCCGGCGCTTTTGGTCATGGTGCTGAAAAGCTATCTGGCGGCGCTGGAACGCACACAGGTGGTGCTTTGGGTCACGGTGGCGGCGGTGCCGGTGAACGGCTTTTTGAACTGGGCGCTGATCTTTGGAAACTGGGGCGTGCCGGAACTGGGCGTGGCGGGGTCCGCCATCGCGACCGTTGCGGTGCAGGTCTTTTCGCTTGTGATCCTTTGCCTTTACGCGGCACTTTTGCGCAGCCTGCGTTCCTACCAACTGTTCATCCGCTTCTGGCGCCCCGATTGGCTCGCCATGCGCGATGTCTTTCGCCTTGGCTGGCCCATGGGGCTGACGGGGCTGGCGGAATCGGGGATGTTTCAGGCGAGTGCGCTGATGATGGGATGGATCGGCACGGTGGAACTGGCCGCCCATGGGATTGCCATGGAAATCACGGCGCTGACCTTCATGGTTCATGTAGGCCTGTCCAATGCCGTGACGGTCCGCACGGGCGCCTTGGACGGCGCGGGCGATGTGGCTGGCCTTAGGCGTGGGGCCAAGGTGGGGATCGCCCTGTCGATCCTTTTTGCCGCGATGACGATGGTCTTTTTCGTAGCCCTGCCCGAGCCGGTGATCTCTCTCTTTCTCGACCCGGCAGAGCCTGCCCGCGCCCAGATCATCGCCATCGGTACGGCGCTTCTGATCTGCGCCGCGATCTTTCAGTTTGCCGATTCCATGCAGGTCATGGCGCTCGGCCTTCTGGCCGGGGTGCAGGACACCCGCATCCCCATGGCCTTTGCCGCCGTCAGTTATTGGGGCATCGGCATCCCTGCCAGTTATTTGCTCGCCTTCCCGATGGGCTATGGCGCGGTTGGCCTTTGGCTTGGTCTTGTCGTTGGCCTTGTCTGCGCCTCGATCAGCCTGATGCTGCGCTTTTGGTTGCGCCTGCCGCGCGCCTGACCTTTCTGGACGGCGTGCGCTTTGCGCATGATGCCGGGTTGAGGGGGCGTGGCGCGCGCGCTATCTGGGGCGGGGATGCGAAAGGAAAGCCGCCATGCCTATGTTCCTGTCTACACGTGACGCTGATTTCGACGCGCGCTTTGCGGCCCTTTTGGCCATGAAGCGCGAAGAGGCGGAGGATGTGGATCAGGCGGTGGCCGCGATCATTGCCGATGTGCGGGCGCGGGGCGATCGCGCTGTGCTGGAACTGACCGCGCGGTTTGATCGGCTGGAGCTGACCGCCGACGCGCTTGCTTTTTCGCCTGCGGAAATCGCCGCAGAGGTGGCCAGGGTGCCGGCGGCGGAACGCGCGGCGCTGGAACTCGCCGCCGATCGCATCCGCGCCTATCACGAACGCCAGCGCCCGGTGGACGAAAGCTGGACCGATGCCACGGGCGCGCGGCTTGGTTGGCGCTGGACGGCAGTCTCGGCAGCGGGGCTTTATGTGCCGGGCGGGCTTGCCTCCTATCCTTCCAGCGTCTTGATGAATGCCATTCCTGCCAAGGTCGCGGGCGTGGAGCGGTTGGCCATCGCCTGCCCGACGCCGGGCGGCGCGGTCAATCCTCTGGTGCTTCTGGCCGCGCAGATCGCGGGTGTGGATGTGATCTATCGCATGGGGGGCGCGCAGGCGATTGCGGCGCTCGCCTATGGCACGGAAACGGTGGCCCCGGTGGACAAGATCACCGGGCCGGGCAACGCCTATGTCGCCGCCGCCAAGCGCCGCGTCTTTGGACGGGTGGGGATCGACATGATCGCGGGGCCTTCGGAAATTCTGGTCATCGCCGATGCGGATAACGACCCGGACTGGATCGCGCTCGACCTTCTGTCACAGGCCGAACATGACGAAAGCGCGCAGTCGATCCTGATCACCACGGATGCTGAACTCGGGCATGCCGTTGCAAGGGCGGTTGAGGTGCGGCTGGAGACTTTGGAACGCCGCGCGATTGCGGGGGCAAGCTGGCGCGACAATGGCGCGGTGATCGTGGTGGAAACGCTGGATCAGGCGGCGGAACTGGCCAACCGCATTGCCCCCGAGCATCTGGAAATCATGGTGGAGGAGGCCGAAGCGCTGGCCGCCCGCATCCCCCATGCCGGGGCGATCTTCCTTGGCCCCTGGACGCCCGAGGCGATTGGCGATTATGTTGGCGGACCGAACCACGTGCTGCCGACCGCACGCTCTGCCCGCTTCTCCTCGGGACTGTCGGTGCTGGATTTCATGAAGCGGACCACCACGGCCCGCATGACGCCAGAGGCGCTAAAGGCCATTGGCCCGGCGGCAGAGACTCTCGCCATCAGCGAAAGCCTTGAGGCGCATGGCCTGAGCGTGCGGGCACGGCTGGACCGGCTGAACGACTGACGCGCCGCTCGTCAGTCCTTGCGGGCCTTCTTGGGCGGGGCCCGCACGAGGAAAGCGGCAAGGCTTGACGCGTTGCGATGGGCTTGCGCTGGGCGAAAGGCTGGGGCATCACGGGGTGTCAGCGCAAGGCATGCCCAATGAACCGCATCTGCCAAATCGAGATCGATGAAAAAGGTCTCGCCCGCCCCACGCCCGAGATCGAACAAGAACGCCGGGTGGCGATCTTTGATCTGCTGGAGGAAAACAGCTTTGCCCTTCCTCCGCGCGATGACCGCATGGCCCCCGGTGGCCCCTATCGGCTTGGCCTTGCCATCCGCGATGGGCGGCTGGTCTTTGACATCGGGTCCGAGGCGGGGGAGAAGGTTGGAGAATTTCACCTCTCGCTCGGCCCGTTCCGGCAGGTGGTGAAGGATTACTTCCAGATCTGCGAAAGCTATTTTGAGGCGGTGAAGCGCCTGCCACCGAGCCAGATCGAAGCGATCGACATGGCCCGGCGCGGTATTCACAACGAGGGCGCGCGGGTCTTGCAGGAACGGCTGGAGGGCAAGGCCATCGTCGATACCGATACGGCGCGTCGACTTTTTACCCTGATCTGCGTTTTGCATTGGGGGTAAGCCAGCTTGGGCGAATTCCCCCAATCTGTGCTGTTTTGCTGTGACCATAACGCGGTCCGCTCGCCCATGGCCGAGGGGCTGATGAAAAAGTTCTATGGCCAACGCTGCTATGTGCAGTCGGCGGGCGTGAAGAACGATATGGAGGTGGATGGCTTTTCCGTGGCCGTCTGTCGGGAGCTTGGGGTGGAACTGGAACGCCATCGGTCGCGTTCCTTTGAAGAGATGCAGGAATGGGGCGATGATCTGAGCCAGTTCGACCTGATCATTGCGCTTTCACCCGCAAGTCAGCGGCAAGCGCTGGAGTTGACGCGCCATTATCACTTGCAGATCGAATATTGGCCGATCCTTGACCCGACAGGCCTTGGTGAAACGCGAGAGGCCAAGTTGGCGGCCTATCGGCAGGCGCGCGACCAGATTCGCGACCGGATGGTGGGACGGTTCGGCCCGCCAGACGAACCTGTGGAGCAATAAGGCAACGCGAGATCGGGGTGGTCTTTCGGGAGGATGAGATGGGCTGTCTTGTCCAACCCTGCCCATCTTGGATCAGCGCCGGGGAGGGCTGTCTGCCCTCCCCGGACCCCTCCCGAGGATATTTTTGAACAGATGAAGGAGCAGGAAGGCAAGGGCAAATCTCTTGGCCGGTTTGGCTTTCTATCCGGCGGCGTGAATGGATGCACTTCCGCCGCAGGCAGGCTTTTCCCCGCGGCCAAAGTCTTTATCTTGGGGCAAAATGTGAAGGAGATGCCCGATGTCCGCTGAGAGCGCCCGAGCCACGATCGCTGCCTATTACGCCGCCTTCAATGCAGGTGATGCACAAGCCATGCTGGATTGTGTGACCGAGGATGTCGAGCATCGCGTGAATGAGGGCGGTATCCGCCATGGCCGCGCGAAGTTCGCCGAATTCTGCGGGCATATGGGGGTGAGCTATCGCGAGGTCTTGCGAGATATCGTGATTTTCGTCTCGGACGATGGGGCGCGTGCGGCGGCGGAATTCGTGGTGCATGGCGAATATCTGAAGACCGACCCCGGCTTGCCGGAAGCGCGGGGGCAGCGGTATGTTCTGCCAGCGGGTGCGTTCTTTACCCTCCGCGATGGTAAGATTTCGCGGGTGACGACCTTTTACAACCTGAACGATTGGATCGCGCAGGTCTCTCGATGACGCGCCCGGCCCTTCCCCAAGGTATCACCGTCCGCGCGCTGACGGGCGCAGAGCTTGAGGCGCAGTTGGATGCCGTGGCTGGCCTCAGGATCGCTGTTTTTCGCGACTGGCCCTATCTCTACGATGGCTCGCTCGACTATGAGCGGGATTACTTGCAGACCTATCGCGACAGCCCCGGCGCCCTGCTGGTGGGGGCCTTCGATGGGGAAAGGCTGGTCGGTGCCTCTACGTCTACTCCGATGGAGGATCATGCCGGCGAATTCGCGGCACCGTTCAAAGATCAGGGCGTGGCGCTGGACTCGATTCTTTACGGCGCGGAATCGGTGCTTTTGCCGGAATATCGCGGGATTGGCCTCGGCCATCGCTTTGTCGATCTGCGCGAGGACCATGCCCGTGCGCTTGGCCGGACCCATGTGGCCTTCTGTTCGGTGATCCGCCCTGATGACCACCCGCTGCGCCCCGCGTCCTATCGCAGCAATGATGCCTTCTGGCGGGGGCGGGGTTATGCGGTGCTGCCGGGTATCGTGGCGGAATTTTCGTGGAAGGATGTGGGGCAGGCAGAGGAAAGCGTGAAGCCTCTTCAATTCTGGATGCGCAGGCTGTGACGGCCTTTACCCTTGCTGCCGCGGCTTATCCTTTGGACTGGTTTGATCGGTTCGAGGATGTTGCGGCCAAACTGGAGGCTTGGGTCGCCGATGCCGCAGGGCAGGGCACGCGGCTTTTGGTCTTTCCTGAATATGGTTCGATGGAACTCGCCTCGCTTGGCGGGGTGGAAGTGGCGGCGGATCTGGAACGTGCGTTGCATGAGGTCGCGCGCCATGGCCCGGCAGTGGCCGCGCTGCACCGGGAACTGGCGCGGCGGTTTGACGTGATGATCCTTGCTGCCTCTGCCCCCGTCTTTGTCGGGCCAAGGCCGGTGAACCGGGCGGTGCTGTATGGACCGGACGGGGTGATCGGGCATCAGGACAAGCAGATCATGACGCGGTTCGAGCGCGAGATGTGGGATGTCGTGCCGGGGCAGGGGTTGGCCCCGTTCGACACAGATCTGGGCCGGATCGGGGTGCTGATCTGCTATGACAGCGAATTTCCCTTGCTTGGTCGGCATTTGGCAGAGCAGGGGGCAGAGGTGATCCTTGTGCCTTCCTGCACGGATAGCCTCGCCGGCTTTACCCGTGTGCGTGTGGGCGCGATGGCGCGGGCCTTGGAGAACCAATGCATCGTGGCGCAAGCCCCCACGGTGGGCGATTGTGCCTTTTGCCCTGCGGTGGATGAGAACGTGGGGGCGGCAGCGATTTATGGCCCGCCGGATCGAGGCTTTCCAGCGACAGGTATCCTCGCACAGACACGGCTGAATATGCCGGGGTGGGCTGTGGCGCAGATCTCGCTGGAGGCAGTGCGCGACGTGCGCCGGGACGGCGGAGTGTTGAATCACGCCCATTGGCCCGAACAGGTGGCACGGATCGGGCGCTGACCTTTACGCTGCCTTTGCATTTGCATTTGTTGCGCTGCCGCGTAAGCTTCTCTGCAAAAGCAAAACAAGCCGGGAGGGGCCAATGGCCGAAAATGAAAAACCGCTGTTGATCAAGCGTTATGCCAGTCGCCGCCTCTATAATACTGAAACCTCGGATTACGTCACGCTGGAGGATATCGCGGGGTTCATCCGTGCGGGGCGCGAGGTGCAGATCGTCGATTTGAAATCCGGCGACGACCTGACGCGGCAATATCTGCTGCAAATCGTGGCGGAGCATGAATCCAAGGGCGAAAGCGTCTTGCCGATCAATGTGCTGACCGATCTGGTGCGCAGCTATACCACTAATGTGCAGTCGGTGGTGCCCCAGTTTCTTGCCGCGAGTTTCGAAATGCTGCGGAGCAGCCAATCGAAGATGATGGAAAACCTGAGTAGTTTCCCCACCCCGATGGCCGGGATGCCCGGATTCGAGGCGATGCGCAAACAGCAGGAAGCCTTCCTCAAGACGATGATGGCCGGGATGCCAGGCTGGGGCGGGTCTGGCCCTGCCAAGGAAGGAGATGAGGCCGAAAGCACTGCTTCGGCTGATGAGCTGGCCCAGATCAAGAAGCAATTGGCCGAGCTTCAGAAGAAGCTGTCCAAGCTGTGATCCATGGCTGAGGCGCAGGCGCGGGTCACGCTTTGGGGGGTGGAGGTCTTTCTGGCCGTTGCAGAGGAAGGCAGCATTTCCCTGGCCGCGCGCCGGTTGGGTGTGACCCCGCCTGCGGTCAGCCAACAGCTCGCGGCGGTAGAGGCATCGCTTGGCGCGGTTCTGTTTGACCGCAGCGCAAGGCCCTTTGCCTTGACCCCTGCGGGGGGGATTTTCCGCAGACATGCGCAATCCATCCTGAACGCCGAGGCCGAGGCGCGGGCCGAACTCGCGCAGGCCGATCTGTCGCAGCGAAGCACGCTGAGGCTCGGCATGATCGAGGATTTCGAGGCCGAGGTGACGCCCGCACTTCTGACCGATCTGGCGGCCAGCATGGGCGAGGCGCGGTTTCTTTTGGAAACCGGGCCAAGCCACCGCTTGCTGGATCAGTTGGAAGGCCGGGCCTTGGACCTTGTGGTCGCGGCAGAACTTGGGGCGGGGGTGGTCGATCCCGGTTGGCGCGAGGTGCATCCGCTTTTGGCGGACCCCTTCGTGACGGTCCGGCCCCGTGGGGGCGCGGGCGGGCTGCCGCTGATCCTCTATTCCACCCGGCATTTGATGGGGCGCCAGATTGCCGCTCATCTGGCCCGGTCGAACTTGCGCCCCGCGGTGCGGTTCGAACTGGACAGCTATACCGCAATTCTTGCCCTTGTGGCGCAAGGCGCGGGCTGGACGATCCTGACCCCGCTTGCGCTTCACCATGCTGCGCGTTTTTTGCCGGAGGTGGAGGTGGCCCCGCTGGAGGGGGAGGCCTTGGTGCGGCGCATCTCGCTTTCTGCCCGTGCGGGGGTGATGGGAGAGATGCCCGCCCGCGTGGCCGAGGCTTTGCGCCGGCCGATCCGCGACCGTGTGCTTGCACCCGCGGTCGCGCGCTGGCCATGGCTGGCGGCAGAGTTTCGTCTGCTTCAGGCGCGCTGATCCTTGGGGCTTCCCATCACCACGAAGGTGGTGATCGCCTGCACTTGCGGCAGCACACCCAGAACATCGGTATGCCAATGTTTGTAGCTGGCAAGATCCTCTGCCTCGACCCGTAACAGATATTCGACCGTGCCGGTGATGTTGTGGCATTCGGTCACCTGTGGCGCGCGGGCGATGGCGCGTTCAAACGCCTCTTGCGCGGCCTTGGTATGGGTGTTCAGCCCAACGGTGACATAGGCCACAAAGCCGATGCCAAGCTTGGCTGGGTCAAGCACCGCGCGATAGCCCTTGATGATGCCCGCGCGTTCCAATTCCTGCACCCGGCGCAGGCAGGCCGAGGGGGACAGGCCCACACGTTCGGCAAGGTCAAGGTTGCTGATCCGCCCGTCACGGAACAGTTCGCGCAATATCCGGTGGTTAATCTCATCAAGCTTCGTCATTTGTTGCAAATAATGTGGTATGGATCGCATCTTTGCAATCTCATTCAGGCGTGAGCCTGCCATCCATTGCGCATGACATATAACCTCTTCCTTGCCCTTGTCGGCTTTGCCTTTGCCACGTCGGTCACGCCGGGGCCGAACAACATGATGCTTCTGGCCTCGGGGGTGAATTTCGGCTTTCGCCGGACCGTGCCGCATATGCTTGGCGTAAGTCTTGGCCATGCGCTGATGGTTTTTGTAGTCGGCGTGGGCTTGGCGCAGGTGTTCCACCGCTATCCGGATTTGCAGACCGGGCTGGCCGTGGTGGCGGTGGTTTACATGCTATGGCTGGCGTGGAAGATCGCCCATGCCGCCCCGCCAGAGGAAGGACAGCGCGCAGGTCGCCCCTTCACCTTCCTACAGGCGGCGGCTTTTCAATGGGTCAACCCCAAGGCATGGGCTATGGCGCTGACAGCGGTCACTGTCTATGCGGGCGGCGACGGCTGGGCGGCGATGGCCTTGGTCGCGCTTGTGTTTTGCGCGGTGAACCTGCCTTCGGTGTCGATCTGGGTCTGGGCCGGGCAGGGGTTGCGGCGCTGGTTGACGACAAACCGGCGCTTGGTGATTTTCAACCGCACGATGGCCGCGCTGCTGGTAGCCTCGCTCTGGCCGGTCTTGGCCTGAGTTTGGCGATGGTGCGCCTTCGATTGCGCCGAAATCTGGCGGAATGGCCCCTCTTCTCATCATGGCGGGGAGGGCTGTCTGCCCTCCCCGGACCCCTCCCGAGAGTATTTGTGCCAAGATGAAGGGGCGACATTTCGTTTTCTTCAGCGGAGCCAGAGGCCTTCGCGCTTGAGCGTGTTGCGGATCACCTGTTCGCGGACGGGCAGAGCGCTGCGGTCAAAAAGCGCGCGCGCTTTGCGCCCGCGGTTTTGATAGACCATGACGCGCAGCGCTTCGTGATCGCGCAAGACCGGGCGCAGGGCGGGATCGCGGGCGATGGTTTCAAGCACCTCCACCACCCGGTCGCTTTCGCGGGCGTAAAGCAGTGGGATCAGACGGTAGTGACAGGTCACGTCACCATCCAGCCCCGAAAGCATTGGCCCCGGCCTTGCGCCACCAAAGGAATGGATGACCAAGGGCAGTGCTACCTGATCCAGCCAAGGGTCGAGCGATTGCAGGACCAGTTCAGGGGGGGGATCGTCGCGGATGGCGCGGGCATAGCTGAGAAACCGACTACCAAAGCGATGCGGGCTTTCGTGGAAGAACCAGCCAGCGTTGAAATAGAGATAGCGCCGCCAGTATTCATCGGGCTGTGACATGTCGAGCGATGTCGCGAAATCGAGCCCAAAGCGGTCGTAGAGCGCCTTCCAGATCTGACCATAGCCCGGTCCGTAAAGTTCGATCTGCGGCCATGTGCCTTCGACGCGCAGGCTTGCCGAGGGGCGTTTGAAATCGAAGTGGAGGCTGCCGAGATCGCCCGTGATCAGCGTATCCGTATCCAAAAAGAGGAAGGGCGCGTCGGGCAAAGCGGTCAGCGCTTCGATCTTGTTGCCATAGGGATAGGCTTGACCAAAGACCTTGGACTCGAAAGGCAGGATAACAGCGCCAAGGTCGGTGAGTAGACCGCGCGCGGCATCCTCCATCCTTGGGTCTTGCCGCCAGAGGGGGCCTGGCTGGGGTTCGCAGACCACCAGAGATCCTGCAAAGCCCGGGTTCGTCAGCCGCAGCGAAGCGGCAAGCAAGATGGCTTCGTGTTGCAGGCGACCGCGTTGCCCGATGACCATGAGCGAAAAACTCTGCCCCTGCGCGGAGCCACCCTTGGACATGTCGACACCATCCCTGTCACGCACCTGCTGGACCGTAACCAGCTTGTCCCAAAAAGTGAAGCGCAGGAGGTGTGAATATGCGAATTATTCGCAATCTCATTGACTTTGAGAATTGTTCGCATATCTTTCCTCTACGGTCGATTTAGAGGGCGATTTCATGCTGAACAGACGTCATTTCATGGGTCTGCTTGCCGGTGCAACCGTGGCGCAGCCGCTTTGGGCCTCTGCTTCTCCGGCGATTGTGGCGACGACCGCCATGGTCGCTGATGCCGCGCGCCAGATTTCCGGCTTGCCGGTTACGGCACTGATGGGGCCGGGGCTGGACCCGCATAGCCACCGCCCGACGCGGGCCGATATTCAGGCGCTGTCGCGTGCCGATCTGGTGCTTTGGCACGGGCTGAACCTAGAGGCTCAATTCAACGATCTGATGGCCGATCTTGCCGCGCGCGGTTCTGTTGTCGCGGTGGGGGAGGCGGTGGATCGCGCGCGCCTTCTGTCAGACCCTGCATATCCCGACAGTCCCGATCCGCATATCTGGTTTGACGCTGGTCTTTGGGCCGAGGCGACGCGGGCGGTGGAAGCGGCGGTCCTGCCCCATGTCCCCGATGCCGCAGCGCGGGCCGAAGCCTTCCGGGCGGAGATCCTTGCCATGGGCGATTACGCCGCGGGCGTGCTGGCCAGCGTGCCCGAGGAGGCACGGGTTCTGGTCACCGCCCATGATGCCTTTGCCTATTTCGGGCGCGCCTATGGGTTCGAGGTCGAAGGGGTTCAGGGCATTTCGACCGAATCCGAGGCGGGCTTGCAGCGGATTGCGGAACTGGTTGACCTTTTGGTCGCGCGCCGGATTCCGGCTGTGTTCGTGGAAAGCTCCGTCTCTGACCGGTCGGTTCGTGCGCTGATCGAAGGGGCGGCGGCCAAAGGGCATCAGGTCACGATCGGGGGCGAGTTGTTCTCGGATGCGATGGGGCCAGAAGGCAGCTATGAAGGCACTTGGGTTGGCATGTTTGACCATAATGCCACGGTCATTGCCCGCGCTTTGGGCGGCACGGCCCCGGAACGCGGCGCATCGGGCCGCTTGGGGCTTGCAGGCTGATGGTGCCCCCCACCCCCTTTCCGAATGCCGAGGCGCTGGTCGTCCGAGGGTTGACCGTCCGCTATGACGGACGCACGGCTTTGGAGGGGGCGGAGGCGCGGGTGCCGGTTGGCACCTTGACCGCAATCGTCGGGCCGAATGGGGCGGGGAAATCCACCTTCCTCAAGGGCCTTCTGGGGCTTGAACCGGCAGAGGGGGAGGTGCGGGCCTTTGGGCAAGCTGTCGCCACGGCGCTGCCCCGCATCGCCTATGTGCCACAGCGGGCTGCGGTGGATTGGGGTTTTCCCGTCCGGGTAATCGATGTGGTGCTGATGGGGGCATGGCGGCGGATGGGGCTTTTGGGGCGGCTTTCGCCTGCGCTGCGGGACGAGGCGCGCGAGGCGTTGGACCGTGTGGGCATGGCCGATCTGGCCGCGCGGCAGATTGGCGCCTTGTCGGGCGGGCAGCAACAGCGCGTCTTTATTGCGCGGGCCTTGATGCAGCGGGCCGAGCTTTACCTGCTTGACGAGCCTTTTGCCGGGGTCGATGCCGCGACCGAGGCCGCGATCATCGCCGTGCTAAAGGGCCTGCGTGACAAGGGCGCGACGATCATCGCCGTGCATCACGACCTGTCCACTGTCGGGGCCTATTTCGACCGGGTTCTGCTGTTGAACCACCGCACGATAGCCGAAGGGCCGGTGGCCACCACCTTCACGCGCGAGGCTTTGGCGCAGACCTATGGTGCGGGTCAACTGGTGGCGGTCCCGGCCTGATGTGGCAGGCGCTGACCTTGCAGGCTGGTCCCAATGCCGCGCTGGTCAGCCTTGGGGCTGCGCTCTTGGGGGCTGCGGCAGGCGGGGCGGGGGCTTTCCTGACCCTGCGCCGCCGCGCGCTTGTCTCTGACGCCTTGGCCCATGCGACACTTCCGGGCATCGGGCTGGCCTTTCTGGCCATGGCGGCTTTGGGCGGCGATGGGCGGTTTCTGCCGGGGCTGATGGTCGGGGCGGCGGCGACGGCAGCGCTGGGGCTTTGGGCGGTGCAGGCGCTTGTGCGCCATTTGCCCGAAGATGCAGCCACCGCGGCGGTGCTGTCCACCTTCTATGGCTTCGGGATTGTGATGCTGACGGTTATTCAGAGCCTTGGCATCGGCCGTCCCGCCGGGCTGGAGGGCGTGCTTTTGGGCGCGACCGCCGGGATGCTGCGGGCCGAGGCGGTGACGATCGCCCTTGGCGGGGCGGCGGTGCTTTTGGCGCTGTGGGTTCTGCGCCGCCCCTTGGCCATGGTGGCTTTTGATCCGCTTCATGCGCGGATGATGGGGATTAACCCCGCGCGGATGGATCTGGCACTGATGATGCTGGTCATGGCAGTGGTTCTGGTCGGGCTGAATGTCACCGGGCTGATCCTGATTGTGGCGCTCTTGGTCACGCCCGCAGTGGCCGCGCGGCTCTGGATGGGCACGGTTGCGGGCACGGCGGGGCTTGCCGCGCTGATCGGGGCGGGGTGCGGCTATCTGGGCGCGGCGCTGTCCGCCTCTTTCCCCGATCTACCGACGGGGCCGGTGATCGTGCTTTTGGCAGCGGCGGTCTTTGTCCTGAGCCTTCTTCTGCGCGGGGGGCGGCACTATGGGTGATTTTATCGCGCTCTCTCTGCCGCCCATGGTGATTGCAGCCTTGGCGGGGGTTGCCTGCGCCTTGCCGGGGAATTTTCTGCTTCTCTCGCGTCGCGCGATGCTGGGCGATGCGATGAGCCATGTGGTCCTGCCCGGGATCGTCTTGGCCTTTCTGATCACTGGCAGTGCCTCTGGCCTTGCCATGGGGGCGGGGGCTTTGGCGGCGGCGGGGGGTTCGGCGCTGCTGATCGAATGGATCACCCGCCGCGCACGGATGGAGCCGGGGGCTGCGATGGCGGTGGTTTTTACCACGATGTTCGCGGGCGGGGTGCTGCTGCTGGAGGCCACGGGCACGGCGGGCATTCATTTCGATGTGGAACATGCGCTTTACGGCAATCTGGAAAGCCTGATCTGGCTTGCGGCCGCGGGGCCCGAAAGCCTGTGGGACCCTGCAGCCCTCGCCCGCCTGCCCGAGGAGCTGACGCGCCTTGCCCTGACCGCGCTTGGCCTTGGCGCGGTGCTCTGGCTCTTTCGCCGCCCCTTGGTCGCCACGGTTTTTGACCCCGTCTTTGCGCGCAGCCAAGGTATCCCCACGGGAATGGTCATGGCGGGTCTGACGGGGGCCACGGCGCTGGCGGCGGTTGCGGCCTTTCAGGCGGTGGGGTCGATCCTGACCATTGCCATGCTTATTTGCCCGGCGGCGACCGCGCGGCTTTTGACCCGGCGCCTCGGCGTGCAGATCGCGCTGTCGCTGGCCTTTGCCGTTCTGGCTGCGGTCTTGGGCTATGTGCTGGCGGGCCATGCGCCGCTGTGGTTCGGTCTGCCCTTCACCCTGTCCGCCTCGGGCATGATCGCCACGGTGGCGGGGCTGATGCTGGCCGGGGCTACCCTTGCCGCTTCCCAAGGGCGGGCCGCGCGCCTATAAGGCAGGCGAACCGAAGGGGGCACCCATGCGCAAGGCCGAGATCACCCGCACCACAGCCGAAACCCAGATCAGCGTTGCCATCGATCTGGATGGCACGGGGCGCTATGACAACCAGACCGGCGTGGGCTTTTTCGACCACATGCTGGATCAATTGTCCCGCCATTCGCTGATTGACCTGACGGTGCGTGCCAAGGGTGATCTGCATATCGACGATCACCACACGGTCGAGGATACGGGTATCGCCCTGGGTCAAGCCTTGGTCGCCGCTTTGGGCGACAAGCGGGGAATCCGCCGCTATGGCCACTTCAACCTCGCCATGGATGATGCGCAGGTCGCCTGTGCGCTCGACCTGTCGGCGCGGCCCTTCCTTGTCTGGAACGTGGATTTCCCCACGGCCAAGATCGGCACATTTGACACCGAACTCGTGCGCGAATTCTTTCAGGCTTTGGCCACGCACGGCGGGATCACCCTGCATGTGGACAAGCTGCATGGCATCAACAGTCACCACATTGCCGAGGCGGCCTTCAAGGCGGTTGCCCGCGCCCTGCGCATGGGTGTTGAGCCTGATCCGCGTATGGCGGGCGTGTTGCCCTCCACCAAGGGCGCGCTCTGATGCTGACCGTTCTGGTCGATTATGACAGCGGGAACCTTCATTCCGCCGAGAAAGCCTTTCAGCGTATGGCGGCAGAGGTGGGCGGGGGCGATATCCTTGTCACCTCGCGCTCCGAAGATGTGGCTCGCGCGGACCGGATCGTTCTGCCGGGGGATGGGGCCTTCCCGGCCTGCCGCAAGGCACTTGGCAGCTATGGTGGACTGTTCGAGGCGATCGAGGAGGCGGTGACCACCCGCGCGCGGCCTTTTCTTGGCATCTGTGTTGGCATGCAGATGATGGCGGCCTGGGGTCGGGAATATGAGGATACGGCGGGTTTTGGCTGGATCGGGGGAGAGGTGGTCAGGATCAC
>JALOTC010000146.1 GCA_025458085.1 Cypionkella sp. | reverse complement strand
GAGGATACGGCGGCGATCGAGCGCATCTTCACGCCCGAATTCCGCAACCGTCTGGACGCGGTGATCAGCTTCGCGCCGCTGGCCAAGGAAACCATCCATCAGGTGGTCGAAAAGTTCGTCCTCCAACTGGAAGCGCAGCTTATGGATCGTGGTGTTCATATCGAACTGACACCCGAAGCCGCTGCTTGGCTGGGCGACAAGGGGTATGATGACAAGATGGGCGCCCGCCCGCTGGCCCGTGTGATCCAGGAACATATCAAAAAGCCGCTCGCCGAAGAATTGCTCTTTGGCAAGCTGACCAAGGGTGGCGTGGTGCGTGTGGCGGTGAAGGACGATGCCATCGACCTTCAGGTGCAAGAGCCGCAGAAGCCCCGGCTCACAGGCCAGAAGCCGCCGCTTCTGACCGCAGAGTAAACCTGCCCAACGATATGCGGCAAAGCAAAGGCCCCCGTATCGGGGGCCTTTTCCTCTGCGCCGCGCGCCAGATCAGGCCACCGCGCAGATAGGCCTGCCCCTTCATCTTGGCCCAAATACTCTCGGGAGGGGTCCGGGGAGGGCAGACAGCCCTCCCCGGGGTATATTCAAGAGAGATGGGGGTCGGGCAGACAGCCCTCCCCGGCGTTAATCACAAGGAGTGGGGGGTCGCGGGCAGACAGCCCTCCCCGGTCGGCGATCCAAGCCTCAAAAGGGCCGGCTCTCCCAACAAATGGCCTGCGCCCTTATCGCTCGGTCAGCTTCAATTCGATCCGGCGGTTCTGCGCGCGCGCCGCCTCATCATCCCCCAAGGCGACAGGACGGTACTCGCCAAAACCCGTAGCCGCCAGACGGTCGGGCGGAAAGCCGAGTTCCGCCTGCATGAACCGCACCACCGAAAGCGCGCGGGCCTGACTCAACTCCCAGTTATCGGCAAAGGCCCCCTGCCCCGACAGCGGCACATTGTCGGTATGACCATCGACCCGCACGATCCAGTCAATCGTCTCGGGAATTTGGTCGCGAATGTCATCCAAGGTCGCGATCACCCCGGCAATCTGTGCCTGACCTTCGGGGGCCAGATCGGCCGATCCGGGGTTAAACAGCACTTCCGACGAAAAGACGAAACGGTCGCCCACAACGCGCACGCCTTCGCGCCCTGCCAGCAACTGGCTGAGTTGCCCGAAGAATTCGCTGCGAAAGCGCTCCAGATCCGCCTTCTCCGCCTCCAGCCGCAGCCGTTCGGCCTCTTCCAATTCCGCGCGGCGGCGCTGCTCCACGGCAACCTGCGCCAGTGCGGCGTTCAACTGATTGCCAAGCGAGTCAAGCTGCACCTGCGCCTCGGCATCGCGCGCGGCAGAGGCATCAAGCACCGCCTGCAAGGCGCCAAGCTGGCTGCGCAACGCGGCGATCTGTTCATTCAACAGCGCAAGCCTGCGCTCCGCCTCCAGCGCGCGGGTCTGTTCTTCGGTCAGCGCGCGTTCCGCGGCGGCAAGGGCTGCGTCACGGTCACTGCTGGCCGCGGCAGCCTGCGCCGCCTCGGTCTGGGCGGCAGCCAAAAGCGTCAGCGTCTCCTCCGCGCGCCTGCGCTGTTCCTCCAGCGCCAAGGTCATGGCGATCAACTCTTCATCCGCTGTCGCAAGCCGCGCGCGCAGCGCCTCCAGTGCCGCCGCATCGGCCAGGCGCGCGGCCTCCTCCTCCGACAGCCGCGTCTCCAGCGTGGCGCGCGCGGCTTCGGCATTGCCCGCCCGGCCCCGCAGATCGGCGATCAGCGCCTCCAGCGCCTCGCGCCGCGCGGCGGCAAGGCGGGCAGCTTCGGCCTGCGCATCCACCTCCTCGCGCGCCCGCGCCAGCGCCAGATCCAGCGCCTCTTTTTCCGAAATCAGCCGCGCCTGCGCCGCCTCGATCTCGGCCAGCGAAGCAGAGAGCGCCGCAGCCTCCGCCGTGGCCGCATCCCGCGCGGCCAAAAGGCTTGCCACCTGTTCCTCAAAACTGGCGATCCTGCCTTGGGCGGCGGCCAGTTCACTTTCGCGCGCCGAAAGCTGACGGGTCAGGCTGTCGATCAACCCCGCCTGCCGCACCCCCTCGGCCTGCGCCTCCGCAAGACCCGCCCGCAGGCTGCCGATCTCGGCCTCAAGCCCCGCGGCGCGCGTCCGCTCCAGACCAAGCGCATCAGCCAATTGCGCGACTTGGGCGGTCAGACTGTCCAGTTCATTGTCCTGCGTGGTGATCGTTTCCTGCAACACCGATTGCATGACGGTAAAGATCGTCACCACGAACATCAGCACCATCAAGAGCGTGGTGACCGCATCCACGAAACCGGGCCAGATGATGGCGCTGTCCCTGCGGCGCGACAGCCCCATCTCAGCGCCCGATCCCGGTCCGCGCGAGTTGCCGGACAGCGGTGGTCAAGGCGGTCAGATCGGCCCGCAGATCGGCCATGCTTTCCTGCCGCCCCGCCGCAAGCTCTTCCAATATCCGCAACAGTTGCACATCGATCGACCGCAGGCGCATCCGCGCCTCCGCATCTTGGCCCAAGCCCCCCTCGGCCTGCCCCAAGGCCGCGACCAGACGCTCCTGCCCTTCGGCAATGCGGTCCAAGGCCGCAAGCTGCGCACCGCCCCCCTCCATCCGCGCGGCCAGCGCCGCAATCGCCCCGGTCAGTTCGGCCAGCCGCTGATCCGTCGCGTCGCGCGCGGCTTCGGCATCGGCGACGATGGTCTGCATGACCTCCATCTGCTCGACCATCCGGTCCAGCACGGCGGCAACGCCCGCCCCCTCGCTCTCGCCATCGCCCTCAGCCCCGGCATAGCCCAGACGGGTGATGGAGGAGAGCCATTCCTCCAACTCCCGATAGAACCGGTTCTGACCATGGCCGGCAAAAAGTTCCAAAAGCCCCACGACCAGCGACCCGGCCAGCCCAAGGAGCGAGGAGGAAAAGGCCGTGCCCATCCCGCCCAATTGCGCCTCCAGCCCGCTCATCAGCTTGCCAAAGACCTCCAGCCCGCTTTCGCCCTCTTGCGGGGCCAGCCCGCGAATGGTCTCCACCACCGCAGGCACCGTCGTGGCAAGGCCATAGAACGTGCCCAAAAGCCCAAGAAACACCAAAAGATTGGCAAGATAACGCGTGATGTCCCGCGCCTCGTCGATCCGCGTCGCCACGGATTCAAGGATGGACCGCGAGGAGGAGGCCGAAATCTGCATCTGCGCGCCGCGCGTGCGCAAAAGCGCCGCCAAAGGGGCCAAAAGGCGCGGCGGGCGCGTGGCAGAATGGCCGGGCGCATTCTGGACAAAGCCTTCGATCCAGCTCACCGATTGGGCAAGGATAAAGACCTGCCAAAAACAGGTGATCACCCCCAGCAGAAAGACAAAGACGATAAAGCCGTTCAGTGTCTTTCGCTCTTCGGCCCCGTTTGGGGTCCCTGTCTTGTCCATCAGGCGCCTGCCATCCTCTGCCTTGGGCAAAGGATACGCCACGATCGCACGGTTTTCCAAGCACCGGATCGGGCCGACCGCAAAATTGCGTCACGCACAGATCACACGCACCCGTTGCGACAGCCATTCCAGATCGTCATCGGCAATCCCCAGCGCCGCAAGATGCGCGGCGGTAGACCACAGATAGTCACGGTTCGGGCCCCGCCCGCCGCAGGCTTGCGCGATGATCTGCGCCTGCTCTTCCAAGGGCAGGCCACCGCAATATTGCACATGGCCCCGGTCGATCACATAGGCCAGCGCCTCCACCTCCTGCCCCCCTGCCAGATGGGCGGGAAGCGTGGTTTCCAAATAGGCCGATGAAATCAATTCCCGCTCTCGCAAAAGGTGCAGCGTCGTCGCCTCTGCTCCCGGTGCCACGCGAAAGGCCAGGCCATCGCAATGCGCGCCCTCGGCCCGGTCCAAGGCCAGCACAAGACCCGGCTCGGCTTCCGTCCCGCGATGATGGATCGACCGCATACAGAAACTGCGGTGCCAACCCTCCACCCGCGCCACCACCGCCTCCGCCACCTCGAACTCCGGGTTCCAGATCAGGGACCCATATCCAAAGACCCACATCTTCCGCCTCTCGTGACTGGCCCTTTGGCCGCGTCCCTTCTAAACAGCAGGGCAGGCAGTTGGAAAGGGCAGGCGATGCGCGCGCTTTTGTGGGTGACGGTTCTTCTGGTGGCGCTGTGGTCTGGCTATTGGTTCGTGGGCAAGGGGGCCGTGGAACGTGCGGCCACGGGCTTTTTCGAAACCGCCCCCGCGCAGGGGCTCGAGGCAGCGCATGAGGGCCTTGTGGTGCGCGGCTTTCCCAACCGCTTTGACCTCACCGTGACCGAACCGCGTCTGGCCGATCCCGCCACGGGGCTGGCATGGGAAGCCCCCTTCTTTCAGATCCTGTCGCTGTCCTATCGCCCTTGGCATGTCATCGCGGCCTTCCCGCCGCAGCAACGCCTGACCGTGCAGGGTCAGGCCCTTACACTGGACAGTGGCAAATTGCAGGCCAGCGTGGTGGTCAGCCCGAACACCCGGCTGACGCTGGACCGCACCACGCTGGTCGGGGATGCGCTGGCCCTGTCGTCGGCGACCGCAGGTTGGACGATCCACGCGCAAGAACTGCGCCTTGCCAGCCGAAGCGTGGCGGATACCGGGCTGCGTCATCAGCTCGGGCTAGAGGCCAAGGACCTGCGCCCTGATCAGGGGATGATGTCCCTCCTGCCGGGCCTGCCCGGTCTGATCGATAGCCTGCGGATAGATGCCGAACTTGGCCTGACCGCACCCATCGACCGCTTCGCAGGACAGGCGCGGCCAGAGATCACCGATCTTGCCCTGCGCGAGGCGCGGCTCATTTGGGGTGGGCTGGACCTGACCGCGCGCGGAGAGATCGCGCTGTCCGACGGGGTGCCAGAAGGGCGCGTGGACATTACCCTGCGCGGCTGGCGCTTGCTGGTGCCGATGCTGGTCGCCTCGGGCATCCTGCGGGCGGAACTTGCCCCGACGGTGGAACGGATGCTCGAAACCTTGGCGCTGCAATCGGGCAGTGCCGAAGACCTCGCGCTGCCCCTGATCCTCGCAGGGGGGCAAATGCGGCTAGGCCCCCTGCCCCTTGGCCCCCTGCCCCTTGGCCCCGCGCCCCGGTTCTAGCTCACCGGCAATAGGGGCCGTTGCGATGCCGGGCGATGTCGAAATGCAGATGGTCCTCGTGAAACCCGTCTGATCCCGGCCCAAGCGTCGTGCCAAAGATGCCGCAAGCGCCCCGGTGGGCCTTGCGCATTCTGGCATCGAACCCGTTCAAGACCTTCACCTGACGCCCATTCGAAAAGGTAAAGCCCGCAACATCGATCGCATTGCCGCGTCCATGCTCCGAAACCTTGGCCCCCTTGCGGTTGTTGCGCGGGCGACAGGCATAGCTTGCGGCCACATGCACCTCGACCACCCGGCCTCGGCCATAGGCAGGCTCAACCGCGCGGGTCAGCCATTCGCGAAAGGCCAGGGCAGTGTCGCAGTTGATCGTCGCAGGGTTGGACAAGCGGATCCCCGCAACCGAGGTGACGCGCACCGGATCCTCGATCCCACAGCCCCGCACGCGCGACGTGATGGGGGCCAAAGTCTCGCCCCGAATGTCGGGGATGCCACAGACCGACCCGCTGCGCGACACACCCGCAGGCTGGCCCGGCACCACACGGCCGGCAGAGGCCGTCTGCTCGACACGCGGCGTGTCGGGCCGGGGCGCAGGGCGCAGAAATCCGAAAAGCCCCCGGCGTTCGCGCGCTGGTGCTGCCGCAGGCGGGGCTGCCTCAGGCGGGGGTGCTCCCGCCGCAGCAGAGGCCATGACCGGGGCCGAAACCGCCGCAACCTGCCCCAAAGCATCCGGGCGGGGACGCGGTCGCAGCGAAAGCGTCACCGCCGCAACAGATGGCGCAGCGGTCGCTTGCACGATGGCCGTCTCCGTGGCCTGTGCTGCGGCAGGCTCCACGCCGGGGCGCGGCATCGGGCGTATCGACGTATCGGGGGCTTCTGCCAAGGCCAAACTTGCCGAAACCACGGTCAAACCGGCCAGAACCGAAAGCCACCCTGCCCGCATCTATCCCTTACCCTCCCCCGGAGGCGCAATACGCCCGAAATCTGGGGCAGAAGTATCCTGACCTGCCTCGATAATGCCACGGCGAATGGCGCGGGTCCGGGTGAAATAGGCGTGAAGATGCTCACCATCGCCCATGCGGATGGCACGTTGCAACACGAACAGCTCTTCGGTGAAGCGGCCAAGGATATCCAGAACGGCATCCTTGTTGGTCAAGAACACATCGCGCCACATCACCGGATCGCTGGCCGCGATGCGCGTCAGGTCGCGAAAACCGCCCGCAGAATATTTGATGACCTCGGAATTCGACACGCGGCGCATATGTTCGGCCACGCCCACCATCGTATAGGCGATCAGGTGCGGGGTATGGCTGGTCACCGCCAGAACAAGGTCATGGTGGGCCACATCCATCTCATCCACATTGGCCCCCATCCCTTCGCAGAGCGCGCGCAGGCGGGCCGTGGCGGCGGGGTCAGCCCCCTCCAGCGGGGTCAGAAGCCACCAACGATTCTGAAACAGCGTGGCAAACCCCGAACGCGGGCCGGAATGTTCGGTCCCCGCGATGGGATGGCCGGGAATGAAATGAACGCCTTCGGGCATATGGGGGGCTACCGCCTCCACCACCGCGCCCTTCACGGAACCCACATCGGTGACCGTGGCCCCCGGCGCCAGATGCGGGGCGATGGCGCGGGCGATCTCGGCCATGGCCCCCACGGGCGTGCAGAGAACCACCAGATCCGCCCCCTTCACCGCCTCGGCCGGGGTGGCAAAGACCTCATCGCAGAACAACTCCCGCGCAATCGCCCGCGTCTCGGCCGATTGGGCATGGCCGACGATGGTCCCAGCCAGACGATATTGCCGCATCGCATGGGCCATGGAACTGGCGATCAGGCCAAGCCCGATCAGGGCGACGCGGTGATAGATCATTTCAGCCCCTTGAACTGGCCAATGGCATGGGCCACGCGGCGGCACGAGGCTTCGTCCCCCACGGTGATGCGCAGGCAATGGGGCAGCTTGTAGCTGGCCACCCGCCGCACGATCAGACCCTGTTTTTGCAAGAACTCATCGCAAGCCTCGGCCTCTTCCACGCCGCCAAAGCGGGCCAGCACGAAATTGGCCATGCTCGTATCGGTTGGCACCCCAATCTCGGCCAAAGCCTCGGACAGCCAATGGCGCATCCGGGCGTTTTCCATCCGGCAGCGCGCGACCCAATCCTGATCGCGCACCGCGGCCTCCGCCGTCTCCAACTGGGTGGTCGAAAGGTTAAAGGGCCCCCGGATCCGGTTGAGCACATCAATGATCGCGCGCGGGCCATAGCCCCAGCCGATCCGCAGCCCCCCCAAACCGTAAATCTTGGAAAAGGTCCGCGTCATAAAGACATTGGGCCGGTCGGTGGCCAGCGCCGCCCCGCCATCATAGCCTTCGACATATTCGGCATAGGCCCCGTCGATCACCAGAATGGCCTGTTTCGGCAAGCCATCCGCCAGCCGTTCCAACTCTGCCAAAGACAGCATCGTGCCGGTCGGGTTGTTCGGATTGGCGATGAACACCAGACGCGTCCGGCTGTTGCAGGCGCGCAGGATGGCATCGACATCCGCCATTCTCTCGCGCTCCGGCACCTCCACCGGGGTGGCCCCCACGGCCAGCGCGCTGATGCGGTACATCAAGAAGCCATGTTCGGTGAACACCACCTCGTCGCGCGGGCCGGCATAGGCTTGGCACAGGAAGGTGATGATCTCATCCGATCCGACGCCACAGATGATCCGATCCGGGTCGAGCCCATGCACATCGCCAATCGCCTCGCGCAGGCTGCGGTGGTCGGTATTGGGGTAGCGGTGCAGACTGTGGACTGTCCGCGAAAACGCTTCCTTCGCGCGGTCCGGCGCGCCAAAGGGGTTCTCGTTCGAACTGAGCTTTACCGGATTTGCGACACCCGCCACATGCGCCTTGCCGCCCTCATAGAGCGCGATGTCAAGGATACCGGGCTGCGGGCGGATCGTGTCTTTCATCTCTGGCCTCCATACAGGGCCGCGTTCTAGCGGGAGGGACGCGGCAAGGCCAGTGGCTTTCGATGCCCCGGCTTACTTCGCGATGTAGGATCGCGACTGCAACCAGTCCATGAACGCCAGCAAAACGCCCGAGATCACAAAGGTCAGATGGATGATGACCAGCCAGTAAAGCTCCGTTTCGCCAAAACGGGCATCAGCCACGGAATCGCCGATTTCCATGAATCGCTTCAAAAGATGAATCCCCGAAATCGCCACGATCGAGGCGACCAGCTTCATCTTCAGCCCGCCGAAATCCACCTTGCCCATCCAGTCGGGCCGGTCCTGCCCGGCATCGAAATCGAATTTCGACACGAAATTCTCATAGCCCGAGAACATGACGATCAAGACCAGATTCGCCGCCAGCGTCAGGTCGATCAGCGTCAGCGCGACAAGGATCACCTCCTCCGCCTTCATCTCCAGCAGTTTCGGCGTGTAATAGGCCAGATCGCGCAGGAAGATCACGGTCAGCATGGCAAGGCTGACCACAAGCCCAAGATACATGGGCGCCATCAGCCAGCGGCTGGCGAAAAGTCCCTGTTCGAAACGCTGCTCAATGCTTCTTTTCACGGCCATGCCCCGCACTCCCCGCCCCGC
>JALOTC010000016.1 GCA_025458085.1 Cypionkella sp. | reverse complement strand
ATCGCGGTTACGGCAGGGCCGGGCCTTATCGGGGGCGTGCTTTCTGGCGTGATGCTGGCCAAGGGGCTTGCCGCCGCAACTGGGCTGCCCTTGGTAGGGGTGAACCATCTCGCCGGCCATGCGCTGACCCCGCGTCTGACCGATGGGCTGGACTATCCCTATCTTCTGTTGCTCGTCTCGGGCGGGCATTGCCAGTTTCTGGTCGTGGAAGGTGTTGCCAGCTACCGCAGACTCGGCGGCACGATCGACGATGCGCCGGGCGAGGCTTTTGACAAGGTGGCCAAGATGCTTGGCCTATCCCAACCGGGCGGGCCGGTCGTGGAGGCGGAGGCGCAGAAAGGGGATGCAAAGCGATTCCCCTTACCCCGACCGCTATTGGACCGGCCGGGATGCGACATGTCCTTTTCCGGGCTAAAGACAGCAGTTCTGCGCCAGCGTGACCAGTTGGTCACGGCCCAAGGCGGGCTGACGCGGCAAGACAGGCGCGATCTTTGCGCCGGGTTTCAGTACGCCGTAACCAAGGTGATGGTCGAAAAGACGCGCCGCGCAATCGGTCTGTATCTGGAAACTGCACCGGATGGCCCTGCCTTGGCCGTCGCCGGGGGCGTGGCAGCAAACATGACCATTCGCGCCGGTTTAGAGACTGTTTGTGCTGAAAATGGATTGGACTTTGTGGCCCCGCCCCTTCGACTTTGCACCGATAATGCGGCGATGATTGCCTTTGCCGGGATCGAACGGTTCCGGGCGGGTCAATGTGATGGGATGGATCTATCCGCCCGCCCGCGCTGGCCGCTGGATGACCAGGCTCCAGCCCTGATCGGATCGGGCAAGAAGGGGGCAAAGGCATGACCATCGCGATTCTGGGCGCGGGGGCTTTTGGCACGGCTTTGGCCATCTCTCTTGCGCGAAAGGAAAAGGTTCTGCTTTGGGCACGCGATGCCTCTGCACTTGTTTCCTCGCGCCAAAGCCCGCGCTTGCCAGGCGCGCTTTTGCGAAGGGGATTGCACAAGACCTTTCTGGAAAAGCCCTCGTCGCCTGCTGCAAAGGACTCGACCTTGCAAGCCTGCAAGGCCCTACGGCTGTGCTGGCCAGCCGCTGGCCGGGCGCGGATGCCGCGATCCTGACTGGGCCAAGCTTTGCCACCGATATCGCGGCTGGGCTTCCAACGGCCCTAACGCTTGCCTGTGAAAACGAAGCGCCAGGTCGCGAGGTCAGTCGCTGCAACATCAACTTTCCACACCGGATCTGCGGCTATATCGTACGACGGATGTGATCGGGGCAGAACTGGGTGGCGCGTTGAAGAATGTCATCGCCATCGCCGCCGGTTTTGTGATCGGGGCGGGTTTAGGTGACAGTGCGCGTGCCGCCCTTATGACCCGCGGTTTTGCTGAAATGACCCGGCTTGCTGCCCGGTTAGGCGCGCGGGCCGAAACATTGATGGGGCTTTCGGGCCTTGGCGATCTGGTGTTGACCTGCACGTCAGACCAATCGCGCAACTTTCGTCACGGGTGTGCACTGGGGCGGGGAGTCGTGCCAGATGGAAGCCAGACAGTCGAAGGTGTTGCTACCGCCGAAGCAATGCTACTTCGCGCCAAATCACTCGACTTTTCCGATATGTTGCCTGTGACGCAGATGGTTGCCATGGTTACGCAGGGGCACGTTGGCCGTGACGAGGCTATTTCCCGTCTGATGACCCGCCCTTTGAAAGAGGAATGACCCATGCATGTTGCCCTGATCTGCATCGACAAACCCGGCCATCTACACATTCGGCAAGAAAACCGCCCTGCGCATCTGGCCCATATCGACACAAGTGGCCTTGTGGAAATGGCAGGGCCTTTCCTTGATTCCGAAGGCCAGATGGTGGGTAGCCTGGTTGTTCTGAATGTGGACTCGATGGATCAGGCACGAGCGTGGGCAGAGGCTGATCCCTATGCCAAGGCTGGGTTGTTCCAAAGTGTGGATATCCGTGAATGGAAGAAGGTCATCGGGTGACATACTGGCTGTTCAAATCCGAACCTGAAGCTTGGAGTTGGCACCAGCAAGTCGCGCGCGGTGATGCAGGGGAAGAGTGGTCGGGCGTACGCAACTTTCAGGCCCGCAACAATATGCGCCAAATGCGGGTCGGAGACCTTGGATTCTTCTACCACTCAAATGAAGGCAAGGAGATCGTCGGGATTGTCGAGGTCATCCGCGAAAGCGCACCTGACACCACGGCGGATGATCCGAAATGGGACTGCGTGGTGGTACGCGCGCGGCAAGCCCTACCTGTCCCGGTCACTTTGGAACGCTGCAAGACAGAACCGGGGCTGGAAGGCATGGCATTGTTGAGATCGTCGCGTCTGTCGGTACAGCTGGTGACAGAAGCAGAGTGGGAAATAGTCTGCCGTATTGGCGGCCTGATCTGAGTCGTGACAAAAATGGAGGGTCCTATCCCCACAGGACCCTCCATCCACCCCACGCGCACCCCTGGCACCGCACGTGATCTTGAAAAGGGTCCCGGGCCTACTGCCCTTGTGTCTTTATGCCGGAAATTCAGCCCAAGCGCAAAAACGAAATGCCAAGAATTCGATTCAAAGCTCTGCGCTGAAACAAGTATGCCCGGGTCTTTCGACCCGGGCGGGAATCTCGTCTAAGGACGTTCAGGCGTAGACGCTTTCTTTGCCAAAATGCTTGACCAGCATGTAATAGACAACCGCACGATACTTGTTCCGCTCTGATCTGCCGTAAGTGTCGATCACAGCATTCAGCGCTTGATCAAGCGCCGGTCCATCAGAAAGCCCAAGTTTCTTAATGAGGAAGTTTGCTTTCACACGGTCCAACTCAGCTTGGTCAGAGGCAGCAACCGTTTCGCTGTCTGCATTATAGATCGCAGGGCCACAACCAATCGTCACCTTCGTAAGGAGACCAAGGTCCGGAGCCATTTTGCATTTTGTCTTCAGATCTTCGGCATATTTGGCGATCAGTTCGTCACGTTTGCTCATACTCACTTCCCTGTCGTTCTGGTCGTTGAAAATTGCCCTTTGAGTGGACGACAGTTTCGAGTTTAGGCTGAAAGGCAATGGTCGGCCAAGGGAAAACTTTCGCAGTTTTCCCACTTGCATGCCGGCACGAAAAACCCGCCGCCCGGACGGGCAGCGGGTGGATCCAAGTGTTACATCTTCAGTAGCGGTAGTGATCTGATTTGAACGGGCCTTCCGGAGCGACACCAATATAGTCCGCCTGATCCTTCCGCAGTTCAGTAAGCTTAACTCCGATCTTTTTCAGATGAAGCCGCGCAACCTTCTCGTCCAGCTTCTTGGGCAGGATGTAAACTCCCGGCTCATAATCCTTTCCCTTTGTCCAAAGCTCAATCTGAGCCAAGACCTGATTGGTAAAGCTCGCCGACATAACGAAGGACGGATGACCTGTCGCATTGCCAAGATTGAGCAAACGCCCTTCGGACAAAAGGATGATACGATTACCCGAGGGCATTTCGATCATATCCACCTGTTCCTTGATATTGGTCCACTTGTGGTTACGCAGGGCAGCAACCTGAATTTCATTATCGAAATGGCCGATATTGCCGACGATCGCCATATCCTTCATCTCGCGCATGTGTTCGATGCGGATCACGTCCTTATTTCCCGTGGTCGTGATGAAGATATCGGCCGTGCTGACCTCGTCTTCTAGCAATGTCACCTCGTATCCATCCATCGCAGCCTGCAAGGCGCAGATTGGGTCGACTTCGGTTACTTTCACACGCGCACCCGCGCCACGAAGCGACGCGGCAGATCCTTTACCCACATCGCCATAGCCACAAACTACGGCCACTTTGCCAGCCATCATCGTGTCTGTCGCACGGCGAATTCCGTCGACCAGCGATTCCTTGCACCCGTATTTATTATCGAACTTCGATTTTGTGACCGAGTCGTTCACGTTGATAGCCGGGAAGGGCAATTGGCCTTTCTTGTGCAACTCATAAAGCCGATGAACGCCTGTCGTGGTTTCTTCGCTGACACCCTTAATCTCGGCGCGTTGCTTGGTGAACCACCCCGGGGAGGCGGCGAGGCGCTTCTTGATCTGATTGAAGAGGCAAACCTCCTCCTCGCTTGTCGGCACCGCGATAAGATCGGTCTCACCTGCCTCGACCCGAGCGCCGAGCAAGATGTAGAGCGTCGCGTCGCCACCGTCGTCAAGGATCATGTTGCAGGTGCCACCTTCACCTCCGAATTGGAAGATGCGGTCAGTGTAATCCCAATATTCTTCAAGACTTTCGCCCTTGATCGCGAAAACCGGAGTACCGGAGGCGGCGATGGCAGCAGCAGCATGGTCCTGCGTGGAAAAGATATTGCACGAAGCCCAACGCACATCCGCGCCAAGTGCCTTTAACGTTTCGATCAAAACACCGGTCTGGATCGTCATGTGGAGCGAACCGGCGATCCGCGCGCCCTTCAGCGGTTGGCTCGCTCCGAATTCCTCCCGGCATGCCATGAGGCCAGGCATCTCAGTTTCTGCAATCGTCAGTTCCTTGCGGCCGAATTCCGAAAGGCTGATGTCTTTGATGATGTAGTCAAGCGCCATACCGGCTCACTCCTTGATCCTTGTGTTGGTTGGGCAGATAGCATCAATGAGGCAAACGAACAACAACAGGGCGTGATGATGGCGGGAAGACAGGTGCGCGCTTGGCAACGGATGCTGTCCGGACGCAGGCTTGACCTTTTGGACCCGACCCCGATGGATATCGAGGTTGAGGACATCGCCCATGGTCTTGCCTTTGTTGCGCGATGGAACGGGCAAACCCGGGGTGATTGGCCCTATTCCGTTGCGGAACATTCGCTATTGGTAGAGAGCCTTTTCTCGCGGCAAAATCCGGGCATCGGCGCACGTTGGCGCATGGCCGCGCTGCTGCACGATGCGCCGGAATACGTGATCGGCGATATGATCAGCCCCGTAAAAGCTGCCGTTGGGCCGGGTTACGGTGCGCTGGATGAGAGATTGGCAGCCGCAGTGCATTTACGCTTTGGTCTGCCTGCTGTCCTGCCTACCGAAATCAAGCGTGCAATCAAAGCTGCCGATCGTGTTTCAGCATGGATGGAAGCGATCCAGATTGCGGGGTTTTCCGAACAGGAAGCAGACAAGCTTTTTGGCCGACCAAGTGCAACCGATACCCGCGGGTTGCAGATAAGGCTTCTTCCACCGGCCCAAGTGCGCGCCGATTTTCTTGATCGGCACAGCGCGCTTCTGGCGCAAATGTGATCGGCCAAATCACCTCAGACGGCAAGATCGTCCGGCGACCTTCCTGAATTGATGGCTTCGACAAACCAGCGCGGCTTACGTCCGCGGCCAGACCATGTTTCAGACATGTTTGCAGGGTTTGCGAATTTCGCAGCCGCCGGAGCCCGTTTACGAGATGTCGAGACCCCGGTGAGTTCAGCAAGAGAAAAGCCCATGGCGCGCGCTTTTTCTTCCAATTCAGCAAGCGCTTCTTTCTTGCGCCGGTCTTCATAAGTCGCAATCGCACGCGACACCTGCGTCTGAAGATCCTTAAGCTCTTTCAGAGACAGCGCATTCAGGTCAAATGACATTCATAGAACTCCTTTTATTGCGGGAATAATAGCCGCTGAATATTCATGATGCAATCACTTGAAAATGAATCGCGCTATTTTGGGCTACGCTTTGCAAGAATACGCTGAAGCGTGCGGCGATGCATGGAAAGGCGGCGGGCTGTTTCTGAAACATTTCGATCGCACATTTCATAAACGCGCTGAATATGCTCCCACCTTACCCGATCGGCGGACATTGGATTTTCAGGGGGCGTCGGCATGGCTTCACTGCGGGAAAGCAATGCGTTCATCACATCATTTGCATCGGCAGGTTTCGAAAGATAGTCCGTCGCGCCTATCTTTACCGCGGCGACCGCAGTCGCTATCGCGCCGTATCCTGTAAGAACCACAATCCGACAATCTGGCCGGCGTTCACGCAGCGCCTCGACAACATCCAGACCGTTGCCGTCTTCCAATCGGAGGTCGACCACCGCATAGGCCGGTGGGCGTGCTTGGGCAATGGCTTTCCCCGCCGCTACACTTTCGGCAGTTTCAGGCACAAAACCCCTGCGTTCCATAGCGCGAGCAAGACGCTTGACGAAAGGTTCATCGTCATCGACGAGAAGCAAAGTCCTGTCAGGACCCAGATCTTGGATGGTTTCCTCAGCCATGATACGCTCCTTACCCGCCACTTTGAACGGACGTTATTCCTTCTGACCTTTGGGGTCAAATTTACCGAATTTCGTTTGCTGCAGAGAGGAAACAGGCGACTCGATTCGCCATCTGATCCGGCGTTTCCTCGCGTCGGAAAAAGTCAGCAAATCCCATTCCTGGCACCATCAGATAGGTGAATGTCGAATGATCAACCAGATAATAATCCGGGTCACCCTCCTGCTTTCTGTAATAGGTCTTGTAGGCTTGTGAGGCCGTACGGATCTGTTCAGGGGAGCCGGTCAGACCCAACATGCGGGGGTGAACCAAATCCGTGAATTCTGCCATAACCTCTGGCGTATCGCGTTCAGGATCAATGGAAATGAAGATGGGCGTCACGTCAAAGCCCTGTTCTTCCAGAATATCCACCGCCTCTGCATTGCGCACGGTATCCAGCGGGCAGACATCAGGACAAAATGTGTAACCGAAATAAACCAGCGAAGGTTTCGTCAGCACATCGACATCGGTCACAGTCTTCCCGGTTTCATCAACAAGTGTGAAAGGCCCGCCTATATCGCCGCCGCCTACCTGCCCAGCGCGGCATTGGGCAAAGGCATCTTCTTCGCCCTGAAAGAAGATGAACGCGGCAGTTCCTCCGATCAGGCCCACAACGGCGGCGGCGGCAAATGCTGCAAGGGTTTTCGACATGAGAGATCCACTGTTGTTTCAGAAGGTCCGTTGCTTGCCATTGATCGACAATCAGCAGCCGACTAACAAGGGTATAGATAGTCGCTGCGGAGCTATGCTGCCATGCCCTCTGCCACACTTGGCCTGCTGACGCGCGATACGAGAAGCGACTGGGTTCGCCTGCGCACCCTTATTTTCCTGCGTTGGATGGCCATTGTGGGGCAATTGGCCGCGATCACCGTGGCCGACCGTTACTATGGGATGCAACTGCCCCTGGGCCTCTGCTACCTTGCCGTTGGCGCGTCAATTATCGCTAATCTCATTTCCGTTTTCGTCTTTCCGGAAAATAAGCGACTGTCAGAGATGGAGGCGATGCTGACGCTTCTGTTCGACCTGTCGCAGCTTTCCTTCCTGCTTTATCTGACCGGCGGGCTGACCAACCCCTTCGCTTTGCTGATCCTTGCGCCTGTCACAATCTCTGCCTCGGCACTCGAACTGCGGACAACCCTGTTTCTTGGCAGCTTGTCGATTCTTTTCGTCACCATCACGGCCTTCGTGCATGTGCCGCTCCGCTTTGCCGATGGCAGTATACTAACCGTGCCGGTGTTGTTCGAGTTCGGCTTCTGGCTTTCGATTGTGATCGGCATCCTGTTCCTTGGCCTTTACTCGCGCCGCGTTGCCACCGAAATCAGGTCCATGTCGGATGCGCTGCTGGCGACGCAGATGGCGCTTGCCCGTGAGCAAAAGCTGACAGATCTAGGTGGTGTCGTAGCTGCAGCGGCACATGAACTTGGCACACCGCTGGCAACCATCAAGCTCGTCTCGTCAGAGATGATGGAAGAGCTGGAAGGGCAGGATCATCTTTACGAGGATGCCAAGCTGATCCGCGATCAGGCAGATCGATGCCGAGATATCTTGAGGTCGATGGGGCGGGCTGGCAAGGATGATGTGCATATGCGCAGTGTTCCCCTTGCCTCTCTTCTGCGCGAAGCGGCAGAGCCGCATCAGGCCCGCGGCAAGGCGCTTGAGTTTGCTTTCTACCCCGGTTCGGGCGGCGGCGAACGTCAGCCGACTGTCCTGCGCCGCCCGGAGGTTATCCATGGCCTGCGTAACCTCGTGCAAAATGCAGTGGATTTCGCGCGGGCGCGCGTCTGGATTGACGGCGAATGGACGGCAGAGGAAATCATTATCCGCATCGTTGATGATGGCGAAGGCTATCCCACCCATGTGATCGGACGGATCGGCGACCCTTTCGTGCGCAGCCGTAGATCGACGCAGGATCTTGCACGACGTCCAGAATATGAAGGTATGGGTCTGGGGCTATTCATTGCCAAGACGCTTTTGGAAAGAACCGGGGCCGATCTGACCTTTGCTAATGCTTCCGACCCGTTTCTTGCCCCCGAAGAGCGCCCCGAAAGATCAGGGGCAATCGTTCAAGTCGTCTGGCCAATCGGTCTGCTAAAGGCCCCATCGGATAGTGCATTGGGCCAAAATCGTCCGATCGAGGCCTGACTTCATAAAGCGAAGGCGACAGCGCCGGGTGGCCGGCAATAAATTTCTCGATCTTGATATTGAATTAACGAACTAACGCATAGGTTGTCAAAAATGTAATGTAAGAGGTTCTGTGGTGGACATGTCCCTTACCCTTGGACTTGGTCTTGGTTTGACATCCATCCTTTCTGCTTTTGGTGCCGGTTTAGTTCTTTCGGGCCTGAAGGGCCGTGATGGAAACCAACCAAAGGGTCTGTTTCATGACCGTTCGGACGGAACGATCTTCCTCTTCGATGGAGATGTTCTGATTGATGCATCTCCTAGCGCGCGCGCCCTTCTTTCCGGTGTCAATATTCCCTCGTCGGCTTGGTCAAAGCTCATGGCCTACATTGAACCGCTTTTTCCAGAAGCAGCGCGTCACTTGGCAGACCTTCAAAATACCGGGCTCGTTGTCTTGGAAGGGGAAGACTCGGATTCCATGCCCATTCACCTGAGAGCGGAATGGGTAGGTGGTTTAACCCGCATTGCACTGATCGATGCGGAGTCACTGGGGAAACACCCGTTATCTGACCCTCTCGTTCATCGTGCGATGTCAGAGGAATTATCTGTCCTTCGTGGCATGCTGACGGATGCACCCATGCTTGCTTGGCGCGAACGTGAGGATGGAGAGGTCATCTGGGCTAATACCGGCTATGTTCTAACCTCCGCTTCTCTGCTTGAGCCCGGACGCGATCTAACTTGGCCGCTGCCGCGACTATTTGATCGGATCGCAACCGCACAAGGCGCTGCAGGTCAGCGCCAAAGAATTCTTCGGCCTGATGGAGCGGAGCGGTGGTTTGACCTGACCGTCGTTCATGAGGGATCAACCCGCAAGATCTTTGCTTTGCCGTGTGATGGCGCAGTGAATGCTGAAGCCTCATTGCGCGACCTGATGCAGACACTGACACGAACTTTTGCCCATTTGCCCACGGGACTCGCTGTATTCGACCGGAACCGCAAACTACAACTGTTCAATCCTGCGCTTGTAGATTTGACAGGGCTCCCGCCCGATTTCCTATCGTCGCGACCCACGGTTCTGGCGATGCTGGACCTGATGCGAGATCGCAATATGGTGCCCGAACCAAAGGATTACCGCCGGTGGCGGGATCAGTTCGTCGCAATCGAGGCGCAGGATGGAAACGCGGAATATCAGGAGATGTGGAACCTCGCCGGAGGGCAAACATACAAGGTGGTCGGGCGCCCTCAGGCCAATGGCTCGATGGCGCTGATGTTCGAAGACATCTCGGGCGAGATGATGCGAACACGCCGGTTTTATGCAAATCTTGAACTCAGCCAATCAGTCATCGACTCCATAGATGAGGCTATGGCTGTCTTTTCAGAAACTGGCCAAGTGGTCATGCTGAATGAGGCCTATGCGCGTCTCTGGGGCCACGATCCATCGGAGAAACTGTCAGAATCCGGAATCCGCCAGGCTGCAACACACTGGGCGCAGCACACGGCGCCGGGCACCCTGTGGTCAGAGGCAGAGGATTTCGTGGCGACTGTCGGCGATCGCATTTGTTGGCAGATGGACGCGCGGCTGAACGACGGAAGAATGCTGAACTGCCGGTTCCAGCCGCTTTCCGGCGGGGCAACACTGATCGGGTTTCGCGTTGCAAGAACGGATCCAGCGCCCTCCCCCTCCGAATTGGCGCGCCCACGACGCAGAGCCTGATCCGACCCTGCTTGCAGCGGCAGCCAAGGGCAGTAAGACTGTTGCAATGCCCACGTATTTCAATCTCCTTATCCGCCTCGAGACAGCAGACCAGACTGAAGCTCTTGGTCATGCAATTGCATCTGCACTTGAAACAGGCGACGTGCTTCTGCTTTCAGGCCCGGTTGGTGCGGGAAAATCGGCACTGGCGCGCGCGATCATTCAGGCACGGCTTGGCCGAGCTGAAGAGGTGCCTTCGCCCACCTTCACGCTGGTCCAAACCTACGACGCACCCGACGGGAATGTCTGGCATGCTGATCTCTACCGGCTGTCCCATCCGGATGAGATTGTAGAACTAGGGTTGGAAGAGGCTTTCTCGACCGCCATCTGCCTGATCGAATGGCCCGATCGGCTTGGTCGCCTGACCCCTGAACATCCGGTGCGCATCACGCTTTCATATGCTGGTGATGGCCGTGAGGCTTCCGTTTCCTTCCAAGGCAGGCAAGCACTCGCTACGGCCCTGCGGGACTTCGCGCCATGAATGACCGCTCCGCCCATATGCACGCGTTTCTGAAAGACGCGGGCTGGTCTGCTGCGCGGTGCGCGCATCTGGCGGGCGATGCCTCTGACCGAAGCTATCATCGCCTCTGGCTCGGCGATGCCAGCGCCGTGCTGATGGATGCCCCGCCGGGAAAGGGCGATGATCCCGCCGATTTCATCCACATCGCCGCCCATCTGCGGGGCTTGGGCCTTTCGGCGCCCGCGGTTCTGGCAAGCGATCTCGCCCATGGCTTCCTGCTGCTGGAGGATTTGGGTGATGGTCTCTTTGCCCGTCTGTTGGAACAGGCCCCAGCCGATGAAATGCGGCTCTATACAGGCGCGGTCGATGTGCTGACCCATATCCACCGCCATGCGCCACCAACCGGCCTGCCCAATCTTTCCGCCACCGATTGGGCAGAGGCGGCGGCCTTTGCCTTTGATCACTATGCCCGCGCGGTCCTGGGCCATGTGCCACCCGAACGTGGGGCCTTTATCACAGCCATGACCGCCGCGATGAAGGCACATGCCGATGGACCGCGCGTGATGATCCTGCGCGATTACCACGCCGAAAACCTGCTCGACCTTCCGGCGCGCCAAGGACTTGCGCGAATCGGACTTCTGGATTTCCAACTCGCCCAGATGGGACAACCGGGCTATGATCTCGTCTCTCTTTTGCAAGATGCCCGGCGTGACGTCTCACCTGCTTTGGCACAGGCGATGATCGCCCGCTTTGCAGCCGCGCGCGGGGAAAGCGTCGCTGATCTTGCACCAAGGATTGCCATCCTTGGCGCACAGCGCGCCCTGCGTATCCTTGGCATCTTTGCCCGGCTCGCGGTGGAAAAAGGCAAACCGCAATACCTGCGCTTGATCCCCCGCGTATGGGGGCAGTTGCAGGATAATCTTTCCCACCCGGCGCTGGCTGAGCTGCGCCTTGTCTGTGCAGCCCTTCCTGCGCCAAGCACTGATAATCTCGACAGGATCGCCCGGCATGACCCATGACCTGCCCCTGATGCTCTTTGCCGCGGGTTTCGGTACGAGGATGGGCACCCTTACCGCCACGCGCCCCAAACCGCTTATTCCGGTTGCAGGCAAAGCCCTGATCGACCATGCGCGCGACATTGGGCTTGCCGCGGGGCTGACACGGCAAGTGGCTAACCTGCATTATCTGGGAGACCAGATTGCCGATCATCTGGAGGGAAGCGGCGTCGCCCTGTCTTGGGAGAGAAATCAGATCCTTGATACTGGCGGGGGGTTGAAGGCTGCGCTCCCGCTCCTTGGACCTGGCCCGGTGGTCACACTTAACACCGATGCGGTATGGACGGGCGAAAACCCCCTCGCACGCCTGCTTTCGGCATGGGACCCAGCGCTGATGGATGTTCTTTTCCTGCTCTTGCCAGCCGAAAAGGCACGCAGCCAGACAGGGCGCAGCGATTTCGTGATGGACGATCAGGCCCGCGTGACTTGGGCCAAGGGGCGACAAGGGCAGCTTTACCTTGGGGCCCAGATCATCCAGCCACATCTCTTGTTGGAAGAGGGTGCCTTTTCCCTCCACGCGCCATGGTCCCGCGCGATGGAGAGGGGCCGCGCTTATGGCGTGATCCATCGCGGCGATTGGTGCGATGTGGGCCACCCCGCCGGAATTGCCGAGGCAGAGGCGATGTTGCGGAGGGCTGATGTTTCATCCGGCTGAACCGCGTCTTTTTGGCTTGCCCCCGGGCGTCGATTTCCCGGCTGCACTAGTGGCTGGCCTTCGCGCAAGGATGGCAAACAAACCGCCCGAGGCGATGGGAAGTGTGACGCTTTACCTCAACAGCACGCGGATGTTGCGGCGAGTGCGCGACATTCTTTCAGATGCCGGGCCTGGACTGTTGCCACGATTGCGTCTGGTGACGGACCTTTCTTCCGATTTTATCCTGCCCGGGCTTCCGCCTGCGGTGCCAAGCCTCCGGCGCAAGCTGCAACTCACGGTTTTGATCGGCCGTCTTCTGGACCGCGCGCCAGACCTCGCGCCGCGCGCGGCTATCCCTGACCTCGCCGAAAGCCTTTCGGCGCTTCTTTCCGAAATGCAGGTCGAAGGGGTAGAGCCGTCACGGATCGCCGATCTGGATGTGTCGGATTTTTCTGCCCATTGGGAAAGGACGCGGGCCTTTCTGACCATCGTCGCCCCGTTCTTCACCGACCCGACCGCGCCGGATAGCGAGGGGCGGCAAAGACTTCTTGCCGAACATCTGGCACAATTGTGGCAGACTAACCCGCCACATGATCCTGTGATCGTCGCAGGCTCTACCGGCTCGCGCGGCACAACGGCCTTGTTCATGGCGGCAGTCGCGCGCCTTCCCCAAGGGGCGGTGGTCCTTCCCGGCGTTGACCCTGATCTGCCCCGCGCGGTCTGGGACAGGATGGAAGATGTGATGACGGCGGAGGATCATCCGCAGTTCCGGTTCAAAAGGATGGCGCCCGCACCGGTGACAGATCAATGGTTGGTCGAAGGCGCGCGTCTGCCCCTTTTGCCGGATGCGCTAAAGCACCTAACACTGATCGACGCGCGCAGCCCGAGGGAAGAGGCGCTCGCCCTCTCCCTTATTCTGCGCGAGGCGGCAGAGACGGGGCGCAAGGCGGCGCTGATCTCGCCCGATAGGGTGCTGACAAGGCAGGTCGCCGCGGCGCTAAACCGGTGGGGCATCACGCCCGATGACAGTGCGGGCGTGCCGCTGAACCAATCCGCCCCCGGCCGCCTGCTGCGTCAGGTGGTGCGACTCTTTGGCCAAAGGCTTTCGGCAGACAGGCTTCTCGCGCTGCTTAAACATCCACTTGCCGCCTCTGCCATGGCGCGGGGGGAACATCTGCTGCTTACGCGCAATCTGGAACTTCGCCTGCGCGATAAAGGGCCAGTCTTTCCGACCGGGGATGATCTGCTGGCATGGGGGGCGGCGCAAAAGGAATCCTTCGCGCTGGGCTGGGCCACGGCATTGGCTGGAATCGTGGATGCTGTCGCAGGCCCCGCAGTCCTGCCGCTGGCAGAGCATGTGCGTCGCCTGCGAGCGGTGACCGAACGGCTGGCCCGTGGCCCCACACCCGAAGGCACAGGCGGTTTGTGGGAAAAAGCCGCCGGTGAGGAGGCGCTGGCCTTCCTGACCACGCTCGAGGCAGAGGCCGAGCATGGCGCGGAGCTCACCACTGGCGAGTTTCGTGATTTGTTTGACAGCTTAATCGCCGGGCGGCAGGTGCGCGAACCCATGCTAACGCATCCGACGATCAGCATTTGGGGCACGATCGAAGCGCGGGTTCAAGGCGCAGATCTTGTTCTTCTGGCCGGGTTGAACGATGGCATCTGGCCGCCCTTGCCCCCGGCAGACCCATGGCTTAACCGCAGGATGCGGGCCGAAGCGGGGCTTTTGCTGCCAGAACGACGGATCGGCCTTTCGGCCCATGACTTCCAGCAGGCGGTTGCAGCGCCTCAGGTGGTGCTATCCCGCGCGATGCGCAATGCCGAGGCAGAGACGGTCCCCTCCCGCTGGGTCAACCGTTTGGTCAATCTGATTTCCGGCCTGCCCGAACGGGAGGGACCACAGGCTTTGGCCCAGATGCGGGGCCGGGGACAGGTCTGGTTGGACCGCGCCCGCGCACTGGACCGGCCAAAGGTGGCGCCCCCTGAGGATCTGCGCCCTGCACCCCGACCTGCCCCGCGCCCACCTTTGGCGGCGCGGCCGAAGGAGCTTTCGCTGACCCGGATCGAAACGCTGATCCGCGACCCCTTTGCCATTTACGCGGACAAGGTGCTGCGCCTCCGCCCGCTCAAACCCCTCAGGCGGATGCCCGATGCCCGTGACCGTGGCACGGTGATCCATGAAGTGCTTGAACGCTTTGTCCGCGAGCGTCCAGAGGCCGAGGCCCCTGCAGCGGCACGCGCACGGCTTTTGGCTCTGACCGAAAAGGTTTTGGACGAACAGGTGCCGTGGCCCGCCGAACGTCTGATCTGGGCGGCGCGGATGCGGCGCGCGGCCAACCATTTTCTGGCCGAGGATAGCGCCGGCGGTGTGACACGGTTGCTGGAAGAACGGGGCGAGTTGCGCCTGCCGGGAGTTGATTTCCTATTGTTTGGCACGCCGGACCGTGTGGATGAAATGCCCGACGGGCGACTTGCCCTGTTCGACTACAAGACCGGCACGCCGCCCTCGAAAAAGCAGATGAAATCCTATGCCAAGCAGCTGCATCTGGCAGCCCTTTTAGCGGTGGAGGGCAGCTTTCGCGGACTTGGCCCGATGGAGGTGGCGAAGATCGCCTATATCGGCCTTGGCGGCGATGGGAAAAAGGAAGAGGCAGAAATCACCCCCGAGGTGATCGAGGAAGTACGGGCGGGGCTTTTGCGACTGATCGGCTCTTATGCGCGGCGTGAACAGGGCTACGCCGCGCGCCGGGCAGTGTTTTCTGACCGTCAACAGGGCGATTTTGACCATCTAGCCCGCTTTGGCGAATGGGAGATGACCGACAGCCCCAGCCCGCAAGATGTGGGAGGCCCCGATGACCCTGCATGACGCCACGCGCGCCCAGATCGCCGCCGCCCGGCCTGATCTCTCCACTTGGCTTTCGGCGAATGCGGGTTCTGGCAAGACACGGGTTCTGACCGACCGGGTGGCGCGGCTTTTGCTCAACGGGGTGCTGCCGCAAAACATCCTATGTCTGACCTACACCAAGGCAGCCGCCACCGAGATGCAGAACCGCCTGTTCAAGCGGTTGGGCGATTGGGCGATGAAAGAGGATGCCGCCCTGCGCGCCGATCTTGCCACTTTGGGAGAGGAGGCAGACCTTTCGCCTGAACGGCTCGCCCTTGCGCGCCAACTTTTCGCCCGCGCGATCGAAACGCCGGGCGGGCTGCGCATCCAGACAATCCATAGTTTTTGCGCCACGATCCTGCGCCGCTATCCGCTAGAGGCGGGCGTCTCTCCCGGCTTTGCCGAAATGGATGATCGCACCGCCCGCGCGTTGCGCGACGATATCGTGCAGGACATGGCCGATCGGATCGCGCCGGAAAGCGTCTCTGCGCTGGCTGATCTGCACCCGGTCGAGGGGATCGCGGGGGTAGTTGCGGAAATCTGCACCCATGCTCCGGCCTTTGCCAAACCGCTGTCCAGAACAGAGGCTTTGGCCCGCTTTGGCCTGTCGCGCGACGAAACGCTGGACCGTATCTTTGCCGATGTCTTTCTTGGCGGCGAAGCAGCACTTTTGGCGCGCGTGGCCAAGGTTCTGGAGGGGGGCAGTTCAACCGATGTCAAGCACGCGGCGCGGATTCGTGCGCTAGTCTTGGAACCGCCTGATCTGACCGCGCTGGAAGAATTGGAGTCGCTTTTCCTTGCAGGGGCCGGGACAAAAACGCCTTTTGCCGCCAAAACTGACAGCTACTCCAGCAAGGCGATCCGGGCCGCGCTTGGCGATGATCTGCCCCCACTGCAAAACCTGATGCTTCGGGTGGAGGCGGGGCGGAAAAGGCGCCTTGGCCTATTTGCGGCAGAGGCGATGCTGGTGCTGCATGATTTCGCCGCCCGTTTTCTCGCGATCTATGAAGCCCGCAAGGCAGAGCGCGGCCTTCTGGATTTCGACGATCTGATCCGCAAGGCCGGAAACCTGCTGAACGATCCCGCGCTTGCGGCTTGGGTTTTGTTCCGGCTGGATGGCGGAATCGACCATATCCTTGTGGACGAGGCGCAGGATACCTCGCCCCCGCAATGGGAAGTTGTCGAACGGCTGACAGCCGAATTCACCGCGGGGCGCAGTGCGCGCCATGAAAAACGGACGCTTTTCGTCGTGGGGGACAAAAAGCAGTCGATCTATTCCTTTCAGGGTGCGGATCTTTCCGCCTTTGACGCGCGCCACCAAAGCTTTGGCGCGGGCTTTGCCGATGTTGGCCAGCCAATGCAGGACTGTTCGCTCGACTATTCCTTCCGGTCGTCTCGCGCGGTGCTAGAGGTAGTGGATGCAACCTTTGGCGATGCTTTCCCACAGGCGTTGGGTGCCCCGCCGCGGCATCTGGCTTTTTTCGATACATTGCCAGGGCGCGTAGACCTCTGGCCACTGATCCCCAAAGCAGAAAAGACCGAGGATGAGGATGGCTGGGACCCTGTTGATCTGATCAGCGAAGATCACCACAGCGTTGAACTTGCACGACAGATTGCGCGCGAAATCCGCCAGATGCTTGATGCCGGTGTGCAGGTGCCAGACGAAAACCGCCAGATGCGCCCGGTGCGGGCGGGTGATTTCCTGATCCTCGTGCAGCGGAGGGCAGAGCTTTTCGCCCAGATCATTCGTGCCTGCAAACAGGAAGGTCTGGCCATCGCTGGGGCAGATCGGCTGAAACTGGGCGAGGAATTGGCGGTCAAGGATCTGAAGGCGCTTTTGTCCTTTCTCGCCACACCGGAAGATGACCTCTCACTTGCCACGGTGCTGCGTTCTCCTCTGTTTGGTTGGTCAGAGGATCGGCTGTTCAGGCTCGCCCATGGGCGCAAAGGTTTTTTATGGGAGGCATTGCGGCAGGTAGATGAACCCGAGACCTTGGACATCTTGAACGATCTGCGCAGGCAGGCAGATTTCCTACGGCCATATGAAATCCTTGACCGCGTCCTGACCCGGCATGGCGGGAGGCAGCGCCTGCTGACGCGCCTTGGGCCAGAGGCCGAAGACGGGATCGACGAATTGCTGACGCAGGCCTTGGTCTATGAACAGGCCGATGTGCCGGGGCTGACTGGCTTCCTTGTCTGGCTGGAAGCGGATGAGGTGGAGGTGAAACGCCAATTGGGCGGTGAAGGCGGCAGCATCCGGGTGATGACCGTTCACGGTGCTAAGGGGCTCGAGGCGAATATCGTCATCCTGCCCGATACGACAGACCGTTCCGACCGCGACCGAAGCCAGATCCACCGCACTGTCGATGGACGCGCCTTGTGGAAGGCCCCCGCAGATACGGCGACCGAAGAGGGCGCGGCCCTTGCCACGCGCCGCCGTGAAAAGGCCCGCGAGGAAAGCCTGCGACTGTTATATGTGGCGCTGACCCGGGCGCGATCTTGGCTTATCGTCTGTGGCGCGGGAGAGGCCAAGACAGAGGCGAATGGCAAGCCAAAGGACCGGATCGATCTATGCTGGTATTTGCAGGTGCAGGCGGGGATGCAAGCTGTGGGCGCGACTCCCGTCGAAAACGGCAGGCTGCGGCATCAGCATGGCGATTGGCCGACACCTGCCCGCGCTACTGTTGACCAGCCTGCCTTGCCAATCCTTCCGCTTTGGATGGCACAAGATGCCCCCGATCTGCCCCGCCTGGCACAGGTCTTGTCGCCATCCGACCTTGGCGGAGCCAAAGCCTTGCCTGGAGAGGGGGATGAGGGAGAGCGCGCAAAGGCACGTGGCACGGCGCTGCATCTGCTTTTGGAGCATCTGCCCCGCACAGACAGGGCTTTATGGTCTGCGGTTGCGCGGTCACTGGTGCCAGAGCCATTTTCGGCGGCTGACCTTTTGGCAGAGGCGGAGAGGGTTCTGTCCGACCCAGCGTTTGGCTTCTTGTTTTCGGGCGATGCCTTGGCCGAGGCGGCGATTGCAGGGGAATGGAACAGGCGGAAGATGCTGGGGAGTATCGACCGATTGTTGGTTTCTTCAGACCGTGTGCTGGCAGTTGATTATAAATCAAACAGGGTGGTGCCGGACAAGGCAGAGGTCGTTCCCGAAGGTATCCTTCGGCAGATGGGAGCCTATGCACATCTGCTGGCCCAAGTCTGGCCGGGGCGGCGGGTGGAAACAGCCATTCTTTGGACAGCACGGCCGATCTATATGCCGCTTCCTCCCGATCTTGTGACCGCTGCACTGGCGCGTGCGACCATTGCTTGACCTTCCCCCGTTGGATGCCTAGCTTCCTTTGCCAATAAACATTCCGATCAGGAGATATGATCCATGGGCGCTGCCACCGTCGCCGTTACCGACGCCACCTTTGATGCCGAGGTCCGCAAGTCGGATATTCCGGTGGTGGTGGATTTCTGGGCCGAATGGTGCGGCCCCTGCCGCCAGATTGGCCCGGCGCTGGAAGAACTTGCCGCAGAATATGCCGGCAGGGTGAAAATCGTGAAGGTCAATGTCGATGAAAACCCCGACAGCCCGGCCCAGCTTGGCGTGCGTGGTATCCCGGCGCTGTTCCTGTTCAAAAACGGTCAGGTCGTGTCGAACAAAGTCGGCGCAGCCCCCAAGGCTGCGCTTGCCAACTGGATTCAATCGGCGATCTAACACCCTCGCTATTGGCGGGAAGGGGGCGGTCCTGTGGGGCCGCCCTTTTGTTTTGCGTGCTTCCCCGCCATAAAGGGCAAAAGTGGCGGAGGCAGGCATGGCGGAAGAGAAGTTTCCCGGTTGGCATGGCACGACGATCCTCGCCGTGCGACGTGGGGATGAGGTCGTGGTTGCGGGCGATGGGCAGGTGAGCCTTGGCCAAACCGTCATTAAGGGAACCGCACGCAAAGTACGGCGGCTTTCCCCCGGCGGGTGGGATGTGGTCTGTGGCTTTGCCGGATCGACCGCCGATGCTTTCACCCTTTTGGAACGGTTGGAAAAAAAGCTGGAGGCCGCGCCGGGGCAACTGGCGCGTGCCTGCGTTGATCTGGCGAAGGATTGGCGCATGGATAAGTACCTGCGAAATCTGGAGGCGATGCTGATCGTGACCGATGGGCGCGATTTGTTTGTGATCACCGGCGCGGGCGATGTGCTGGAGCCCGAACATGATGTGGCCGCCATCGGATCCGGCGGAAATTTTGCGCTTGCCGCCGCACGGGGACTGATGTCGAGCGACCTGCCAGCCGAAGAAATCGCCCGCCGTGCCATGTCGATCGCCGCTGATATCTGTGTGTACACAAATGGAAATCTGACAGTGGAGAGGATCACCACCGCATGATTGAAGACCGCGACCTTCGCGCCGCGATTCAGCAGGGCCTTTTGACGGAGGCACAGGCCGCTGGGCTCGTTGCACTTGCGGATGCGCGCAGGCTGGCACGTGATCGAGTAGGGCCGGAGGAAGAACCCTTTGTCCTGTTCAAGGGCTTCAACGAAATCTTCATTGTCATTGGTTTGTCCATCCTCTTTGGTGGCTGGCTTCTCGCATCAGCTATGCTCGGCGCAGGCCTATGGTCTTCTGAAGGGGCCGAGGGTCTGGCGAGTGTCTTGGTCACGCTGGCGGGGCTTTATGCCGTCCAACGGTATTTCACACTGGTCCGGCGGATGATTGCGCCTTCGATTGCGCTTGCGGTGATGACAGCTTTCACGGCCTGGGGCCTTGGATCTGTCTTGGCGAATCTTGCCGGAAGTAACAGCGAAAGTTTTGTCTGGCTTGTGGTTGCGGCTGTAATGGTGGTCCATTATCGCCTATTCCGCGTGCCCTTCGACGCCGCGCTGATTGCTTGCTCAGGTTTCGCCGCGGCCCTTGCAGCCCTAGCAAGTCGCGGAGTAGTTCCAGATGATGCGATGGGGCTTTTGCATCTTTCGTCAAGCGGGCCACTGGCCGCCTTGTCACTTACCTTTGGCCTGGCATGCTTTGCACTCGCCATGCGGTTTGACATGAGCGATCCGCATCGCATTTCAACGCGTTCGACAACCGGGTTTTGGCTGCATGTCATGGCAGCGCCTGCCATAGTGAACACATTGGCCATTCGCCTTTTGGAAATGGGGCCAGGCGGGCAAATGATGCTTTTGTTGCTGCTTTTTCTCCTCGCCTTAGTAGCGATTGTCATAGATCGGCGGTCTTTTCTTGTGTCTGGCGCAGGTTATGCCGTGTGGCTGATCTTTAACCTTTTCGATGGTTCGGCACTTCTGATCCTAGCGCTTGGCCTTGGGCTTGTCCTCCTCGGGGCGCAATGGGACAAGCTTCGTGCATTCCTGATGCGGTCTCTACCCGCATTTCCCGGCAAGAATCGCCTTCCCCCCTATGGGAGCATCACATGACCGACCTGACCCCGCGCGAAATCGTCTCGGAACTCGACCGTTTCATCATCGGGCAAGGAGAGGCAAAACGGGCTGTTGCTGTTGCCTTACGCAACCGGTGGCGCCGCAAACAATTGGGCGATGATTTGCGGGACGAGGTTTACCCGAAGAACATCCTGATGATCGGGCCGACCGGGGTTGGGAAAACCGAAATTTCGCGCCGATTGGCCAAGTTGGCCCGCGCGCCCTTTCTAAAGGTCGAGGCGACGAAATTCACGGAAGTTGGCTATGTGGGCCGTGATGTAGACAGCATCATTCGCGATCTGGTGGATACCGCGATGGTGGAGACGCGTGACCGGATGCGCGAAGATGTAAAGGCCCGCGCCCATAAGGCTGCCGAAGACAGGGTGATAGAGGCGCTGGCGGGCAAGGATGCGCGCGACCAAACCCGCGAAATGTTCCGTGGTAAGCTGCGGCGCGGGGAATTGGACGCCACGATAATCGAGATTGAACTGCAGGAGACGGCCTCGCCGCTGCCGATGATGGGCGGTGCGCCCGGAATGGAAATGCAGATGCAGGGCCTGCAAGACCTGTTCAAAGCCTTTGGTGGGCGAACCGTGCGCAAGAAGGTGACCGTTGCCGAAAGCTACGACCTGCTGATTGGGCAGGAAGCTGATAAGCTTCTGGATGACGAGGTGGTGAAACAGACCGCACTGGCCGCCGTTCAAGAAAACGGGATCGTCTTTCTGGATGAGATCGACAAGATCTGTGCGAGGGCAGAGGCGCGCGGCGCCGATGTCAGCCGCGAAGGCGTACAGCGCGACCTGCTGCCGTTGATTGAAGGCACGACAGTTTCCACCAAATATGGGCCAGTGAAAACTGACCACATCTTGTTTATCGCCTCGGGTGCATTTCATGTGGCCAAGCCGTCAGACCTCTTGCCGGAATTGCAAGGGCGGCTTCCAATCCGGGTAGAACTGAAGGCGCTGACCGAGGGCGATTTTGTGCGGATCTTGAGTGAAACGGACAATGCCCTGACCCGGCAATATGCGGCCCTGATGGCGACAGAGGAGGTCAGTGTGACCTTCACCCCCGAAGGCATTGGTGCATTGGCACGGATCGCGGCAGAGGTGAATGCCAGTGTCGAAAACATAGGCGCGCGGCGGCTCTATACCATTCTGGAGCGGGTTTTTGAGGAATTGAGCTTTTCCGCCCCTGACCGCGCCGGTGAGGCGGTGAAGGTTGATGCCGCCTTTGTGGAAGCCAATGTCGGGCAACTCGCGCGTTCGGCTGACCTGTCGCGCTATGTGCTTTAGGATGTTTTGATGCAGGGACAATTCCGGATCATTCCGGCCTTGTTGTTGGCCCTTTCCCTTGCCGCCTGCGCGCCGCGCGGGGCGGTTATCACGATGCCGGAGGCGGCGGTGACAGGCAGCGTGCGGCCTGTCTTTATCGGGACGACGCGGGGAGTTGGGCCAGATGGGGAATTCGATGGAAGCCGGGTTGATACGCTGCACTTTACCCGTCTGGACATATCTGTTCCACCAATCCGCGAAACGGGTGAGATCAAATGGACCGGACGAAACAGAACACCCGATCCGAAGCGTGATTTTCTGACAACGCAGCGGATCGGGTTTGATGGTCCTGACACATTCCGCAGCGACCTGTCCCGCATTCTGCGGGAAACTGGCGGCGAAGCTGTGATTTTTGTGCATGGCTTCAACAATACCTTTGCCGAAGGTGCATATCGCATCGCACAGTTGGCACATGACCTCGATCTGCCGGGCGCGGTCGTCCATTATTCATGGCCATCTGCCGCGCAGCCGTTGAATTACGTCTATGATCGGGACTCGGCCATTTTTGCGCGTGACGGGCTTGAGCAACTGTTGACCGAAGTAGAAAATGCCGGAGCGCAGCGCGTCATCCTTGTGGCGCACTCTATGGGTAGCGCGCTGACGATGGAAACGCTTCGCCAGATTGCTATTCGGGATGAGTCCCGCGTGCTCCGCAAAGTTTCGGGCGTTGTTCTGATTTCGCCAGATATTGACGTCGATGTGTTCCGCGCTCAGGCAAAAGCCATTCCGCGTTTGCCGCAACCTTTCATCGTCTTTTCGTCAGAGCGTGATAGGATCCTCCAACTTTCTGCGCGTCTTGCCGGGCGCACAGAGCGATTAGGTGCGATCCGCGACCTATCTCGGGTAGCCGATCTCCCGATCACTTTCCTTGACACAGCGGCATTCAACGCCGGCACCGGACATTTCAATCTTGGGAATTCGCCCGCACTGATCCGGCTGATGGAAAGGCTGACGAGTGTTGATGATGCCCTTGATGCTGACAGGGCCGCGCGGACGGGGCTTTTGCCGGGCGTTGTTCTGACGGTGCAAAACGCAACGCAGATCATCTTGCGGCCGGTTGCAGAGATTGGATCCCCGCGCTAGGCACCATCAGCGCGTCTTGCGCAGATAAACGTAATAGGCCCCCGCCCCGCCATGGCGCAGATGCGCCTCGGCCACTTGAAGCACGGCAGGACCAAGTGGTGGCAAGCGGAGCCATTGCGGCACCTGATGGCGCAAGGGCCCGACCCGCTCGGGGATGGGACCATGGTCTGGCCTTGCCTTGCCCTTGCCGGTGATGACCAGAACCAGCCGCAAACCGGCGGATTGTGCATTCAGCACAAAGCGAATGAGTTCGGGATGCGCTTCTGCCAAAGTCAGGCCATGCAGGTCGATCCGCGCTTCCGGCACCAATTTGCCCCGGGTCATGCGCCCATAAGCCTTGGCGTCCATTTGTACGGGGGCATTGGCAAGTGATTGCGAGAGGCTGGGAGCAAGATCGAGCACTTTGCGATCACGCACCTTTTCCCCAAGGCGAAATGCCCCAAAGCGCGACGTCGAGGGGATCACATGCTGCACTGGTTCTTTCGGCGCAAAGGGGTTCGGCGGTGGGTGTGTCTGCGCTTCCTCCTCAAGGTGGAATACGCGCAGCCCATTGGAATGCATTGGCCGCGCTGTGCGGGCAACGGCCTTCCACAAATCCTCTTCATCGGGGCGGAGTTTGCGGCGACGTGGCATCCATAGACCCTCAGTCACCCGAAACCATAGCATAGGCGCGGTCAATCGGCAAAAGGACGACCATCCGCCCCCCGTCCTTGATCCGACCCGCGGCTTCGCCTGCGTCGCGACCTGTGCCATAAAAGATGTCAGCGCGCTGCGCACCCTTGATCGCGCCCCCAGTATCTTGGGCGATCATCAGGCTGCGGATCGGATCACGCCCATCTTTTTCAATCCAGACGGGCGCACCAAGGGGCACATGGGCTGGGTCAATGGCGACAGAGCGCATAGCGGTGATCGACCGTCCCATCGCACCGATAGGGCCGCGGTCCTCGGGCAGGTCTTCCAGCTTGCGGAAAAAGACGAAGGATGGGTTTGAATTCAAAAGCTGCCGTCCTGCCGCAGGATTGGCGCGCACCCAAGCCTTGATGTCCTGGGCGGAGACATCGGTGATCGGCGCGCCGCGCCGCAGAAGTTCCTGCCCGATCGAACGGTAAGGGTGCCCGTTCCGACCGCCATATCCCACACGCATCACGCGACCGTCGGGCAGGCGAATACGGCCTGACCCCTGCACCTGAAGGAAATAGACTTCCACCGGATCATCAAGCCAGACAATTTCCAAGCCTCGACCCGACAGAACACCACCATCAATTACTGAGCGGGGATGCCACAACTGGCCTTCTGTCAACTCTGGCGGTTTGCGATAGAGCGGATAGGCGAACCGGGGAGTTCGGGTCAGCGAACCGGGGAGTTCGGGTTCATAATAGCCAGTGAAAAGCGCCGGGGGTGTGCCGATCTGAACGGGCCGAAACAAGAGTTCAAAGAAAGCGCGCGCGCCTTCGCGCGTTGTGACCGTTTCTTGTGCCAAACGGCAGATCGGGCGCCAATCGGCGCTTTCAAGTTGTGGGCAAGTGACCTGAAAGGCGGAAAGGGCAGCGCGATGGTCATCATCACGCCACCCTTCCAGATCGTCAAAGGACAGGATTTCAGCCGATGCGGGAGCCGCGGCCATCAGCGCCGCCGCAAGGATATGGCGAAGCCAGCCACGCAAGCCCCCTGCCCCGTCATTCGCCGGTGGCGACAAGCTGCCAGTTCGGATCAGCCGCGCCCATCGTCCGAGCGAAGGTCCAAACATCGCGCTGACGCTTGATCTCTTTGTCCGAACCTTCGACGATCTCGCCCGCTGCATTCCGAATGGCCGAGGTCAGCTCACCCACAAAGCGCACCGTTACCTCGCCCAGACGGGTGTCACGGTCAAAGGTCGCGGTGACAAGGGCCATTTCCTTCAGACCGATGAAGTTGGCCTGAACGCTGAGCCCTTGTTCATGGCGCGCCTTGATAACCTCATCAAAAGCTTCTTCGATTTCAGGCGCGAGGAAGGCCCGGATATCATCGATATCGCCGCGCTCAAATGCCATGAGGATCATCTCATAAGCCCCGCGCGCACCTTGCAGGAAGGTGTTCACGGAAAAACCCGGCTCGGCCATTTTCATCGCGGCAAGGGCTTTTGCGGATTCCGACCCATCGGGAACGTGATCGGTGATGTCACGATCTGCGCCGCCTTCGATCACTTCGAAATCGCGACGGGCGCGAGGCTTGGCCTCTTCCAACGGGACGGGCGGTTTTTCAAAACCGTCCCGGGTGCCCAGAACGGATTTGAGCTTTAGCACAAGAAAGATCGCAATTCCGGCAAGGACCAGAAGCTGGATCAAAGAGGAGTTCATGCGGTGCCTCGGATCTGGCGGCCCCCAAGATGGGAGGCAATGGGGTTGGTAAGTGTTTAACTTGGCCCTTATGTAGGACGGGGGGGTGTGCCTGTAAACCGGCGGACCCGTTATTGCGCCAGAAGGAGGCCGCCGATGTGGCTTTTTGCCCTTTTCCTTGCCGTGCCGTTGATCGAAATCGCGCTTTTCATCTTGGTGGGCGGTTGGCTGACGCTTTGGCCAACGCTGGGGCTGGTTGTTTTATCGGGGATTGCCGGGCTTACGCTGATCCGTTGGCAGGCAGAGCGGGTGGTGCCGACCCTCAGGCGCGACATGGGCGCCATGAAGGACCCGCTTTCTCCTCTGGCGCATGGTGGGCTGATCTTTCTGGGCGGGGTGCTTTTGGTCGTGCCGGGATTCTTCAGCGATGCCTTGGGCCTTGCCTTGATGCTGCCCATCGTGCGGACCGCCGTCATCCACTGGATCGGGAGGCGCGTGACTGTTCAGGCTTTCCCCATGCGGCAAGGGCCGCAGCGCCCCGAAGCCAGGGCGGACGGAGGCCCGGTGATTGACGGGGAATTCATTGAACTTGACCCAACAGACCCGAGCCAGCCACCGCGCGGGCCTTCGGGATGGACGCGGCATTGAGGATGGTGGCTTCTGCTGATAGGAACACCGCCAACCGATCTTAGGGGAGTGGAGAAAATGGCTGAAGAAAATGGCGCAGCCGCGCAGCCGCAGGCACAAGCACAACCGCAAGTCCGTATGAATGTGCTTGCGCAGTTTATCCGTGACATGAGTTTTGAAAATATGATCGCCCAAAAGGGCCTGTCTGCGGGAGAGGTTCAGCCCGACATTCAGGTTGCGGTCAGCCTTGATGCGCGTAAGCGCCCGCAGGATCACCAGTATGAGGTGGTTCAGAAATTCCGCGTGACGTCGAAGAACAAGGCTAATGGCGAGACGCTGTTTCTGCTGGAAGTGGAATATGGCGGGATCTTCCATGTGGAAGGCGTGCCAGAGGACCAGCTTCATCCTTTCCTGCTGATCGAATGTCCCCGCCTTCTTTTCCCCTTCATCCGCCGCATCATCAGTGATGTCACCCGTGATGGTGGTTTCCCCGCACTGAACGTGGATACGGTCGATTATCTGGCCCTTTACCGGCAGGAATTGCTGCGCCGCCAACAGGCGCAGGCGGCACAAGCCCAACCGAACTGATCTTTTCTGCTACCTACAAGAAACCGGGCCTCTGAGGCCCGGTTTTTCATTTTGCGCCCATGCGTTTTTGCCAAAGCCCGGCGTCACCCATCTTTTCCAGAAAGGCTTTATGGGCGGCCTCTTCCTCGGGTGTAATGCGAGGTGGCAGGGGAACAGGGCGAGGCCGGGGACGCCACTCACCCGACTCGATCTGGGCGGTGCGGGTCACGGCGGCAACGGGGGCTAACACCAGATCCGGCTGCCGCCCGCCGATCAATTCCAGATAGACTTCGGCAAGGATTTCGGAGTCGAGCAGTGCGCCGTGCTTTTCCCGCATGGAGTTATCAATGCCAAAGCGACGACAGAGCGCATCAAGCGATGCAGGAGATCCTGGAAAACGGCTTCGCGCCATAGTCAGCGTGTCAACCGCGCGGTCATTTCCAAGACGCGGCAACCCTGCCCAAGCCAGTTCCGCGTTCAGAAACTTCATATCAAAAGCGGCGTTGTGGATCACCAGTTTCGCATCGCCGATAAAGTCCAGAAATGCCTGACCTACGGCCTTGAATACCGGCTTGTCCCGGAGCAACACCGCACCCGGCTTGGGCGGTTGCGGCGGTTCCAGTAGATCGGAACCGATCCCATGCACCTCGAACGCCTCGCGCGGCATGCCGCGTTCGGGGTTGATATATTGGTGATAGGTCCGCCCCGTGGGAAGGTGGTTCAGCAGCTCGATTGCCCCGATTTCGACAATGCGATGACCTTCAGCGGGTTCAAAGCCGGTGGTTTCGGTATCAAGAACGATCTCACGCATTTCAGCCCCGCAGATGCGCAATCAGCGCGCGCACGTAGGCGCGGGTCTGATCGAGGGTCAAGGTTTCGACGATATGGGTGGCGCGCGCGCGTTTTTTGGCGTCTGGCATCTGGCGCGACAAGATCAAGCGAAACTGTGCCTCGGTCATTCCGGGGCGAGATAGAACGCGGGCGCGCTGTACCTCTGGCGGCGCGGTGACAAGAAGCGTTGCATCAAGTTCCGCTTCTGTGCCTTTTTCGAAGAGAAGTGGAATGTCAAAAAGCGTGATGTCTGATGTCGCCTCTGCCGCAAAGGCTGCGCGATCGCGCGCGACAAGCGGGTGCACGATCGCCTCTAGTTTGGCGAGGGCCGAACCGTCCCCGGCGATCCAATGGCGGAGAACCACCCGATCAATCGCCCCATCCACCAAAGCGTCAGGGCAAAGTTTGGCCACACGGGAAACGGCTGCGCCCCCCTTGGCATACAACCGATGAACCGCAGCATCGGCATCCCAGACGGGAATGCCTTCATCACGAAAAAGGCCGGCAGTGGTGCTTTTGCCCATTCCGATGGAGCCGGTCAGGCCGAGGCGAAAGCTTTTCATCCGCCCAGAACCGCGCGGCGCGTTTCCTCATCAACCTCTGGCCGGATGCCAAACCAGCGTTCAAAACCGGGTGCGGCCTGATGCAGGAGCATCCCTAGGCCATCGACAACAGCGCAGCCTCGCTCCTGCGCCTCGATCAGGAATTGGGTCATCAGGGGCGTATAGACGATATCCGTGACTGTGGCGCTGGGGTCCAGCCCATCCAGCGGAACGCGGAAATCAGGCTTTCCGGTCATGCCCAGCGCGGTTGTGTTGACCACGGTTTTGGCCCCATCCAGCATATTCGCCGCCTGAACCCATTCAAAAACCGTCACTTTCGCGCCAAAATCAGAGCGGATCGCCTCTGCCCTCGGACGGGTGCGGTTGGAAATGCGGATCTCAGGAACGCCGGTCTCAATCAGTGCCGCCACAACTGCGCGCGCGGCACCCCCTGCCCCAAACACCGCGGCTGGGCCTGCCTTTGGGTCCCAATTGGGGGCGTTCTGGCGCAGATTGGCGATGAACCCCGCGCCATCGGTATTGTCGGCCTGAATGCGGCCATCCTTGCGGAAGATCAGCGTATTCGCGGCCCCGATCAGAGCGGCACGGTCTGTGATGACATCCGCGATCCGCAGGATTTCTTCCTTATGCGGAATGGTGACATTCGCCCCCACAAAGCCCATGCGTGGCATCTGCTCTAAGACGGAGGCAAGATCGGCTGGTGCCACATCAAGCGGGATGTAATGACCCTTGATCCCATATCGGCGCAGCCAGAACCCGTGGAGTGCAGGTGACCTGCTATGGGCGATTGGATGGCCAATAACACCAGCAAGCGGAATACGTGGAAGGTCCATGGTCATCCTGCGATCACTCCCCTGTCTGAGAGATAGCCGAGCAGGGGGATCAAAGGAAGGCCAAGCACAGTAAAATGGTCGCCATGCACGGCAGCAAAGAGGCGAACACCCTCCTCCTCCAGCTTATAGGCCCCTACGGATTCGCGAATGCTTTCCCAATTCCGGGTGATGTAGTCTTGCAAGTAATCGTCTGAAAAAGAGCGCATGGTGAGCTTCGCCTCTCCCAGATGACGCCAAACTGGCTTTGCCTCATGGTACAAGACAGCAGCAGAAAGGAGTTTGTGTGTCTGACCGCGAAGCTTCCTGAGGTGATCAACGGCCTCATCAGCGTTTTTCGGTTTCGCGAAAACCTCTCCCGAAAGTTCCAAAACCTGATCACAGCCCAGAACAAAGGCATGCGGTTGCCGTTCGGCCACCTTTCGAGCCTTCATTTCAGCAAGCGTATCAGCCACATCACGGGGACGAGCACCCTCCGCTTCCAAGGCTTGGCGGATAGCATCCTCGTCGATGCGCGGAGGCATGGCTATGGCCTCTACCCCCGCCGCATGAAGCAGGTGAAGCCGGATTTTTGAGGAAGAGGCAAGGATCAGTGCCATGGGATCAATCTGTGGATAGTCTGATTATGTTCTTGCGAAGTGATCCGGGTACAACCCGGGGTGATCGGTCGTCTATCACGAAAGGGGCCAGGAACGCGATTGATGTTCTAGCGACTGGCGTGAGTTTTCCAGAGGTGGGCAGGAAAAAGGAAGCTATGTGGAGTTCAGCGAGCATGACAGTATTGCAGCCTATTATCCACAACGCGTAATCTTTGCCATTTTATTTATCATATTGATTTTGAATAATTTTCTTCGGTATCTCTTCACTAGGGATAGTTTTCCCCGGATTATTCACAGGATTTCCTGGTTGTGGGTAAAGCGTCGCAAACAACAGAATTCCCGTTGTCCACATGCCCTACATCATCGACATTTCTTTTATTTCTCTCTTTAAGAAGAAAAAGAACAAGAGGGCGTGAAGCATGATCGACTGGTTGTCTGACCTGTATCCATGGATCAAGGCGAGCCATATCGTTTCCGTGATCAGTTGGATGGCTGGGCTTTTCTACTTGCCTCGGCTTTATGTCTATCACACCGAAGGGTTGAAGAAGGCTGGGGTTGTCACAGGTTCGGACATGGACCTGTTGTTCCAGCATCAGGAGCGCCTTCTGCTGCGCGCGATTATGAATCCAGCAATGATCGCGACTTGGGTCTTTGGTCTTTTGCTGGTTGCCATTCCGGGCATTGTCGACTGGGGTTCCATCTGGGCTTGGGCCAAAGCTGGTTCCGTTGTCTGCATGACATGGTTTCACATGTGGCTTGCTGCACGACGGAAGGATTTCCTTGAAGGTCGCAACCGGCTGACCGGGCGTGACTATCGGCTGATGAACGAAGTACCGACGGTTTTGATGTTGATCATCGTGTTCGCCGTGGTTGTGCGGTTCTGATTTGTTGACTTTGCACTGAAACGGCTTTACCGGCGGTGAGGCAGGGCCGTCCGGCCCAAGGCACTTCCCCTTTTGAAACTGATGCGCCGTGACCTGAGGGTCTTGGTGCCTTCTAGGATGTTCCATGACCACCGAACGCCTGAACCTCGCCGATCTGAAAGCTAAAACGCCGGCCGATCTTCTGGCTATGGCCGAAGAGTGGGAGATCGAAAACGCCCCGAGCATGCGCAAGGGCGAGATGATGTTCCAGATTCTCAAGGAACACGCCGAGGAAGGCTGGGAAATCGGGGGTGATGGTGTTCTGGAAGTGCTGCAAGATGGCTTTGGGTTCCTGCGAAGCCCCGAGGCCAACTATTTGCCCGGACCAGATGATATCTATGTCTCGCCTGACATGATTCGGCAGTTCAGCCTTCGGACAGGGGATTCGATTGAAGGCGTGATTCAAGCTCCGCGCGAGAATGAACGCTATTTCAGCCTTGTGAAGGCAACGAAGATCAACTTCGACGATCCGGAACGTGCGCGTCATAAGGTGCACTTCGACAACCTGACGCCGCTGTATCCCGATGAGCGGTTGAAGATGGAAATCGAAGATCCGACGATCAAGGATCGCTCGGCGCGGATCATTGATCTGGTTTGCCCGATCGGGAAAGGCCAACGCGCGCTGATCGTGGCGCCGCCAAGGACTGGTAAGACCGTGTTGTTGCAGAACATTGCACGGTCAATCGAAGTGAATCATCCGGAATGCTATCTGATCGTTCTTCTAATCGACGAGCGGCCGGAAGAAGTGACCGATATGCAGCGGAGCGTGAAGGGAGAGGTCATCTCCTCGACCTTTGACGAACCGGCAACGCGGCATGTGGCCGTGGCGGAAATGGTGATCGAAAAAGCCAAGCGCTTGGTCGAACATAAGCGGGATGTCGTGATCCTTCTCGACTCGATCACCCGTCTCGGGCGCGCTTTTAACACGGTTGTGCCAAGCTCTGGCAAAGTGCTGACCGGTGGCGTGGATGCAAACGCGCTGCAACGGCCCAAGCGGTTCTTTGGCGCGGCGCGGAACATTGAGGAAGGTGGAAGCCTTACCATCATCGCGACAGCGCTGATTGATACCGGCAGTCGCATGGATGAAGTGATCTTTGAGGAATTCAAAGGAACCGGCAACAGCGAGATCGTCCTTGACCGGAAGGTTGCAGACAAGCGGGTCTTCCCGGCCATCGACATCCTGAAATCTGGCACCCGGAAAGAAGATTTGCTGGTCGAAAAGACCGATCTGCAAAAGACCTATGTTCTGCGCAGGATTCTGAATCCGATGGGCACGACAGATGCGATCGAATTCCTCTTATCCAAACTGAAGCAAACCAAGACAAACTCGGAATTCTTCGAATCCATGAACACCTTTTGGCCGTGGTGACCGATGCAGGACACGATCTTTGCCCAGGCGACCGCGCGGGGAAAGGCGGGCGTTTCCGTCATTCGGATTTCTGGGTCATTGGCTCGCGCGGCAGCAGCGGCGCTTGGGGCAAGTGATTTGCGTCCGCATCGTGCCAGTCTTCGTCAGTTGATGGCGGGCGGGGAAGTGATTGATGAAGCGGTGGTGATTTGGTTCCCAGAAGGGAAAAGCTTTACCGGCGAGGATGTTGTCGAGCTTCAAGTTCATGGCAGCGTTGCTGTTTTAGCTCGGTTGACGGAAGTTTTGGCAGGAATGGGAGGGCTAAGGCTTGCCGAACCCGGGGAATTTACTCGTCGCGCCTTGGCCGATGGGCGGATGGATC
>JALOTC010000145.1 GCA_025458085.1 Cypionkella sp. | reverse complement strand
TGTCTGCCCGACCCCGATCTCTTTTGGATATGCCCCGGGGAGGGCTGTCTGCCCGACCCCGATCTCTTTTGGATATGCCCCGGGGAGGGCTGTCTGCCCTCCCCGGACCCCTCCCGAGAGTATTTTGGCCAAGATGAAGGGGCAAAGGAGAGGGAGGGATTTGTGCTTGCGGGGTTTGGTCTGTGGTTTGGGTGTTTGGGGGGCAGTGGCGGGAGGCTGACCTTGGCGGAAAAGCTGCTACATCTTGGCGAGGTTGATTTGGAAAGACGAGGATCGCCATGAAGGATGCCGCGCCCCAGCCTGTTTATCTGGAGGATTACCGCCCCTTTAGCCATCTGGTGGACCGGGTGGAGCTGACGTTTCAGCTTGCGCCGCGCGCGACGAAGGTGGCGGCGCGGTTGCATCTGCGGCCCAATCCGGCGGCGCGGGGGCATCATCATTTGCGGCTGGATGGCGAGGGGTTGCGGCTGATCTCCTGCCGGGTGGATGGGGCGCTGGTGGATGTGACGCCCGATGAGACGGGGCTGACGCTTTCAGCGGCGCTGCTGCCCGAGGGGCCTTTTGTGGTGGAGACCCTGGTCGAGATTTCGCCCGAGAAAAACACGGCGCTGGAGGGGCTTTACATGTCAAACGGCATGTATTGCACGCAATGCGAGGCGGAGGGTTTTCGCAAGATCACCTTTTACCCCGACCGGCCCGATGTGATGGCCCCGTTTCGCGTGCGGGTGGAGGGGGATTTGCCGGTGCTTTTGTCGAACGGCAACCCGGTCGCGCGGGGGGCGGGATGGGCGGAGTGGGACGATCCCTGGCCGAAGCCTGCCTATCTGTTCGCGCTGGTGGCGGGGGATCTGGTGGCGCATTCCGCGGCATTCACCACCGCCTCGGGCCGGGAGGTGGCGCTGAACATCTGGGTGCGCGCAGGCGATGAGGACCGCTGCGCCTATGCGATGGACAGCCTGATCCGGTCCATGCGCTGGGATGAGGAGGTTTACGGCCGCGAATATGATCTGGATGTGTTCAACATCGTGGCGGTCGATGATTTCAACATGGGGGCAATGGAGAACAAGGGGTTGAACATCTTCAACTCCAAATTCGTGCTGGCCAGCCCCGAGAGTGCCACGGATGATGATTTCGCCCGGATCGAGGCGATCATCGCGCATGAGTATTTTCACAATTGGACGGGGAACCGGATCACCTGCCGCGATTGGTTTCAGCTGTGCCTGAAGGAAGGGCTGACAGTCTTTCGCGATCAGCAGTTTTCGGGGGATATGCGGTCCCATGCCGTGAAGCGGATCGAAGATGTGCTTCTGCTGCGCGCGCGGCAGTTCCGTGAGGATCAGGGGCCGCTGGCGCATCCGGTGCGGCCCGATAGCTATGTGGAGATCAACAATTTCTACACGGCCACGATTTACGAGAAGGGGGCCGAGGTCATCGGGATGCTCAAGCGCCTTGTGGGGGACGAAGGCTATGCGCGGGCGCTGGATTTGTATTTTGACCGGCATGATGGGCAGGCGGCGACGATCGAGGATTGGCTGAGGGTTTTCGAGGAGGCCACGGGGCGGGATTTGGGCCAGTTCAAGCGCTGGTACACGGAAGCGGGCACGCCGCGTCTGCGGGTGGAGGAGGCCTGGGACGATGGGCGGTTCACGCTGACCTTTACCCAAGAGAACCCGCCGACGCCGGGGCAGGCGGAGAAGGGGGCCAAGGTCATTCCGATTGCGGTGGGGCTGCTCAATCCCAATGGGGATGAGGTGGTGCCGACCACGGTGCTGGAGATGACGGAGGCGCGGCAGAGCTTTAGCTTTGACGGTTTGGGCGCGCGGCCTGTGCCATCGATCCTGCGGGGGTTTTCGGCGCCTGTGGTGTTGGAGCGCGAGAGTTCGGCAGAGGAGCGGGCCTTCTTGCTCGCCCATGATACCGACCCGTTCAACACATGGGAGGCGGGGCGGCAACTGGCCAAGGATCTGCTCGCGCGGATGGTGACGGAGGGTGCGCAGCCGGGGCCGGAGTGGTTGGAGGCTTTGGCGCGGGTGGTTTTTGACGAAAGCCTTGATCCCGCGTTTCGGGCGCTGTGTCTGCGGCTGCCCTCAGAGGATGATATGGCGCAGACGCTGCACCTGGCGGGCCATGTGCCGGACCCGGACCGCATCCATGCGGCGCGGCGGCGGATGGGGGAGGCACTGGCCGCAAGGCTTGCGCCCGGTCTGCCCGCGCTGATGGCGGCATTGGCGGAGCCGGGGCCGTTTTCGCCCGATGCGCGGGCGGCGGGGCGGCGGGCCTTGCGTGTGGCGGTGGGGCAGGTGCTGGCGCGGGTGGATGGCGGTGCTGCGGCGCGGGCGGCCTTTGCGGCGGCGGACAATATGACGGAGACGATGGGGGCCTTGGCCGCGCTGGTCGAGGTGGGGGCGGGGGCAGAGGCGCTGGCGCGGTTCGAGGCGCGGTGGCGGCATGATGCCAATGTGATGGACAAATGGTTCATGGTGCAGGTCGCGCTCGCCCCGCCTGCGCAGGCGGTGGAGGTGGCGCGGGGCTTGGTCGCGCATCCGGGATTCACGTGGAAGAATCCCAACCGCTTCCGGTCGGTCATCGGGGCGCTGAGCGCCAATCATGCCGGGTTCCATCGGGCCGATGGGGCGGGATATAATTTCGTGGCGGAGTGGCTTTTGAAGCTTGACCCCCTCAACCCGCAGACGGCGGCGCGGATGTCCACGGCGTTCGAGACATGGCGGCGTTATGATGCCGACCGGCAGGGGATGGTCGAGGAGGTCTTGGCGCGCATCCTTGGCACCCGCGGGCTGAGCCGTGATCTGACCGAAATGGCCGGGCGGATGCTGGGGCAGGAGGTTTAGCGCAAGGCTGCAAAGAGGCGGGAGAGGCGGGTCGCCTCCTCTGCCAAGCCCCAAGGCGGGTTGATGACGACCATGCCGGAGCCGACCATGCGGTGGCCTTCGCGGGCGGGGGGGAAGCGGACCTCGCTGAACAGCGCCTCGGGGTGCTGGGCGCGCAAGCTTGCCACCATCGGGCCGTGGAGGCCCCCCACGAGGACAGGATACCAGAGCGCGATCACGCCGACGTTCCATTTCCGCGCGATCTGGCCGATGACGCGGGGGATCGTCTCGTAATCGGATTTGACCTCGTAGCTTGGGTCAATGAGCAGCATCCCCCGGCGCGGGGTGGGCGGGCAGAGCGAGAGCGCCTTGGCAAAGCCATCCTCAGCATAGACATGCGCGCCAAAAGGGGCGGTGGCATAGTCGAGCGCCGCGCGTTCCTGCGGGTGGAGTTCGCAGAGGTGAATTGTGTCGCTCTCGCGCAGGAGATGCCCTGCGATCAGGGGGCTGCCCGGATAGGCGGAGGGGCCGCGTTCGGCGCGGGTGGCGGCGAGCGCGCGGGCGTAAGGGTGGTCTGGGGTGAACCAAGAGGCCACGCGGGCGATGCCTTGCGCGGCTTCGCCTGTCTTGACAGCCTCGGCGGCGGAAAGGTCATAAAGGCCCCGGCCAGCGTGGGTTTCCAGATAGGTGAGGGGCTTGTCCTTGCGCGTCATATAGTCAAGCGCCACGGCCAGAAGCGCGTGCTTGTGGACATCGGCCAGATTTCCGGCGTGGTAGAGGTGCTGATAGGACAACATGGGCCGGGCCTAGCAGGCGCGCGGCCTTGGGGCAAGCCGTCCTGCTGCCGTGGCGCTCTGGCTGAGGCCGCTTGGCTTAGGACGAGAGGGCAACCTCGGCGGTGCGCGAGTCCATCGTGCGGGAGACGAGGAGGAAGCAGGCGATCCATGCGCGTTCCACCTCGGGGGTGAAGCCGGGGCCGAGCGTGTCGCGCAGTGCCCCGATGAGGGCGGCGCCGACCATGGCGTAATGGGCCGGTTCCACATGGGCGCTGCGATGACTTTGCCCCAGATCCCGCAGGATCGGAGCGAGCGCCGCCGGATGCGCGATGGAATTCACCGCATAGGCCAGCGTTTGCAGCAATTTCTGCTTTTGATCGGTCAGGTCATGGGGAAAGAGCCGGCGCGTTTCGGGATAGTGCTGAAACAGCTTTTCGTAGAAGAGCGCGATCAGCTCTGGCCCTTTGCCGCTGGCCGCGCTGAACGAGGATTGGACGAGAGCGATTTCTGCGGGGGTCATGATCGGGACGACTTTTGGGCTGTGGGGTGGCCCATATCGTGACCTGCATCCTTGCGCTGTGCATCCGGACGATTGGTACAATCGGTGGGGCATCAGGAGAAGGGCGCTGACCAAGGGCGGGCGGGCCTGTTCGAAGGGAGGAGCTTTGGCTCCTTTGGGGAACAGGCCCGCACCGAAAGAGGGCGGGATCAGAGCCCTTCGGGCAGGATCCGCACGGCGCCCTTGTCCGCCGAGGCGGCGAGCATGGCATAGGCCTTAAGCGCGGTGGTGACCTTGCGGGGGCGGGACTTGGCGGGCTTCCAGCCCTTCGCGTCCTGTTCGGCCCGGCGGGCGGCAAGTTCCGCCTCGGAAATCCGTAGGTTGATGGTGCGGGCGGGAATGTCGATGTCGATCATGTCGCCATCGCGCACGAGGCCGATCGCGCCGCCCGAGGCCGCCTCGGGCGAGGCATGGCCGATGGAGAGACCCGAGGTGCCGCCCGAGAAACGGCCATCGGTCAGGAGCGCGCAGACCTTGCCCAGCCCTTTGGATTTCAGATAGCTGGTGGGGTAGAGCATTTCCTGCATGCCGGGACCGCCCTTTGGCCCCTCATAGCGGATCACCACCACATCGCCGGCCTTCACCTCGTTGTTCAGGATGCCGGCGACGGCGTCATTTTGCGACTCATAGACCTTGGCGGGGCCGGAGAAGACGAAGATCGACTCGTCCACGCCCGCGGTTTTCACGATGCAGCCATCCAGCGCGATATTGCCCTTGAGCACGGCAAGGCCGCCTTCCTTGGTGAAGGCGTGGTCGACGGAACGGATCACGCCCTTTTCGCGGTCGAGGTCGAGTTCGACATAGCGTTTCGATTGGCTGAAGGCGGTGGCGGAGCGGACATTGCCGGGGGCAGCCTTGAAGAAGTCGCGCACGGAGTCGTGGTTGGTGCGGCTGATGTCCCAATGGTCGAGCGCCGCGCCGAGCGTGGGGGAATGGACGGTGGGCACATCGCGGTGCAAAAGGCCCGCATTGTCCAACTGCCCGAGGATCGCCATGATGCCGCCCGCGCGGTGGACATCTTCCATATGCACATCGGATTTCGCGGGTGCGACCTTGCACAGGCAGGGGATGTTGCGCGAGAGGCGGTCGATATCATCTTGGGTGAAGTCGATGGCGAGGATGTGGAGGATGGTGTTCGTTGAGCCGCCCATGGCGATGTCGAGCGCCATGGCGTTTTCAAAGGCGCGTTTGGAGGCGACGTTGCGCGGCAGGACCGAGTCGTCGTTCTGCTCGTAATAGCGTTTGGTGATATCGACGATGAGATGCCCTGCCTCTACAAAGAGGCGCTTGCGGTCGGCATGGGTGGCGAGTGTGGAGCCATTGCCGGGGAGCGAGAGGCCAAGCGCCTCGGTCAGGCAGTTCATGGAATTGGCGGTGAACATGCCCGAGCAGGAGCCGCAGGTGGGGCAGGCTTCCTTCTCGATCGCCTCGACCTCGGCATCGGTGTAGCTGTCGTCTGCCGCGACGACCATCGCATCGACGAGGTCGAGCGCGATTTCGCGGCCCTTGACCACGGCCTTGCCGGCCTCCATCGGTCCGCCGGAGACGAAAACGGCGGGAATGTTGAGCCGCATGGCGGCCATCAGCATCCCGGGGGTGATCTTGTCGCAGTTGGAGATGCAGACCATCGCATCGGCGCAATGGGCATTGACCATGTAT